>JAKSHX010000005.1 GCA_024399155.1 archaeon | reverse complement strand
ATGGTGAAAAAAGCTAGCATAACCCAAGATTGTGTAAACATCCACCAAACGAATACGAAGTTACCTATCCCTATATGAACGATCTTTCTTGGATCTAAATTTGTATATTTTTTTTCGACAACAGCGCTTAAAACGAGTGTAACAATAATTAACCCGTAAACTAAAACTAGACCAATGGCATCGTTAGTCGTCATGAGGGTCATTCGAATCGGCTATGTATGATAACTCCTATACATAAATGCGATGTTAATTATAGCCAGGAGTATGGATTATTCCGAATTAAGTACTCTTTTTAAAAAAAAGAAAGTGCTTATTTGGACATGTAACACATGTGCCAGATTATGTAATCGTTTAGGTGGTCTAGAATCATGTGAAAAACTTGCCAAACGACTTTTTCAAGACGGTGTTGAGGTAGTCGATACAGTCGCAGTTTCAGCGTCTTGTATTGAGAGTAACGTTATTGGTAAAAGAAACATCATTAAATATAACGAGCCAGACGTCGTACTATCTATAACATGTTCAATTGGTTCTAAGATCGTTGAAAAAATCTTTAACAAAAAAACGACTAACCCAATAACTACGTACGGTTGGGGATACATTGCCGATAATGGGGAACCTGTGCTTGTAACTCTAGAAAAAGATATACCAATATCTCAGATAACAGAGCGTTCATCACCATTCGTTTAGTGTCCGTATGCCTTTTATATAGAGATAGATTAAGGGCATAAGCAACATTAAAGGTGTTACTAGATGTCAAACATGGTACAGTTTACAAGTGATAATCTATTGTTCATAGTACCTATTGCCACCATTATTGCACTCATCGTCGCCTTCATCTTTATCAGGCAGATTTTCTCAAAGGATAAAGGTTCGCCTGAAATGCAGGCCGTCTCTGATAAGATTGAGGAAGGTGCGATGGCCTATCTTAAGAGGCAATATAGAACGATTACGATTATTGCAGTCGTTATCGCTATTATCATAGCGGCTATCGGGTTTATCGACGATTTTAAAAATTATCTAAATTACAAAGTAGCAATTGCGTTTGTTCTTGGTGTTAGTTGTTCAATCCTTTCTGGATATATCGGGATGAAAGTATCAGTTAATTCTAACATCAGAACCTCTGCAGCTGCTATGCGGTCGCTCGGAGAGGCATTTAAGACATCATTCCGTGGGGGAGCGATCTCCGGTATTGCTGTGTCTGTTCTTTCACTTGCAGGTCTTTTTTCTGTATTTTATGTTTACAGTATATGGTGTAATGATATGACACTTACCCTCCATTCTGTAGTTGGCTTTGCCTTTGGTGCATCTATGGCAGCCCTATTCGCTCAATTAGGTGGAGGCATCTATACCAAAGCTGCAGATGTCGGTGCTGATCTTGTTGGAAAAGTTGAGACTGGTATTCCTGAAGACGATCCTAGAAACCCTGCGGTTATTGCAGATTTGGTTGGGGATAATGTTGGAGATTGTGCAGGACGCGGTGCAGACATATTTGAATCCACCGCAGCTGAGATCATCGGTGCGATGGTCATCGGTCTTGCAGTTTTCAAATACAATCAAAGCCTAAATTTTATCTATCTTCCACTTGTCATCATGGCACTCGGTCTCCTTGCATCTATCGTTGGAATCCTTTGTGTCCGTCTCAAAAATGAAAATGCTGAAATTATTCCCGCGTTGAACAAAGGTTACTACGTAACCATGGCGTTAGTTGTCATTACCATGATTTTTTCATGTTACTGGCTACTAAAAGACATAACAAACATTAACTGGGTTAACTTTGCTGTTGCCGGAATTGTAGGTATTGTTCTCGGCCTTATTGTAGTATATGTTACGCAATATTACACAGGTGACCATAAGCCCGTTAAGGCAATTGCTCAACAATCCGAGTCAGGGCCAGCTACAAATGCCATTATGGGGTTATCTGTTGGTTTGGAATCTACTGTTATACCTGTAATATGCATCGGTATAGCCATCGTGGTAACATATGCGCTTGGATTTTTCTCTGTTAATGGAGGTAGTTTTACACTCGGTCTTTATGGAACTGCAATCGCTACAATTTCAATGCTTGCGTCATCAGGATTTATCCTTGCTGAAGATACGTTTGGACCAATCACTGACAATGCAGGTGGCATTGTAGAAATGTCTAATCAACCCAAGAAAGTAAGGAATAGAACAGATAAGCTCGATGCCATCGGTAATACTACCAAAGCGCTCACTAAGGGGTATGCAATGTCTTCAGCTGCGTTGGCAGCATTTTTATTGTTCGCAGCATTTTTCGAGATTATTGCAGAGAAAAATGATACTGGCATTGAGACAGAGATGAATCACGTCATACTCAGTAATCCTTTGATTTTCGTTGGAGGTCTTATCGGTGCAGCCCTCGTTTTCTTTTTTACTTCTTTAGCTATCCGTGCGGTCGGTACTGCAGCTGGAGAAATGGTTCAAGAAGTTCGTGAGCAGTTTGCTGACGGTCTTATTATGAAAGGACAAAAGGAACCTGAATACGGACGTTGTGTTGATATTGCGACACGTTCCGCACTTAAACAAATGGTAGTACCTGCCATTTTGCCCATCCTGACACCTATAATTTTTGGTATATTATACAGATATGTTCTTCCCAAAGAATTTCAACATATCTCACCATATGCAGTAGGTGGGCTCGTAATGGTTGCAACTATCGTCGGCATTTTGATGGCCAATTTTCTTAACAACGGAGGAGGAGCGTGGGATAATGCCAAGAAATACATTGAGGCAGGAAATCATGGTGGTAAAGGGTCATTTGCACATGCCGCTGCAGTTGTTGGTGACACAATCGGCGATCCATTCAAAGATACAGCTGGACCATCAATTCATGTCCTAATCAAACTGCTATCGACTATTTGTTTAGTCACAGCAGTTTTGTACGTTGTATGAACTCATTGGGGCTTAATACCCCATATATTTTTTCATTGTATGCTGTTTCGATTATCTTTAAATATAATTTTTATAATCCATGTGCATCCAAGGTATATTCTATGTATATGATAACACAGGCTGAAAGGGTTGTTCCGATTCCCCCTTCCAAGCTCAATGAGAACATTGATGACGTGATTGATGTCCTTACATGGAAGCTTTATGAAGGACAATTCGGATCTGATAAGTCGTTAACCGTTCTTATAAAAAATGTTCAACCGGTAGGGCCGGGTTGTATCGTTCATGGAGACGGATCGGTTTATCAAACTGTTAAGTTCGATCAACTTGTTTTCAGATTTAAAGAGAATGAAATAATCGAAGGTAATGTCGTTCAGATCACCAAATACGGAGCATTTATTAAATTCGGTCCTCTTGACGGACTCCTTCATATCAGTCAAGTAATGAATGAACGTGTCGATGTCGATGAGGATAACCAAAGACTCATCGGAAAAGATTCGAAAAGAACATTGAGTGTAGGGGACAGAGTAAGAGCCAGAATCATCAGTATGGATATCAATGAAAAAAATCCTCAGGACAGTAAGATCGGTTTAGTTACGCGTGGTCAGGTGGGCCTTGGTAAACTAGAATGGATCGCTGAAGATGAGAAGAAAAGGAGCGAAGTGTAATGGTAAAAGGGCCCACAATGAAGGCATGCAAAAAGTGTAGTCGTATAACGACAGAAGACGTCTGTTCAGTTTGTGGGGGGCAAACATCAAAAGAGTGGCAGGGATACCTTGTTATCATAGACCACACTAAGTCGGATATTGCCAAAAGAATGGGCATTACGTTCAATGGTAAGTTTGCGTTGAGAGTTCGCTGATATGACTGGGCGCAGAATTCCCGAAGGAAAAAAAGAGATTTTTAAAGAGATTCTAGGTCGTGATCTAAAAGAGAACGACCTTTCCCACCATAATGACAAGAGAATGATCACCATCGGTGACATGGTATCGCTGACCGTGAGGAAAAAAGGCATGCGCCCCCTTTTGTCCATTTATGATGGATACACAGAAAGACACATAATGACAGAGTTTTCATCTTTAGTTAAAGAAGAAAAGAAGAGAATCGTTAGAAATCCCGCTGGTGTTATAACCAACGAACTCAACAACACGATAAAAAACTCTTTAAAAACCGGTGATACGAATCTTATTTATGTTGAAGGGGAGGAGGACCTGGCATTTATACCATGTGTTCTTCATTCGCCTAATGATATAGAAGTGGTATATGGGTGTCCAGGCAGAGGAATGATGGTAGTTTCTACAGATATTGCCACCAAAAAGAAAGTAGAGGAACTTTGGAAACAGATGGAGGAATTCGAATGAAGATAGAAATTGTAAAAAAGAAAGAAAACATGGCTTTTAAAAGAACCGAAATTTACTTTGTTATTGATCACGTCGGAGAAGTAACGCCCAGCAAAAAGGCAGTTGTGGACGAAATAGCGAAAATTGCAAAGGTAAAAAGAGACACGGTTGTTCTCAACAGCATTGAGACTGTTTATGGAACTGGAAAATCAAATGGATATGCCAAAATTTATGCAACAAAGGAAGAAGCGCAAACAGTAGAGCCTGATTATATTCTTAAGAGAAACGGTATGCAAAAACCTGAGTATGTTGCACCAAAAGCACCATCGGAGTGATTAAATGGCAAAAAAAGAAACGTCTAAGAACTCAGTCAAGAAGTCCAACGCATACGACATTAAGGGAGATTCACTTACAAGAATTAAGACCGCTTGCCCTAAATGCGGACCGGGTATATTTATGGCGACGCATAAAAACCGCGTGTCATGTGGAAAATGCGGATATACTCAATTCAACAAAGAATAAAAAACTTTTTTTACTTCTTTTTAACGAGAACTTTAAAACTAATGAACATGCCAGCGAATTCACTTTCTTCTATCTTCTTTATTTCAGGGATCTGTAGTATAGCTTGGATAGCATAGAGGCCTCCGGAGCCTCTGACTCGGGTTCAAATCCCGACAGGTCCGCATTTCATCACAGTTTTTCAATACACGTTGATATTCATCCTCTTCGAGCTATATACCTAGACGCTAGTTTGAAAAGAGTTACTTTGTATAAACCTATCAAATATACCAATATGATGTTTAAACCTCACAGATTAAAAACGTGAATCCAGATTGTTTTTAATGCATTATTCACACCTATGGAATTGGTAAGTATACAATTTGTTTGTTTCATCCACATAAACACAATTTTGGTTTGACCTTTTACAATATTTAAAACAATAAGTTAGCGACAAAATGTACATTGTACTTGTACACATGGTAACACTGCGATGGATAAAATTACAAGAGACAATAAGGACTATGGAGAATTGCCCATGTTTTCCGGTTGCAGAAGTGCATGAGATCAACGAAAAAGTTCATCTGGCAAATATTAGATCATGAATCATTAATCCCTCAAAATGCACTTATTGATAAGAAAACTTGATAAACAGATCAGGAAAATCAGATCCCACTCCGGATTACCGATCTTTAACATGAAATCTAAGCTTTAGCCTATCGAAATCGCAAAAGAGCTATGTCGTAGTCGACGTATGAAGACTTTATTTTCAGATGATGAAGAACGTCTCAGGCACATTTTTGAAAATCAAATATATGGCTTCGCACCTACCGAAGTCATTTATCGTATTATACTCGCGTTTGTTCTTGGATTTAACGGCAAGTTGAAAATTAATGATCACAACATTCATCAATGCGATGCATCACAGCATGTTAAGGAAGAACACCATATAAGGAGTCAAATAGAATTTTTAAGAGACCTGAAACTTTCTGACCTGATAATTTTAAAGTACCACTAAACAACAAATTAGATGTATATACTCGATGAATTTGATTTTATGAAAAGATGCCACACATCCTCAAATCGAGGATTTTGTAAATCCGAAATCTAACTACTGCTACCAAAAAAATTTATACGGTATATTTTCAGCTCGGTACCAGACATATCATTTTGTTTGACATTTAAAAGCATATATAACTAAGGAATTTACTTCTTAAGATTTGCTGAATTCATAACATTTTTAAAAATATTATCGATACAAAAATTCAATAGCATAAGTTCTTTTATTTGTATTGTACTATCATAAACATATGTGTGAGTACAGTTTAATTACAAAAAATTGCAATTGTCCCAATGAAAAATGTCCCAGACACGGAAAATGTTGCGAGTGTGTGGCGTTTCACAGAGAGAATAAAAATAAATCTCCATTTTGTATCCGTAACATTGCCTGGACTGACATGTAATTTAAATGTCAAAATACTCCTTTTTCATATTTCATATATTAACTTTGATGGACTGAACGACTACAACGCGACCCACGCCGTTACAATCGTATCTATAAATTTGTGTTTTCGTGGGGTTGATAACACACTTGTGACCCATATGTACACGCTCAATCTTTAATGATGAATGTACATTGTATGTGTAAGAATTCACTAAGGAAACACGATAACATGAAACGTCTTCGCTAATAGTCCACATGATATAATTGCGATATATCTTCCTTTAATACAAAAGTAAAACATTATTAATTTTTCGCTGGATATATAGAGTAATGTTGGGTATCGAATCAAGAACAATGTTACTCATCGGTCAAGAGGGCGTAAATGCGCTCAGGGATACTTATGCTGTAATATGTGGCGTAGGAGCAGTTGGAGGATTTGCTCTGGAAGGTCTTGTGAGAGCGGGTGTTGGTCACATAAAAGTAGTAGACATCGACTTATTTGATCCAAGTAATTTAAACAGACAAATTTTATGCACAACGGATACTATTGGAAAATTCAAGGCCAATGTGGCATTAGAACGTGCCAGATCAATTAATCCATCTATCGATGCGAAAGCGGTGGTTTGTTTGATATCCAGTGAAACGGCACCGGGAATTTTGGATCCACGTCCTGACATTTTGATAGATGCAATAGACACAATAGAACACAAAGTATCACTTCTCAGGACCGCTGCAAATATGAAAATTAAAACATTTTCATCTATGGGTGCTGCACTACACTTTAGCACACAGTCTATTAAAGTTGCAACACTGAATAAGACTAAAGTTTGTCCGCTTGCATCGTCTGTAAGATCACGCTTAAAAGATATCAACACAGACTGCATCACTTGTGTATACTCTGAAGAACCTGTTTCTGTTAGATCGCCTAATATAAACACTCATGGAAAAAACATTTTAGGATCTCTACCCACGATACCAGCCGTGTTTGGTATGACTCTTGCGAATGAAGCAATAAGGTACATCATAAAAAAATGACGTAGGTGTACGCAAAATTTTCAAACCTGGGTGACTGCAACCTTAACATTTTTTCCAACAATGTCCCAGCATTTCATTCCTTCAACAGGTTTGGTGAATTCTATTGATTTTGCTCTAACCTCTATGGCTATAACATTTTCCCAAGTTCTGAAAAATTCTACAAGACGTTCATCAGCGCTTACCTGAATATCTATGAATTGTTCGATATTTAACTTCATATCTTTACGCATTTGTTGAATCCTTCTAATCAACTCTCTGGCGTATCCTTCCGCCTCTATTTCTGGTGTTACGTCGAAGTCTATGGCTATTTGTCCTTCGCTATAGGTACAAAGTTCTTTGTTTTCTGGTATATCTTCTGGCATAACGTAGACAACATTTTTTACATTGCTTTGCTGCTTCAAAATATCCTCGAACATTTGTATGGCGTTATTCGCAGATTGGTTTCTCCCACAGACATATACTTGTTTAAGAGGCCACCTAAGTTTACTGCCCATTTTTGCTCTCTCAGTAGCTATATTTTCGACCAACTCTTGAATGACACTCATGTTAGCCTCGAGATCATTACGTATATATGACGTATTTACAGCGGGCCAATCTTCCATATGGACAGTGAGTCGTTCTCCACTTACGTGTTGGTAAATCTCCTCTGAAATGTGTGGAGTAAACGGGGCCATCACAAGTACGGTTTGCATAATCGAGTAGTACAACGCACAGTATGATGCAAATTTATCAATCTGTGAGTCATCATCCTCAGTCCAACTTCTATCTCTAATAAGTTTGACGTACCATTTTGATAGATCTTTTATTATATAGTCTTCGATGGCACGTGCAGCTTTATGTAATTCCCTCGACTCTATGCATTCTGTCACAGATGCTTTCATTTTTTCTGTGCGTGAGAATATCCAGTGATCCTCAGGTCTAAAATGTTGTTCCATATTGGAAGGACTGTACTTCTTAAAATCAAAATTATCAATTTCCATATACATAGTGGCAAATTTTACGACGTTCCAAAATATGTTTAGGGTTTTCCACGCATTTTTTGGTCCATCCTTCATAGGTGGATTCTTTTTGGTATCCCACTGAAAACACGTATTGTCCCAAGGAGGGTTTGCTTTAATAGAATATAATCTCATGGCATCAGCGCCGAATTCTAAAGCTACTTCCTTTGGCTCGACTACATTGCCCAATGATTTAGACATTTTTTGTCCTTTTGTATCGAGGATCCATGCATGCATCATCACTTCGTCATACGGTGCCCTGTCAAATGAAATCACACCCGCTCCAAGTTGTGAATAGAACCATCCTCTAGTTTGATCATGTGCCTCAACGATAAATTTACACGGCCACCATTTATTGAACTCATCTTTTTTAGCTGGGTACCCCATTGACGCCCATGCTGCAATTCCAGAATCAAACCACACATCGAGAATGTCTGGCACCCTTTTCATCACATTGTTACATTTGGGACACCTGAATGTAATTCTATCAATCCAAGGTCTATGTAGATTCATACCATCTACGTATCCGTCACCATCCTTAAGCTCTGAGATTTGTCCAATAACTTTTTTTTCTCCGCAAATACATTTCCAAACTGGTATGGGGATACCCCAGTATCTTTGTCTCGATATGCACCAGTCTCTAGCGCCGTCTACCCAATTTTTTTCTCTGGTAGAACCTGCCCATTCAGGTATCCATTTAACTCTATCAATTTCTTCAATCATCTTTTCTTTGACTTTCGGTATCGAGAGAAACCATTGTCTAGTATTCCTATAGATGATTGAAGTTTTACATCTCCAACAGTGTCCATATCTGTGTTTAATTTTTTCAGAATTGAAGAGGAATCCCTTTCTATCGAGATATTCTATGATATCATCGTTGACAGTTTTCACTTTTCGACCAGCCATCATAGGGAATTCATCTGTATATCTTCCAGATTCTTCAACTGGACAGAATGGCATGATACCGTATTTACTTCCAGTTTCGTAATCATCCGGACCAAACCCTGGTGCCGTGTGTACAAGACCAGTATTATCTTGCTCCACATAGTCTGCGTTTACTATTTTGAAAAGATAATCAGATTCACATAACAATTTTGGATCGATATCAAATGGGGGTTTGTAAGCCATTCCGACCATATCTTTACCATTGTATCTTTCCAATACAGTAAAAGATGAAAATCCTCCCTTTTTCATTACATAGTTTGCTTGAGATTCCATGCAAATGATTTTATCGAATTTTTTTCCATCGGTAAACATAGCTTTAACATACGCCATGTTTGGATGTACTGATACTGCCAGATTAGCAGGAATAGTCCATGGAGTAGTCGTCCATATCAATAATGATGTAGACGGGTCATCGATGAGTTGAAATTTTATCATGACTGAGGGGTCATTTTCATCCCAATACTCAATTTCAGCTTCAGCCAGTGCAGTCTCACATCTTGGACACCATGCAACTACCCTACTAGATGAGTCAAGAAGTCCTTTTTCGTCTGCTTTTTGAATGGTCCACCATGCAGATTCTATGTAGTCGTTTTTGATCGTTTGGTATGGGTGTTCCCAATCCATCCACACGCCCAGATCTTTAAATTCTTTGGTCATCTCTTCATGAAGTGTGAGAGCATGATGTTCACAAGCATTGACGAAGTTATCAATACCGACAATGCTTTCAATTTCCTTTTTGGATCTGATGCCAACTTCATCAGATCGTCCGTTTTTGTTTACTCTTCCAGGCACGTTGATCTTTTTCTCAACTTGAACCTCAATTGGAAGCCCGTGCATATCAAATCCCGGCTGGTCACGAACATTGTATCCATTCATCCTCCAATACCTTAGCAAGATATCTTTGATGGTTTTATTAAGTGCCGTTCCCATGTGAACATGTCCCGATGTATACGGCGGGCCATCGACAAAGTAGAATTTTTCCCCGTTTGCTCGATAATCTTTCACTTTATGGTATGCATCTGAAAAATCCCAGTAATCGCGAATCTCTTTTTCTATTGTCGGTGCGACATAATTTTCACGGACTTGTTTTATCATCACGAGTCTCTCCGTTAATAGGGCTGTAACTGCCCTCAACTAGTCGTGTTATAAACATTTGCTTTATAACCATTCGCGCTTATGAACACGGGCCGATGTAGAAAGATGATAGGAACATTAGTCAATGACTTATTAATAAAGGTACATCAGGTAACTCATGAACCTCACGAAAGATGAAGAGGCGATCCTTAAAGGTGAGTCAGGAGAAAGTGCCCGCAAAGCAATGGAACTCATAACTGCAATCGGTAAAATATACGGTGCAGAGGATCTTGTAAATATTACTTCAGCTCATTTGTCAGGTGCATCGTACAAAACCATTGGTGATGGGGGACTCATTTATTTAGAAGATGTTGTAAAAGGTGGCGCCAAAGTAAAGGTAAAATCAACGCTCAATCCTGTCGGAATGGACAGAAATAGATGGTCAGAAATGCATATATCTGAGGATTTTGCCAAGAAACAGCTACGTATAATAGAATTATACAAATCCATGGGAGTCAACACCACGTGTTCTTGTACACCGTATACTGGTGTAAATGTACCCAAGTTAGGGGATCATGTCGCCTGGGCAGAATCTTCTGCATTATCGTACGTTAATTCTATGATAGGGGCCAGAACTAATAGGGAAGGTGGACCCGGAGCATTAGCTGCGGCAATTTTAGGAAAAACCGCAAATTATGGATTACATTTGAAGAAGAATAGAAAGCCTGATGTAGTTATCGATGTAAACATTGGTGGATCTGTATTCGAATATTCATTACTAGGGCAGGCAGTGGGTTCGATTATAGGTAATAAGATTCCTTATTTTAGAGGAATAAAACCTGGGTTAGAGGAAGCTAAAACTATGGCTGGAGCTATGGCATCATCAGGCTCAGTGGCGATGTTTCATGTTGATGGTGTAACGCCTGAATATGCAGATTTCGATATTGATGAATTAGAAGTGATTTATGTTGGAAAAGATGAATTAAAGGAGGCTTATGACAAGTTGAATACAACTGATGATATACAGTTAATTTCGTTAGGATGTCCTCATTTAACTGAGAAAGAGATACATGAAATTGCATTGATGATTAGGAGTAAGAAAAAGAAAAAAGATGTTGAGATATGGTTTTGCACTTCCAGTGCAGTTAAAGAAAAATGTCATGAAGACGTAAAAATCATAGAAGAATTCGGACTAGTTTTGACAGATACCTGTATGGTTGTTTCTCCCATTGAGAAATCGTTTTCTTGTACTGGTACAAATTCTTGTAAAGCCGGCAATTATCTTCAAACTCTCTGTTCACAGAAAGTAATGTGCAAAGATATTACACAATTACTGAAGGTGGTATACTGAAGATCCCCGGAAGGAGCATCTGCAGAGGAATAGTTACTGGTACTGTACTCAAATTGGATAAGCCATTAAGTTTTCTTGGTGAAGTAGACCCAGTAACTGGCGATTTAAAGATAAGGGGAGATAGATGTAGTGTTGCTGACAAAATATTGGTATTTCCCAGTGGAAAAGGTAGCACGGTTGGTTCTTTTGTTATGTATGACCTAAAAGTTCACGGCAACGCACCAAAAGCAATAATCAATACATTTGCCGAAATTATAATCGCTACCGGCGCAGTGATATCCTCTATTCCAATGGTTGATATGATTGATACAGACTTAATTAATGATGGCGACAAAGTTGTTGTTGACGCCAATTCCGGTACTGTTGAAATTAAAGATATAGAAGTTATTGAATGTGTTTCTTCAGTAATCATAATGAACGAAAAAATTTTGACATTTAAGCGTTCACCAAATATGTATTCACATTCCGGCACGTGGGGACTCTGCTCAGGAAAGATAAAGTCAAATGAAAAGCCAGAGTTTGCTGCAATGAGAGAGATTTATGAAGAAACTGGTATAAAATTCAGTCATTCTGTTAAAACAATAGATCCAATTTTTGTCAGAGAGGACAGAACTATCTGGAAAATTATCCCGTTTTTATTTTACATAGAAAATCAAAATGCAAAGCCAAATTTCGAGAATGATAAATATAAATTTGTAGACTATAACGAACTGGCTCAACTAGATCTTGTAGACAAAACGGTCGAAATTATTAAGAAACTATTGAATAACTGATTAAAACCAAGTGTCAAGAGATTTTTGTTGTTTTTTGGCGATATTGATTTTTCTAGAGTCGTCTATTTTATCTAAAGTAGACTCTACACGTTCCTTTGAAAAATTATAGTCAGTTAAAAATTCTATAATGCCGTCACGGTCCATTTCTTTGAGCCTGAGGTCATAATTGTTGGAATATTCTCCATTAAGAAAAATATCTCTGACCTCCTGGTACATCGGAATTTCTTGACCTATGTGTTTCAGCACATTTTCAATATTACCATAATCTTTAATGAGTTTAAGTCCCTTCCTAGAGCCTATTCCGTATATACCAGTGTTAAAATCTGTTCCCATAAGTATGCAAATATCTACTAGTTGCTCTCTTGTTATACCTAATTTTTCTAAGAATTCAGCAGAGTCAATAAGTTCTGTTTTAACATCCCTATAAAGATCTTTTCCAGGAATTTTTCTTCTTCCTGTAATTGTTATATTCCTTACAAGCTTAGGAGCTCCGAATAATAATGAATCAAAATCCTGGGATGCTGATGCCCAGACATCACCTTTAGAGCACATATATGCTCCCTGAGCTTCTCCATCATTTGGTGCATATACTACTGGGATACCCATGAGATGCAGTAATTTTATTGATGAATCCAGGATTTCTGGAGTTATTCTGGATGTTTGTTGGGCTTTGGTAAATGCCCTTCTTTTATCTCCATCTTTGACGGCTTGTTCCCATTCTTTCTCTGCGTTTTCTCTTCTTTTTTTTCGTTCAACCAGTGTATTCATTTTAAGTTCATGTGGTTTACCATCAAAAATAAAGGAAGGTTCTATTCCTGCCTCAATGAGACTAACTGTTCTATAAAAGAGCCCTGATAAATGTGACGTTATTCTTCCATTGCTATCAGTGAGAGGATGACCATCTGGTTGTCTAATTATTGAAAGGAACTGATATACTGTGTTGTATGCATCTATTGCAATAGTCTTCCCGCAGAGGTCTAAGAGTTCTATATTTTCCGGTTCGATTAAACTAGAGAGATTAACTCCCATGCCGCACCTCTACTCTTCTTCAGATATATGAGGAAGAATACCAAAAAACCCAACTGTCATCATGACTATCAATATCAATACATCAACCCATATATCCACTCTAGATAGCGCACAAACTGCAAATATGATAATAAGTACGGCGAAAACGATTGTTGAAAGAGCAAAATTACTTAGCAAGAAACCGTTTCTTCCACTCAACATAAATATAACATGTCAAACGATAATATTAACTTAGCGTTTTGTATATAAGCGGTGTGTTGGATAGTGCTAATTCAGTATAGGCACATCGGATTCGTCCCCCCATATAACAAATTTGAAAGGTTTCAAGGTAACCTTACTTCTTTTTTTGCATTTTTGTATGTGTAAATTTAGCACTTATTGTCAAAATTAGCACTATAAACCTCTAAAGTTAATTCCTTGAATTCGAAATTACGTTCTCACTCAATTTCGCAACGTATGTGCGTCTGTATGACAACGTCTCTTCTAGCAAAGATCAACAATATTTAAAATGAAAAAACAAACAAATTTAATAAACCTTAACTCGCACTACACCCAATACACATTTCGATTACTAACATGTCCAAAATGATACCACTTAATTAGTAGCTGTGCCAGAGAGATATTTCAGACATTATGTTTTTTGTGTTGAAGAGGTAACTTCCTGCAGTTAAAACGGTGGCACCAGCATCGACACATTTTCTACCAGTTCTACTATTGATCCCACCATCGACCGATATATCATATTTTAGGTTATGTTCCTTTTTATAGTCCTTCAGATAAGATATTTTTGAAAGTTCCTCCTCGCGAAATGTTTGTCCTCCAAATCCTGGATGAACAGCCATTACCAGTACCAAATCTACTTTATCAAGGTACTCATTTAACATACAGACCGGTGTTTCAGGGTTGACGGATATTCCAGCGTTTACACCATAATCATGTATTTTGTTAATAGTAGCCATAATGTCATCTGTCGCTTCAACATGTACAGTGAGATAATTTGAACCAGCTTTGACAAAATCATCAATGTACCTCTCTGGTTTTTCAATCATTAAATGAACATCAAATGGTAACGTTGTTATCTTTCTGATGGCTTTGATAACGGGAGACCCGATAGTGATATTAGGAACAAACATTCCGTCCATTACATCCAGGTGTATCCAGTCAGTACCAGCCTTTTCTAACTTTTCAATCTCCTTACCCAATTTAGAAAAATCACATGACAATATTGAAGAGGATACCTTTACCATGATTGTATACCGTCAAACCACACTACAACTATCTTTATCACTAGAAAAAGTGCTGCCCTTCCGGGCAGATATTTTATTTATTCATTTCGAACGTTTTCGACGACTGTTTCGATTTCCTTTTTTTCTCTATTGATCCTCTCATCGACTTTAGAAATTTGTGACTTGATTTCTGAAGCTGATGGAATCGGTCCGAGAATATCATCTGCCTTGCCCACCGCCGCCTCAATGTCTGATGTGTTGGCAACTTCCCTATCAGGAATAGACGTTCCAGACCCCATATACTGGGATATTGCATCGACAACCTTTGTCATCTCTAGAGGGAAGTATACTTTCGTAGCTTGCCCGTCTCCAATTGATTTCAATGTGTTCATTGACATTATGGACAGTGCCTTAGAATCCATCGCTGCAGCGCCTACCGTAAGGATACGGAGTTTCTGAGCCTCACCCTGGCTTTCTAAAATGGTAGCAAGTCTCTTACCCTCTGCTTCCAGGATCATTGATTGTCTCTTACCCTCTGCTTCCAGGATCATTGATTGTCTCTTACCCTCTGCCTCTAGAATGGCTGCCCTTTTCTTTCCGTCTGCGTCAAGAATTGCAGCACGTTTACGTCTTTCAGCGGATGTTTGTTCTTCCATAGAGTCTTTGACTTTCGCAGCTGGATTAACTTCTTTAATTTCAACCGCTTCGATCTTTACACCCCATTTGTCGGTTGCCTCATCAAGAACGTCTCTTAACTGAACGTTAATTTTTTCCCTATTGGAAAGAATTTGATCAAGTTCCATTTCTCCGACTATAGATCTGAGAGACGTTTGCGCCAAATAAACTGTGGCAGTTTGATAATTTGCAACTTCAAAAAATGCGTTTTTGGGGTCAGTGACTCTGGTATAAATTATTGCATCAATATTAACCGGTGAATTATCTTTAGTAATAACTTCCTGAGGCGGAACATTAAGAACTTGTGTACGCAAATCTAGTTTTACGATTTCATTAATTAGAGGGCACACAAAATTTAAACCCTGATTCAAAACCCTAATGAACTTACCAAGCCTCATGTATATGGCTTGTTCATAAGGTTGCACAATCTTGACACCACTGAGAATCGACCCGACAAGTGCAACAATTACTACGAGCAGCAGTATGACTATTTTATCACCCATTATTATTACCTCACTTTTTTCACTGTAATATGAACTCCCCTTGCTGAAACTACAACAACGTCCGTACCAACTTCTATAAATTCATTCGAATTTGCACTCCAAACATCCGTCCCAATTGCAACTTTACCTTTTAGGTTGTCAGGATTAGTGGCAACAACTACCCTTCCTTTTTCTCCCACCAGTAATTCCGTCACCGTAGTGGTAGCAGGTGGTACCGGTTCCGCTAGTTTTTGGTACAATTTGATAGTGATAAGAGTGCTTGACACTGCTAATACCGCTGCCGTTATTGGCGATTGTATACTATAAAGAAAACCTGGTACCATGCAGCCTATAGCACCAACGACAGCAAGGGTCGTACCTGGGATAATTAAAAATGCACCTGGACTGAGAACCTCTATTACCATCAATACCGTCCCGACAGCCATAACGATGACAGACAATGTTGCCTCTTCCATGGCACACCATAATGCTCATAGATTTTAAAAGTATCACTGGCCTCGAACATACGATGTTTCTGAAAGATAACATATACGTTGACCACGTATGAAATGTTGACAGATCATGTAACTAGCAAGAATTAATGATGTACTAACGTCAACTCAACAAACCATATATTTGTAACCGTACATCCCACGTATCATGTCTCATGTAGTAAAAGAAGAAACCTGTGATATTGCCGATTGTGACAAACCAGTAGAAAGGTCCGTTAATGTAAAAACGGTCATCGAAACTGGCCTTAAACTTAAGAGTGAATTACTCAAGTGTAGAAGAGTACATCTTTGCAAGAACCATTATAAGCAGGTAAAAAAACAGATGAAAAAAGACATTCCCGACTATATGGGATGAGCAATTTAATGTTCGATATTCTATTTCTAGGTACAGGGGCATCAATTCCATCTAGGAAAAGGTCGACTTCGTGTTTAGCCGTTAGGCAAGGGCGTTCAATATCCCTCTTTGATTGTGGAGAAGGTTCCCAGCGTCAATTAATGATGTCTCAAATGTCATTTATGAAGATTGATAGAATTTTTATATCACATATGCACGGTGACCATATTTTAGGGTTGCCTGGATTGTTACAAACAATGGGGCTATCAGGGAGGACTAAAACAGTTACAGTATACGGTCCAAATGGGCTGGAACACTCATTAACTGATATGTTAAATGCCTGTGAAGGTGAACTAAAGTTTGAAATTCAAGTCATTGAATTGAAGGGTGGCGAATTATTCAATTTTGATGAGTTCACGGTTTCTACATTTATGACAGTACATAATGTTCCATCCATAGGATATGTGTACAGGGAGAAAGATAGACCAGGTACAATAAACAAAAAAAAGGCTGAGAAGTTGAATTTAATTCCCAATGAGGATTTTTCAAGGTTAAAAGCAGGGGAGACTGTTAAAGGTGTGAGTCCCGAAATGGTTATGGGTAAACCAATCAAAGGATGTTCAATGGTTTATACGGGGGACACGGCTCCATGCGATGCCGTTAAAAAACATGCTAATGGTGTAGACCTTCTAATTCACGAAGCTACATACATAGAAAAAGATATAGAATTAGCAAAAACATATTTCCATTCCACGGCAAAAGCAGCTGCAGAAATAGCGTTGGCATGCAACATAGGCATGCTGGTACTAACTCATATCAGCAATCGTTATGATGATTCAGAATATAGTATCGCTGAAGCAAAGGCAATTTTTGGGAACGTAATCGCACCGAATGATTTTCAAATGTTATCTGTATCTCGCAGCAATATCAGATTAGTTTAAGCAGGTCTGCCTTGGTGATCATACCAACGATTTTACCATTTTTCGTGACTAGTATAGCATTGGAACTTGCCATGTGTGCCGTAACTGTCCCAATAGGTGTATTTTCAGTGACAACAGGATAAGATTTTCCCATGATTTTATTGATAGGTTTTCTAGAAAGTTCATCCATTGTCATCCCATTTCTTACGAGCTCAAATATTTCCTTTTCCGAGATGCTTCCCACTGGTCTTTCTCCGTCTAGAACCGGAAGTTGTGAATAGCCAGTAGATTTCATTAATTCTGATGCATCTCTCACAGTCATATTGTTTTGAATTGAAACTATATTTTTTGATGACACATCGGAAGCGTAAAAATCCTTTTTTTCAATAAATCTCATTTTATCAAGGGTTTCAAATAGCTTTACTATTGTCGTATATCTTGCAGAGATCGTCCCTTTTTCGATTTTTGCGATGGTACTCTGACTGATGCCCGACTCAGATGCCAATTTTTCTTGTGTAATATCAAGTGATTTTCTGATTTTTTTGATCTCAGCTATAGTTGGAAATTCCATAAATAATAAATGTAATATTCTTATAAGAATATTTATGTCAACTATGTCAATTTACTTTATATATAACTTTAGTATCATATTCTTGTATTGCTAATTATGCAGTGATATTATGGTTAAAAATGTTTATGTTGAAGATGTACGTGAGATACCCGCACCGCTTAAAGAGATAGAAATAGTGGAAAGGAAAGGAATTGGTCATCCCGACTCTATTGCAGATGCACTAGCTGAAACAGTATCTAGGACACTTTGCAAAATGTATAAGAAAGAAGTAGGAACAGTCCTTCATCATAACACAGATGAGACACAGATTGTTGCCGGTAAGTCAGCACCAAGGTTTGGCGGGGGAGTTGTCATTGATCCCACATATATTCTTCTCGTAGGACGTGTAACTGCAGATATAACTGTTAACAAGGAACTCATCGAACTTCCATGCAGATCTATTGCACTTAAAGCTGCGAGGGAATACATAAGGAAAACATTTCCTAATGTTGATACAGATGCTGATATAATACTCGATGCTGAGTTTGGAGAATGTTCCGATGATCTGACAGGCATATACAAAACATCTGGCGTTATTGCAAACGATACGTCATTCGGTGTGGGATATGCACCCTATTCCATAACAGATAAACTTGTTCTCCAGACTGAAGAAATGATCAACGACCCCAAGTTTAAGAAGATCCTTCCGGAGACTGGACAAGATGTTAAAGTTATGGGATCGAGAGTGGGTAAAGATCTTACCATGACAATTGCATGTGCGATGGTTGATAGATACATTCCTGACAAATCGCACTATCAGTCGGTGGTTGAACAGTTACACGAAAAGGTTAACGAGAATGCACTTAACATCATAGATAAATCTGGAGAAAACATTAATTTCCATTTAGATATTAACACTGGCGATAACTATAAAAATAATATTTTTTACCTGACTGTTACTGGACTGTCACAGGAGATGGGAGACGACGGATCTGTCGGAAGAGGTAATAGATGCAACGGTTTGATCACCCCATATAGGCCAATGTCGATGGAAGCGACATCAGGAAAAAATCCTATAACTCATATTGGAAAATTGTACAATATAATGTCCAAACTCATCGCAGAAGATGTTGCAAAAAAAGTATCTCCAGAAGTGGAAGTCCGCGTGAGAATTTTATCACAGATCGGCAAACCAGTATCTGACCCTCTCAATTGTAATATTCAAATTGTTTCTGCAACTGAGAGTGACAAATTAGGTCAATGGAAACAGGAAGCGCAATCTATCGCTAATGATTGGCTCAATAATGTTGATAAAGTTACAGATCTTATCATCAATGGTAACGTGAGAACTTTCTGATCAACATGAAAATAGTTGACGCGTCGCAGTATGGACCAATGTTTCGCTTTACCGATGCCAACGTTTACTGGGCATTTTATGTCCTGTCTGACGGAAAGAGGATAGGTCGTAAAAGGCTTGCAAAAAAAATCGGTGTTGGTGAGGGAAGTATGCGACGCATCCTTGAAATACTTCGTCAATGGGATATGATAAATACTAAGCAAACAGGCATTACTATAACTCGTTGGGGGTTAAGTTTTTTTGAAGATATACCTCTGAAGGTTATAGATATCGATTTAAATGATTTTATCTTAGGAAATTATAGTCAAAGTGTACTTGTATATGGTGTAGCTGACAAAATTGAGAATGGTATGCAACAACGTGATGCTGGGATTAAAGTCGGTTCCAACGGATGTACAACATTCGTCATTCGTGATGGTGCTCTTATGGTTCCCCCAGATTGGAATGTGGATGAAAAAAATTTTGAGGTAGCTACCAAGATTCGTGAAATAACTAACATCACAGAAAATGACGCTCTTATTGTTGGTTCGGCGAACGACCAAAACACCGCAACGATTGCAGCTCTTACTGCGGCATTTGAATTACTTTAATATGAAGCATCTTGTCAATTATTCAATATATTCTAAATCAGGAAAATATCCAAGGCTTATTCATGGAGATGGACTAGAGCTTTTAACAGGATACTCTGACCTCAATCCATCGGCATGGCCAAAAGCATTTGCCGTACATCTTCCGTATGCCACTGATTGGTACAGTGTGTGGAGTGGAAAGACCAAGACTTATGATGATCAGGTTCTATTTACACACTATGGGAAGGATAGGGAAAGTATTATAGATGCCATACGAACTGGAATAAGGTGCGCAACACGGCTAAAACCAGCATATGGGGTCATTCATGCTGGAAGCGTCAATCTTAATGAGTTGTTAGATGACAAATACTCAGATACCGATCAAGAGGTTTTAGCTGCACTTGCTGAGATTATCAATACAGTCGTATCGGAATACACCAGTGGGGAACCGCCATTTAGGATTCATTTTGAAAATCAATGGTGGCCTGGACTGAAACTCTTAGATGACAAAAATTTTAGGTTTCTTTGTAACAAATTGGAGTTTGATAATTGGGGATTATGTCTAGATATAGGTCACCTCTTAGTTACCACGCAGAAATCCGAAAATGAACTTCAAGCAATAAACCTCCTGTCAGAGATTTTTCAGAATTATTCGTCAGACATGATCGATGCTGTCAAAACCATCCATCTTCATTATAACAATTCCAGTGGGTACATAAGAAGATATGATAAAACTAAATTTCACGATTTGCCATACACAGAACGTCTGAAAGTTGCATATAAGTTCGTATGCGACATGGACATGCATAGGCCGTGGTCAATCAAGGATGTCAGAAAGATAACGGATATTTTTAAGCCTGATTTTATAACTCATGAGATGGGCACATCTGGTGAAAAATTTCAAAAGGATTATGAACAGCAACGTTCGTTATTTGTATAACTATAAAACTTTACAACGTCAATTTTCACCGGCATCCAGGTACATGTAAGGAACTGTCGAAATTTATAGTCGTGTGAAACACTGCTTTTCACTGGTTAACAATGGTTGTGTATTTATTTCATAAGAACAAAATAGAAATGTGAGGGACAGCAACGTGACTATTTTTCAGAACTTATATTTTTAGTGAGATGTGAGTTAATTAAGGATCTTACTTAGAATATTAACTATATCAGCTCCAAGTTTTGGACAAAAATGTTCGTATATGCCTTCTGAATACGCCCTAAGATTTTCCTCATCGTTGCGAACATCCAATTTCATTAATTCAGGACATGTCAATCCTTTGTATAGTTTCTCAAACTCCATAAAAAACTGTGACCTCTTGATTATAACCATACCCTTATTAGCCATATCAGGTGATGAGTTGCCATACCTTAGACCTATTATTGCCAGCGCACCTATTATAGCACCGCATATACTGCCTTTTAAGAGTCCCATACCCATGGCGGATATCGATCTCATTGCTGTTTCCTTATCACAGTCTATTTCATTTATGAATTGCATACAAACGCATTGCGCACAGTCATAACCTTGTCGATAAAGGTCAGTCATACTTTCTTGGACCATATGTATGAATATCGATACAAGAATAATAAGATAAAGGGAGAACGAAAAGTGTATGTTTACCTATTTAGACGCTAGTTTTATCCAATCATATATATACAGAGTAATAATTGAGAGGATTCAGAGGGAATTGAATGGCACGCTTTAAAGAAGCTGAAAGTAGATTCTTAGACAAGACTGTTTGTATGGATTGTTATGCCACAAATGCAAAGAGCGCAAAGAGATGCCGTAAATGTGGATCAAGCGCCATTAGACCCAAGTCGAAAGAAAGCAAGAAACAGTAGATATTACCTGTTCATCTTTTCGGCTTTACAGCCTCACATCTATTAACAGTACGTTGAGTCGCTAAACGCTTTACAAAAAGCATCGGTCAAACCGGTGCTTGCGGTACTTAGGTACCACTTATCGGGGAGATAATCGATGAGGGTATTGATAGTTGACGACAACATTGCAATTCAGGAGATAATTGGCGAAATTCTTAGTTTAGACGGATTTGAGACCGATAAAGTCGGTACAATATTGGAAGCCATTGATAAATTAAGTTCTTTTAACCCAGATATAATTCTCCTGGCTTTTAAGGTAGGAGGGGAGAATAGCTTAAGAATTTTAGACTCACTTCCTAAGAATTCAGATACTAAGGTAATTATTCTCACAAAGGAAAAAGAGCTCATTCCGGACAACATACCGTTCATTAAAGGATCCATACAAAAGCCGTTTAAGAGCAGTGAAATTATTCAATTAGTTAGAAACATAAGCAAAGACACAGTAGACAAATCTAATAAGAGCAAAAACTTAATCACCAGGCTGTTTTCTAAGCAATCAAGACAGACAGTAGACGATATCTCTGGAGCTAAGTTCGGTAAATCTTATCTAATATTTGAGGAGGAACCGGTATCAGTTTACCAACTTGCACGGTACTTTGCTGTTAAAGATTGCAACGTCATGGTAATCACCACCGGAAAGATCAAAACGATAAATGAAAAATTTAAAAATGATGACGATGAAGTCGTGAATGTTATCGGTCTATCTGTTAAGTCCAAGATTGGATATATAAGAATATCCAAATTGGGCACTGTTATGGATCACATCAAGAGTTTTATTAGAGAAAAGAGTAAACCAGTTATTGTGTTTGACAACATAAGCCCAATTATAGATACTAATGGGTCAAACAATGTCATGACAATGATTCACCAAATATTAAGTGACTTTGCTGAAAAGACATCGACGCTCATTATCTCAACAAATGAAAATTCGCTTACAGATAAGGATAAAGAGTTACTACTATGCGATATGGAGCGTATGATGTGAACGAGGATTTAAAATGAAAATCGAAAAAGTATGGGCAAGAGAGGTATTAGATTCTAGAGGAAACCCTACCGTTGAGGCGGAAATCACAGTTGCAGGACACAGAATTACAGCTATTGCCCCTTCTGGAGCGTCTACAGGTTCTTGGGAGGCACATGAATATCGCGACGGAGATAAAAGATTTGGAGGTAAAGGAGTTCAAACCGCTGTTAGGAATGTACGCACAGATATTGCTAAATTAATTACGGGAATGGATCCTGAAGACCAGAGAGACATTGATAAAGCAATGATAAATCTTGATGGTACTGAAAATAAGAAAAGACTTGGGGCTAACGCCATTATTGCCACATCATTGGCAGTAGCGAAAGCGGGAGCGATAGCAGCAGGTATTCCGCTGTATCAACACATCGGCGATAATGGTGTCACTCTTCCGGTACCAATGCTCAATATTATCAACGGTGGGAAGCATGCTGGAGGGGAATTGAAGATACAGGAATTCATGATAGTGCCCGCTGGAGCTAAGTCATTTTCGGAATGTTTAAGGGTGTCATCCGAAGTATACATGTCACTCAAATCTAATCTAAAGAAAGAGTATGGAGTGTTTGCCACTAATTTAGGTGATGAAGGAGGTTTTGTACCACCAGTTGATACGGCTACTGAAGCGATAGAGACGATTCTCAAGGCGATTTCCGATGCGGGATATATACCCGGAGTAGATGTATTTCTTGCGCTAGATGCAGCATCAAGTGAGTTTTATTATGATGGGACGTATGAGGTAGATGGATTGAAACTTTCTGCAGGAGAATTAGTTGATTACTATGTCATGCTCACTCAGAAATATCCGCTCATCAGTATTGAAGATCCATTTTTTGAAGACGACTTCGAGACTACATCAGAACTTACAAAAAAAATCGGTTCTAATGTGCAGATTGTGGGTGACGACCTTTTTGTGACAAATATAAATCGTCTTTCTAAAGGAATAGAGACAAAAGCTGCTAATGCTATGCTTCTTAAGGTCAACCAGATTGGCACTGTTACAGAGGCCGGAGACGCTGCTAAGATGTGCTTCGATAACGGATATTCCGTTGTAGTTTCACATCGTTCTGGAGAATCAGAAGATGTCAGTATCTCAGACCTTTCAGTTGGATGGGGGTCTGGACAAATTAAGGCTGGGGCGCCCTCACGCGGTGAACGTACCGCGAAATACAATCAACTTTTGAGGATCGAGGAAGACCTCGGTTCAAAAGCAATTTTCCTCGGAAAAAAAGCCTTTACATTATAAATTTTAAAGCCTGATCAAACAGGCATTTTTGATTATCAACAACTGTCACATTATGACATCGATGTCACAGAATCACAGACCCCTTTATTTCCACTGAAAAACTCGGTCTTTATAATGCCTATTAACTTACTTATAAAGATTTGACCAATCAAAATATGCGTTAACATAAGATCCATTGGAAATTTCATTTTAAAGAAAATCATCAGCTAAAGGCATCTAGTTATACCCAGTTTATAGGCAAATCGTAAAACTGGATAGAATAGTCGTTAAAATCATGTAAATATTACTGACTATGGTTACACGAATACTCTTATATGTTACATGTATCATGAGGTGCTGCGCATCGGAACATGCTGAAGTTACAACAATCATGACTGTTCTTCTGCCACAATGGGGAGTAGTGAATGGTTTCTACTGACAATATTCGCCGCTTGACGAATGCAAAAAACACTGCATTTACCGTACCAGGTATCAACAGAATGAAGACAATATACTGTAAGTGCGGATGTATTGTTGCAGTGGATTCTGCCCAGATGAAACTGAAATTGCTACTAGGTAAAGAACTTGAATGTCCCAAATGTCGAAATCAACGGATATCTAAAGACATTGATGAGATGAACGACCGCTTTATGGACATTAAAAAAGATGCAGATCTATGTGATATGTCACCCTAAAACACGATCGTAAATATTTTCCTACATCAAATAGATGCATCGGAAACCATCAATTGTCCCGGAAACCAGACATTTTTTGTGAAAACGATTAACAATCATCAATCAGTCCGGCTCGATCAACATTATTAACGGTAACGCCTCAAGGTTAAGAATTTAAAAGGGGTACGTGCACCATCAATGTATTTCAATCATTATCTAATCACTTTTGAAGCAAAGCTTCGATACTGCACAAGATCTATTATTAAGAAAGAAACCGTCACCACGCCCCTGTTTCAAACTCACAGTTAGCAAAATATTTAAAAAAGCATTAATCAGATTATTTATCACAATTTAGATTACAAGGTTCAGATGAGTTGTTCTAATTTTGTATTATAAAGTCAGAATAGATCACAAGTATTCTGACGAAAATTATGTTGAGCAGACAACCCCTGATGCAGCATTGACGTAGATTATGTTATTCTGATGTCTGCATAGAAGCATGACAACAATAACATTACGAAATTTAAAATCTCTTTAAACAGCGATATGCCACAATTCAACTTGAAAACTTATTAAAAATTCTGAAATTGCAACGAACAGTCCATAATATTTATTTCAAAGATAAGTGAGAAGGTTATGGGTTCTCACGAGCGTCAATATTATATGTTAATCACCGAGGTGTGATTTTACACTGTAAGGATATTACGTTTCATCACTTGTTTTTCTGGCACATTTAGTATCAATGCACCTCTCATAGTTTTCAATCTTGATAATGGGGGCATTACAAATTTTACAGATTTTTTCAGTGGGGGTGATACTACCCTTTGAACTTAATGAATAAGTTGCATTACAATCAGGCCACGATGTGCATCCAGCAAAACGTCTTCCTGTCTTTGAGTACATAATTCTTATGTGTCCTTTATTACATTTTGGACATGTACCGAGATATGTCATTTTAGTATTACTTGGACATTTAGGATCAATGCACAGGGTTTGCGGTGAAGACAATCTCCTTATCACTTTAAGTTGTGGGAGACCACATGTTTCACATTTTGTATCTACAGTTTGTATTGTTGCACCTTTAGGGAGTGGATAGGCAGAGGGACAGTCAGGCAAACCATCACATCCAATAAAGTTTCCATTTTTTGACCTTTTGATCATCATTTTTTTACCACATTTTGGGCAGATGCCTATATACAGTTGTGACTTAAGTGCGGCATCAATTTCACTTTTAATTATCTCTTTTTTACTCTCTAGAGCGGTTGCAGCTTCATGAAGTATATCTTGTGATTTTTTGATGACATTCTGAAGATTTTTCTTTCCACTGCTGATTTCTAACATATCTGTCTCTAAGTCAGCAGTCATACCAGGTTCCGTGATGCCTTTCCCATATTTTTCTAGAGATTTTGTTAGTGCAATACCGCTGGCAGTGGGGACCATATAGCTGCCCTGGACGTAATTTCTTAAATAGAGTTTATTGATAATGTCATGTCTCGTACTTTTAGTACCAAGACCGAGATGGTCCATCTCTTGAATGAGTGAGCCCTGATTGTACCTGTACGGTGGTTTTGTTCTGTCTTCGTCAATCTCAACAGATTCTATTTCTATTTTATCACCAATGTTCAGTCTGGGAATACGAATTTTAGGAATAGTGATGTATTTTTTGTAGTATTTTTTCCAACCCATTGTCTTTATTACATAACCTTCAGCGTCAAACTTCTCATCTGCAACATTTATAGAACATTTTGTTATTTCTACCTTGGAATTTGATGCAAGAGTTGCAAGAAATCTTCTTACAATAAGTTCGTATAATTTCCATTTATCTCCTTTTATCTTGTCTGACGTTGCACTAGCGGTAGGGTATATTGGAGGATGATCGGTTGTTATTCTTTTTCCTTTCGATGGAATTATTTTATCTTGTGCAAGTATTTCTTCGGCATCATTCTTGAAATCAGAATTTGTAAGTTTTTGAAGAACGTTTCTTAGATTGAGAGTTTTGGGGTATTCTGTATTTTCCGTACGAGGGTATGAAATGTATCCCCCCATGTACAGATCCTCGGCAAGTTTCATTGCTGTTGCGGGACGAATGCCGATTTTATTAGCCTCAACCTGCATTTGAGTGGTGTCAAATGGAGAGGGCCTAAACTCATCTTTAATGTCACATTCATATGATGCTACTATTCCCTCCTTTTGCTCTTTACATTTTGCGTATATTGTTTCTGCTTCATTTTTGTTTAGAAATGGATTAGATGTATGATTGGCTTTACATGTAATTTTTGCAAATTTACATACGACGTTCCAATAAGGTGTAGGAACAAATTTTAAAATTTCTTCGTTTCTATCCACCAGGAGTTTTAGAGTAGGACTTTGAACTCTTCCTACAGACATGAAGTTATTACCTAATTGTCCTGATGATAACGAAATAAGTCTTGTGAGCACCGCTCCCCACGAAAGATCGATGATCTGTCTTGCCTCCGCAGCCTCGGCAAGTTTTTCATCAGGCAATGTTAGATTCGCGAAAGCAGTTTCTATCTCAGTTTTTGTCAATGAACTAAACGTTGCTCTCTTTACTTTACTCATGTCCACATTTGCGATTTTTACAGTTTCTAGACCAATAAGTTCTCCCTCTCTGTCAAAATCAGTGGCAATGATAATCTCGTCGACAGAATTCATTAAGGCTTCTATTGCATCAAGAGTCTTTTTGACTTTTACAGTTTTAATTTGAGGTGCATATATGAGATCTATTGGAGATGTAGCTTTCCAATCATCAAAATCATGAGGATAGTCAAGTTCGATGACGTGTCCACTAAGGCTGATCATGTTGTAATCATCATTTCCTGTAGAGAAGGTGAGTACTGTTGCACCTTCTACTTTTGTACTTTTAGTTTTTCCGTCAGAAAGAATGGTAGCGATCCTTCTTGCTGCGTTAGCTTTTTCTGTAATAACGAGTTTTCTCATCAGTTATCTGTATTCATTCCGACTTATAAAAGTACAGATGAATAAAAAGATTGTAATAGCAAGGGTGTTGCCATCACTGGTATATCTCGTATGATATGAACATTTCTTTCAATCTTGGAGGCGTGTTAGAATCTATTGTAAAGACAATGACACAGAAAGGGTACACAGAGTATCGTTCTAAGGGACCATATGACAGAGAATCAATGATAAAAAAATACTGTAAGATTTTACGTCGTGTCACCTATATGTTTTAGAATCTAAATTAATTACTAAGATCCTGGTATAGAATGAAAGCACATCTTTATTTCAGATAATGGCCTAAATATGTATTAGAAACATAATTCGAATTTGAAAAGGGTTGCGGATATAATTGAACAACCTAATATCTCATCTAGAAGGAAAAATTACACATGTATGTTGTAGATGCACGACTTATCCAAGAAAACAACAAAATCCAAAAAAGTTTCAATTGACAAAATGATAAAAGTGATAAAAAATGGAAACTAAGGATGAAATTCTCAATTGGCTCTATGGTCTTAATAAAAATGGTATTAAGTTTGGTTTAGAAAACACGAAGACATTGCTACAGAAGTTAGGGCATCCAGAGGATTCATTCAGAAAAATACACATTGCTGGTTCCGATGGAAAAGGGTCTACAAGTGCTATGATCGCCTCGATTTTAAATGAGGCGGGTGTAAAAACAGGGCTATTTACCTCACCACACATAATTAATTTCAACGAAAGAATTACAGTATCCGGGAAAGAAATCTCAGATGTGGATCTTAAAACAATGGCGAGGATAATAAGGCCAATAGTTGACGATATGAGCGGGTTGGGTATGAAGTGTACATTCTTTGAAGTTACTTCTGCTTTAGCATTTTTATATTTTAAAGAACAAAAGGTTGAGTACGCTGTTATCGAGACAGGTATGGGGGGAAGGTTTGATGCTACCAATGTAATAACACCAGATGTTTCGATTATCACTAATATAAGTATGGAGCACGTACAGTATCTCGGCGACACGATAGAAAAGATCGCTACAGAAAAGGCTGGAATAATCAAGAAAGGTGTTCCAGTGGTCACTTGCAATGATGGAGTGTCTTTAAAAGTTATTTCGGCTACCGCGTCGGAATCTAGATCGAAACTTATTAAAATAGACGCTCCAAACATCATCTCTATTACCAAAGATAACGTAATTATGAAATATCGCGGAGAAAGTTATGATATAGGTATACCTGGAGATTTTCAGGCTATTAATGCCGCCATGGCAATCGATACAATTAATGAACTTCCAAAAAGCGAGAAATATATTTCAAGCATAAAGGAAGGCCTAAGGAAAGTTAAATGGCCATGCAGGATGCAGAAATTAAAAGATTATCCGATCATTTTAGATGTGACACACACCAAAGCAGGAAGCAAGGTTCTTGCTGATAACATTGAAAAAATATACGGGAAAGTTACCGTCGTCATCGGAGTACTTGCCGATAAAGATATTGATGGTATCGCAGAAAATATCGGAAGAATTGCATCAAAAGTCATAGTGACAGTGCCAGTATCTGAAAGAGCATCACCAATAGAAAAAATTGAGAAGAGTATGTCTAAATACGTAAGTAAAACCTTAGTTCAGCCGGATATTTACAAGGCTATCGATCTAAGCCTTTCTGAGAGGAACGGTAAATTAGTTCTTATCACCGGTTCATTTATCATGGCAGAGGGCGCTTTGAAATGGATGAAAAAAACATCTGTCGGATTTTAGACATTTTAGCCTATGAATATAAAAATGGGGTATATCCCGGGCGTTCATCCGATGGTACAAATCCAGAATGGACTATCGATCCATTTCATGTTTTAATAGCAACGATATTGTCACAAAGGACCAAGGATGATAATACCAGAAAAGCTTCCGACAATTTATTTCGCAGGTATAACTCTGTTGAGGCAATAGCGGATGCAAATATTGATATAATTTGCGAATTGGTGAGACCAGCCGGATTCCCCAAACAGAAAAGCGCTGCTATAATCAAATGTTGTAAAATCATCAGGGATCAATATAATGGAAAAGTTCCATGTGATACTGAAGAACTTGTTAAACTTCCCATGGTAGGGAGAAAGACCGCTGCCTGTGTAAGGTCCTACGCAATGGGTATTCCATCAATATGTGTGGATACGCATGTTCACAGGATTATGAATCTTATGGGAATTGTGCATACTAAGAATCCATTCGATACCGAAATGGAACTAATGCATATAACCCCAAAAGAAAGATGGAGTGACATTAACCGTTACTTTGTTCGTCATGGGCAGGTTGTATGTATTCCTGGAAGAATGAGATGCAACAATTGTTCTATCAGATGCATGTGCGATTATGGGCAGGCTAATTGCTGACGATATGCTATTTAGTATTGATTGTATACGTTCCTTGATGCATGAAGTTTCTGTAATTTCAGATCTTGTTTCTGCTGTACTTAAAGAATTAGAAAAGTACAATTCAGTAAAGGTTGAGGAAGTGACGTTGGTTATTGGTGAGATGACGAATCTAGGTGAAGAGCAAATGGAGTTTGCTTACGAAATAGTGACTAAAGATACTGAGTTAGAAGGCTCTAAATTAGTTATAGAATATGAAAAGATCATAGTAAAATGCCTTGAATGTGACTATAAAGGGGGTATCAGAATGCTTAAGAACGATTATGGAGAACATGATATTCCAGTAATTGCATGTCCAAAATGTAACGGAAGAGTAAAAATTATTGCAGGTCAGGCATGTATGGTAAAAAATTTCAAAATATTGGAGACAGACGAATGTTCAAGTTAAGGGATGAGACAACAGCCAGAAAAATACTCGATAAGATACACGATTTGAATGTAAAATGTACTTTTATGCACGTGTGTGGAACTCATCAGGACACGATAGTTCGTTTTGGGTTGGAGCCTATGCTCAAAAATGTTGGTGTAGAAATTCGTCAGGGCCCTGGCTGTCCTGTTTGCGTTACTACAAGCAAAGAAATGGCAGACATAATCACTATGGCAAGAAATGGTACCACCATTTGTGTTTTTGGAGATATGATGAGAATACCGACAACAATAGGGTCTCTTAACGACGCCAAAATCGATGGGGCGGATGTCAGAGTGGTATATTCAATTAAAGATGCTGTAAGAATGGCAAGAGAGCAAAAGAATGATTTAACGTTTGTATCTGTCGGGTTTGAGACTACCGCACCATCTACATGTGTTCCTTTGCAAAATGACGATGTGCCGGAGAATTTTAGTATATACAGTTGCCACAGAATTTGTCCACCGGTACTAGAAAAAATTTTTACTATGGGAGAAACCAAAATTCAGGGACTTATTGACCCAGGACACGTGGCAACAATAACAGGAACGGAGGTATTTTGGCCATTTACCACAAAATATCACATACCACAGGTTATTGCCGGATTTGAACCTCTTGATATTTTGATGTCTGTGTACATGTTATGCAAACAGATTAAAGAAAGAAGAGCGGAGGTGGAAAATGAATACACAAGGCTCGTAAAATCCAAAGGCAATCCAAAGGCACGCAAACTTATGAGTGAGACTTTCAACTTGGAAGATAGAAGGTGGAGAGGCTTCCCAATTATTAAAAAAAGTGCTCTTACTTTTAAAGAAAAGTTTTCCGCGCATGATGCGGTAAAAGTTCATGAAGACATACTTACAAAGACACCAGATGTAGAATCAGAAGCTAACGGTTGTAGGTGTGGGGAGGTTCTTAGAGGACTTATACGTTCTGAAGAATGCCCGATGTTTGGTAGTGTTTGCAGACCTTCCAATCCCTCTGGACCATGTATGGTTTCGTCAGAAGGGAATTGTAACATAGCGTTTCGTTTTTCAAAACTTAAAAGCATTTAAAATGCCCAAACAATTGGTTATACTCAGAAAAAGAGTTCTTATCATATCGAACGATTCTACCGTATTTCTCAGTAACAACTTTGTTAGCACGTTTGGAATGGGTGGCAGAAGGATGACTGAAGTAAAAAAAACTTGTTGAAAGATTAAACGCTATATCTAATGTATCACACGGTATCAGGAGAGTTTGGTTTTATACGTTAACTACGCAGGTGAGAAAATACGACAACGTTCCCTCATGTAAAAAATATAGAAGTCTTCAAAGGAGGAAAGATTTTGTTGGACAAATTAAATTTATTACTCAGATCTTTGACAAAGTGATCATTTACGCTCCAAAAATGTTTGAAATGCTAATTCCTGTTCTCCCCAGGAGAATGGTGATTGCAGTCACGAATAAGAAGTTTAAAGACATCTATAAAAGTAAATGGTCATTTGTGCGCATGTTGGTAATGAAAACGCTAACGTAATAATAACCTGAAATCAAAATTATATGAGTGATGTTACTACAGCGACCTAATTCTATTTTTCATTTCTTTTGTCACACGGAATGAATCACAAATTTTTCTTATAATCATTTTATAGGTCTCGTTATCGAATATATCTTTACATTTCAGATACTCAAAAGTCAAATCTGGAAACTTTATAAAACATGTTGATATCGCCCACGCAACACCTGTTTTATAATAACGGCCGCTATGTTTCGCGTTAGCCAATTTTATTATAATATTATCAATGTGTTCTTCATCAATAAAATGGGTTAACATCATCACGGCACAGAATCTCATTTTAAACTCCTCACCAGTTTTAAGATAAGGAAGGATAAATCTCCAAACTTTCTGCCTATCCGTATCCAGTGGTTTCCATGTGGTACAGAAAGAATCGCATATACTCCAGTTATTGATCAGCGGGACGAATAATTTGTAATATTTTAGTCTTTCATCCAAGCTCATTTTCGCATAGCTAATGATAAAACCCATAAGCATACGATCTTCGTAATATTCTAGTTCATAATTACTAAGATACGAACGCCAATCGTCTTTAGCAATTCTTTTAGCTAAAATTCTCATAAAAGGGAGCCTCACTCCCAGAAATTTAAAGTGGCCAGGTATAAGTTTTGACTCAAACTCTGCATTTTTTATATCAGCAAGTGCCAACAATTCATTTCTTACATCTATCATACGATCCCTCAATTTTCAATAATTGTTCTTTGATATCGACGCCAGAAGAATATCCACCTATGTTCCCATTTGCCATTATGACTCTGTGACATGGGATGAAAAGTGGTATTGGGTTGTGTTTGTTAGCATTTCCGACGGCTCTTTGAGAACGAGGATGGCCTATCATATCTGCAAGTTCAGTATAACTTATGGTTTTTCCGTATGGTATTTTTTGAAGTGCATTCCACACATCTTTTTGAAAATCTGTACCTTCCGGCCTGCATTTTAACGTAAATCTTCTTCTTTTGCCGTCAAGGTATTCTTGAAGCTGTTTAAATGCTTTATTTAATGTGTTTGTAGAATCTTTTTTACGGGATCGACATCCAATTTTTACTGATATTATCTCTTCATTTATTTCAGAAATGCAAACATATCCAATTCTTGTAAGGATACATTTTGAACTCACGTGAGAGCATTCCAATAGCAATATTTATCGGATTTGGAATATGGCATTGGAATGATAATTTGTGCAAGTAGGAGAACAGACATACCAGCATTTCATATGGAATGGCTTATGAACAGGCTGCGTGGTGGTCGTGTGTTCGTTCGAAATCCTATACAGAAGAGTGTAGTTTACGACATTTCATTAAAGAAGAGAGATGTAGACTGTATAATATTCATTACGAAAAATCCTATGCCGCTAGAGAACTACCTCGATGAAATTATCGAGATGGGTTATCAGTTGTTATTTCAAGTGACTATCAATCCTTATGAAAGAGACATAGAACCAAATGTGCCAAAATACGAAGATGTTATAGATTCTTTTATTCGAATATCTGACAAGATTGGTACAGATAGAATGTTGTGGAGATATGACCCTGTGATATTTTTTGGAAAGTATGGCATGGAGTTTCACCATAACAATCTTACACACATGTCTAAAAAACTTGAGGGAAAGACCAAAAAGTGTACATTCAGTTTTCTCACATATTACGACAAGCTATCGGAAAAGTATGAAAAAAATATACTGGGGCCTGCGAATAAGAAAGACGAAGAATCATTTTTAAGGATGATGCCCAAAGTTCTTAATCCTAGAGGGATAGTGGTGACATCATGCTGCGAAACATCAGACCATATCAGGTTTGGCATTGAACATAAAGGATGCATTGACAGTGGAGTATTAAAGTCGCTTAATATTCCCTATGAAAAACAGTCCGTCCCCTACAGGGATGGATGTCTATGTGTCAAATGTATTGATATTGGCGCATATGATACGTGTATGCACAATTGCATTTATTGCTACGCAAATCATAGCAGTGGATTCCAAAGGGAGCGTCGTGTTTACGATCCAAATAATCTTTTTTTGTATGGGAAAATAAATGACAGCGATAGGATAATCAAGATTGGTAGTCGTAAGAGTGCCCGCATTACTGATTTTTGATAATTTTTCTCTCAATGCCACTTAGTACATCATTAAAATTGTTAATATGTTAAATTAATGAATTATGAATTTTTATTGAAAATCATTCACTATCGTTTGTTGACAAAAACTCGTGTAATTATAAAATGTATAATGCAAATTATAGAAAAAAGCGGGAGATAATAGATTATGTAGTGGTGTTATTAACGCACATGATCAGATGATCTGCAAATTTTAAGATTATATGTACGTCTTTTGAGAAATATAGGAAAGAAATTGTTCCTTTTTGAGAAAAAGATTACACAACAACTATTGATGGACCAAAACTCTATTTTTGAAATACAAATACAATCATGATAAACATCATAAGCAATAATAAATGATTTTAAAGAGTACTCGTCAGCATCTTATTCCGATGTCATTGTTCACGATTCATAGTGAATTTCGTCAGCAAAAGGAAAAATATTTGCATTTTTAGTGAACTAACGATACTTTACGTTGTTTGAACAATTTTTACTTACTACTTTTAATCAATTTTTTATAATAATTAAATTTGTTAAACTCGTAGTAGTGGCGTTATCATGGGCATAAATATAAAACGTGCAAACATTAAAAAAATTGATATCAACGAGAAAATAATAGAATTTGATCCGAAAAAGCATGGAAAAATAACTGGATCTAGGTTCCTCTCCGTACTGGGAAAAAATAAGTACATGTCAGAATTTAAGGCGGCATGTCTTATTGCAAGATTGTTCTGGGATGATACAACAACGAAATACACTGAGGCTGGAAATATCATTGAGCCAATTATTCGGTCTTATATCAGAGAGAACTGGAGTTTAATATTCACAGATAAAATGTTTATGCCATCGTATGATAAAGTCACCGTCGAGGAACCTATAAACAAAAAAGATTGCTATTATGATCATTTTAAGTCAAATAATATATTCGGTGGGATGGTAGACGGATATATACGCATAAATGGTAGCAGAGACTCTGTCCTTGAAATTAAAACATCGTCAGATAGGGCACAATGGTATGATGAGGACGGTAACAAAAGAATTCCAGAAGATTATTACTTACAAGCATCGCTGTATGCAGAGCTTGCAGGATTGAAGAGGATAGTGTTTGCTGTGGGTTTTCTTCAAGAAAAAGATTACGATTCTCCGAAAATGTTTGTTCCTACCCCCGATAACACTACAATTTTCATTGTGGAAAAGAAAAATATTTCCAAAGAGATGAAGACCGCAGAGGAATGGTTCAAAAAATACATTGAAAAAGGCGTAACTCCGAAGTGGTCTGAGAAAGACACAGGTGTAGTTGATACTCTGACTTCAGATAGAATAGACAATATGCCCGGCGAGTATATGTTACATTTCAGAAAGTATATTGAAATGTACATGGGCGGGGCAGATCTCACCAACATTAGTACTTGTATAACAAGGTTAATGATGTCTATAGCTTTAAACGGTGCCAAATCCGTGACGTACGAGCAAAATGGTTTTCATTTCGAGTTATTATTAGATGATGTACCTAAACTATTTGTCACTCAGATATAATGTCAGAATTGAGTAGTTTCTTGCGTTCTCTCCAGTCTGGCATGTATTTATCCAATATTGCTTTAAAATCAGGTCCATGATTCGGAACGACTGTGTGCGTCAGCTCATGAAGTACTACAAATTCTATGCATGGCAGTGATTTTTTGGCAAGTTTGACACTTAACCAAATCTTTTTAGTTTGAGTATTACAACTGCCCCATCTAGTTCTCATCTGCCTAGTTTGCCACTCAGAGCAATGCATTCCTGTAGTATCTTGCCACTTTTTCAGAATATCAGGTACAATAGACTTGAGAATTGATCGGTACCATTCTTTTATGAACGTTTCTTTTTTACAGCATGAATAACTATCAGGAAATGCCACCATGATATTTTCCTTATCTATTATTCGGCATATGGGATTTAGATCTGTGCATGAATGTACCTTATATGATACCCCGAGCACTGACATCGTATCCTTACTATGACGCTGAGTAGAAGTGTTTTTTAGTTTTACAAGAGCACTGATCCATCTTCTTTTCGTTTCTGTAAACTCTTTAATTACGTAATCGGATGTTTTCATAGGAACAGATAGGTGCACACGGAAGTCTGATGCAACCCTGATATTCATATTTTTTATTTTCTTTTTATGAATATTCACCGTAATGTTAGAGATCATCCTAAGAACCATACAACTCAATTGCAATATCAATATTTGACGCTATCATAAGAGCAAGACTGATATTCGCACAAGAAATAGATAGATATGGTGCAGCCGGCGGGAATCGAACCCGCGCAACAAGCTTGGAAGGCTTGAATCCTAGCCCCTAGATCACAGCTGCCCAACTACTTCATTTTACAACTTCTATTTTAACCTTATCAGTTTCTACATGCCATCCAAAACATCAATACAATATACACGAAATTTATTGCACCGAATATGGATGGGGAAACCCCAATACTCACAAAACACAATGACATAAAGATATGGAGGCAACTTATCGCTCTAGAGTCAGCTGCAATTAAAGGTCATAAGAAAAATGCGGATAAATTTCGTAAGATAATGACATCTGTCGAAAAGGTTGTAAACCCGAAAATCGCCTGCAAAATAATCGACCTTATCAACCTTTACTTTCCGAGTGAAGCTAAAAAAATTTTTATTGAGTTATTAAGCAAGTGTAGTTCAACGAGCAGTGCTCCTTATTTAAAAGTATCTGGGAAACTCATCGAAATGAAGGAGTATGATTCCGCTAAATTAATTCTCGATAAAATGACAGTGATTTCTGACGTTTCACTATGGGAATATTACCGTGGTTTGGTAGATATATCGGAAAATAACACATTATCGGCGAAATCGCATTTCATTAGGTGTCATTCATTCGATGATCGTTTTATGCCTGTATACCAGGAATTGGAGACAATTGAGCCAAGATGTGGTTGGAAATATCGTAAAATGATTGCTGATGTGATGAATGGCGATGTGCACGATTTATCATTCAGTACAGGTGAAGGTAGATTTTGTGAACTCTATAATGCATACTACGAATGGAGAAATGGTAGCAGATCAAATGCTAAAATGAATCTCAAAAAAATGATTCGTGAAGGCATGGAGTGTGACATCGATCTTGCCATTGCAAGGATAACTGCCAGTGAGAATAATTATAGTCAGGCTACGATCTACTATTCCAAGGCTTGTGAGAACAAAAATTTTTCCATTCTTATGGAGACAGCGAGAGTACATTTGCTTGCTGGGGAATACGAAAAATCTCTGGTTATATGTAAGAGATTAGAAGACAGATGTATTTGTGATCGTAGACTTTTAGAATTGATGATTGAGGTTGAAGTAGCATTAGTTGACAGATCTGGATTAATGAGATATATTAACACATACCTGTGCAGCGACTATGCTGACTTTGGTGCCTATGTCAAAAGCATTTCTGCTCTAATCCAACTACAGATGCATTCCGAGGCATCTAGTCTTATTAGTAAAGTAAGGGAGATGGAAAGTAAGAATCCTATCCTTGATCTACTTTCATCAAAGAATGATTATGCTTCAGAAAGATACGTAAGTGCTCGTGTTTTTGCTAGAAAAGCGATTAAGAAGATGCCACACGACGTTGACTGCTTGATTCACACATCTAAAATTTATATGAAATTGAATCAGATAGACAAGTCACTAAAGTACATTGATGATATACTCGTTGAACATCCACACAATAGAGATGCGCTTGCCCTCAAAAAAGACGCTCTAAAATTAAAAAATCCACCGGACTATGATGGTGCACTTGCGGTGTGTCAAAATATCATAAATTTGTATCAAAACGATGCAGAGATCGTGAAGGATTCTGCTATAATCTATGAAAAAATGGGTAAAGATAGGGAGGCTCTGGATGCCTATCGTCATGCGTTATCGATAAAAAGAGACGCAACTCTTTTCATGCAGATTATAACATCACTAGTCAAAAATGTCAGGTATAAGGATGCCGTAGAAATCATAACGGGATGCGTCAACATTTACGGTGATTTAGCAGATATGTGGGTGATCAAAGGTAATGCGGAATATGCTATAGAAAAATATCATGATGCAATAGAATCTTACACTAAAGCAATAGAGCTCAATCACAATAACCCGATAGTCTGGTATTCTAAAGGAATGGCTGAAGAAAAAGTTGAGGATTACGAAGCTGCTGAAATTTCGTATGATAGGGCAGTACTGATGGATTTGGACAATCCTGTTTATTGGATATCTAAAGCGGCAGTTGAAGAAAAGATAGGTGAATTTAGCGAAGCCATCAAATCTCTAAACAGAGTGATATTACTTTACCCAGACAATGTTTATTCACTCATGCGCAAAGCAAATATACTGTTAAGACTCGGAAGGCCTTCCGAAGCGAGAATAATTGCTGAATTATCGTCCAAAATAGAACCTCTTAATCTTGATATAATGGCGGCATTGCGTAACCTATATTTTATAGAAGGAGACACCGAAGCGACAAAGACAGTATGTAAAAATATACTCAGTTTCACGCCGGATGATAGGAGAACGACGATTATATACGCTAAAGCACATATTAAAGCCAATAATTTAGACGAAGCTATTGGCATTCTCGCTAACTTAAATATCGGCAAGGATAAGCTCAGTGATGAAGATTATGAGATCCTGGACATGATGAGATCAATATATCACGCTCAGGGTAAGTTCGATGAGGAAGTATCTATATGCAAGACCATATTAGATTTTAGACCTGAGGATATATCGACCAAAAATTTTCTTGCAGAAGCATATGTAAAATTACAAAGTTATGATATGGCTAAAAAAATTTATGATGAATTGCGTCAGTCAGGCAATGTTAACTATTTAATGAAGAAAGCAGAGATATCAGAAAACAGCATAAAAACGAGAGCTACGCTTACCGAATCACTTTCCATTAATCCTAACGATAAGATGGTTCTGCAACATCTTTCAAAGATGATGCTTAATGACGGTATGCTAGAAGAATCGCTTGAGTATGCGAATAAAGCAATAGGTGTGGATCAATCAGATTCTGACTCTTATATTCTCAAGATATCTGCGCTCATGGCTATGGATAATCATAGTGCTGTACTAGACGTTGTCGAAGAGGTAAAATCAAATATTGAGCACTTTAACCCTATCATATGGAAATTCAATGCAGATTCACACATGATTCTTGGAGACTATTCTGATGCACTCGTTTCATATGAGACGGCTATAAAGTTGGGAGTACAAACATCTGAAACATATCGTCTATGTGGTATGTGCCAGGAAGTAACAGGGATGGACGATATCGCTCTTGATAGCTATACATCCGCATATCAGATGGATAATACTGATACCTTTTCCATGGTTAGGGTAGCAGCTATTTTTTTGAAACGTAATGAAGAACAATCAGCCGAAAAGATACTTGAACAAGTTATGGAAGTGGATCCGACACACTCAGAAGCAATTATTGCGATGGCAACAATATTTGCATCCAAAGAAAATAAAGCTGGGCTGAGTCAGATACTCAATCAATGTATACATAACAACGTTGACAGCAGAGTCAAGCAAACAGTTACTGAATTACTAAATATGGCTAATTCAAAGGAAACTGTTGCAATGCCCGTTTTACCATTGGTTATGCCAAAACCTACTTTCACAGGTAAGTTTGATAAGAAACCTATCGAAGCAACAAATGAGAAAGAAATAAAGAACGTGTCAGAGACAACAATCGAATCTCAATCTATGACAAAACAGCCTACTGAGAATGAGTTAATCACTGTTACATCGGATAGACATAACATATCAAACATTGAAGAATCCACACGCACATCTTCTATCAAGGCAAAGATAAAAACGGAAATACAGGTGCAAGAACCAGAAAAATGACTCATACACCCCACCATCCGACACATCAATTATATCTGTGTTCGAGGGATATGAAGCACCCGTTTATAAACCAATTAACGAACATGCTCTTCAACTTTTGAAGTGTGCCAATGATGAGGAAAAGCCTCTTAATAACGACTCAGTTATTAAAAAAGCGGGTATATCAAAAACAAAATGACAATACCGAAAAGAACGTTGATACAACTAACAGGAAGGGCGATGTTTCATCGGACAACATTATACAACGTTAATTGCAGTGACCGTTGTGACTTCGGTTATTGCATTACATACTATCAAATTGTGTACAAGATAAACATTAAAACGTCCGCCTGACATTATTTTTACGATTATATGTGCCACACGTACCATTCGTCATATCTGTCAATTATTTCAGACCTTTCTCCGGAACTTACATACCGATATGATTTTAATAATTTGTATATCAGTGATAATCATAAAGAGAAAAACGGTAAAAAATACAGTAAGTTACATCAAATATAGGTTTTCGGACCACGAGACATACATAGGTATTTAACATCATATAATCCTGCCATAGGCTTATGGACCATAAGGCAGGCATACTATTCGGAACGTTAACGATCGCATTTTTGTTTTTATCTAGTGTCATGTGTTTTGATGTGTCAGGGGATTCAAGTGAAACACACGGCAACCTTAGTTGGGAATTCAATGATGGAAAGCTAACGATAACCGGTTCCGGAAGTATGAACGATTTTAATTGGGATTCAGAAAAATGGGGAAACAATAACATAAGATCGGTAGAAATAGGCGATGGTGTCACATCCATCGGAAAATACACATTTGCAAATCTTAAAAATCTTGAGTCTGTCACCATACCAGATTCTGTAGAAAGTATTGGTGATTTTGCATTCTATAAATGTGCCTCACTTAAAACTATTAATATACCTGATTCCGTGAGAACTATCGGTGACCATACATTCGATAGATGCACTAGACTCGAGTCTATCGTTATACCCAATTCCGCAGAAAGCATCGGCAACTATACATTCAATCACTGCATTTTGCTCCAATCTATTATCATACCCGATTCCGTGAAAACTATCGGTGACCATGCGTTTGATTACTGTCTTTTTCTTAAATCTATCACTATACCCAATTCCGTCGAAAGCATTGGTGATCATACATTCTTCGGATGTCATGATCTTAAATCTGTCATTATACCCAATTCTATAAAAATTATCGGTGATCATGCATTTGATGGATGTGTTTCACTCAAATCTATCAAAATACCCGATTCTGCAAAAATCGGCATTCATGCATTTGCTTACTACACTACAGTCAATAGTACACTCAATTCCACAGAAGCTATCAATAACAGCACATCCCATCGCTGCACCCCACCTACTAATACACCAAATCCTGCAAGAAATGTCAGCAACCCTTCATCCGCTGACTGTACCTCACTCGAATCTACAAATATAGTAAATTCCACGAAAACTGTTGCAAAACCCACAAAAACTGTTGGTACCCGTGCATTCTATAAATGCCGCAAACTTAAATTTATCATTATACCAAAATTTATGAAGGGTATTAATGACTCCGCATTCTATGGATGTGATGACCTTGAATCTGTCACTATCTCCAATTCTATGGAAACTATCGGCAACAATGCATTCGATGGATGTAGTAAGCTTAAATCTGTCACTATATCTAGTTCTCTGAAAACTATCGGCAACTTCGCATTCAGTGGATGCACTTCACTTGAATCTATCACTATGTCCAGTTCTATAAGAATTATTGGTTGCCATGCATTCCTTAACTGCACTTCACTTGAATTTGTTACTATACCAAATTCTGTGAAAACTATTGACAACGGTACATTTTTTGGATGTGATAACCTTAAATCTATCATTATACCAAATTCCGTGGAAATTATAAATGACTGTGCGTTCGCTCGATGCACCTTACTCAAATCTGTCATTATACCAAATTCTGTAAAAAAAATCGGTGTCTGTGCATTCGCTGAATGCACTTCACTTGAATCCGTCACCACACCCGATTATGTAAAAACACTTGGAACTGTCATCATACCCAATTCTGTGGAAACTGTTGGCAACAACGCATTCTTTGGATGCTCTAGCCTTGAATATATCAGTATACCAGATTCTGTGAAAATGAATGAGGAAAATTTTGAACCATATTCAGAAACCACGTCCAACATCACTCATGACATAAAAAACTCAATTATGTATATCAAAAGACATTTTTTCAAAGATGAATCAAGGAAAATTCGCGAATTTGCGAGTTGGTATACCAATCCAGGAAATAGCGAGACTGGATCCACACCTGAGACTTCAACTGAACATAGACAATAAATTTACTAGTACAGAAAACAACATCGAAAAGGACGTCGGTGTGGCTAAGAGAGACAATTCTTCGTTGGATAATATAT
>JAKSHX010000049.1 GCA_024399155.1 archaeon | reverse complement strand
AGTACACAACCTAATTCGTACAAAATAAACATCTAAATCGGGGTTTAATTATATGGTCACGAATACCATCTACCATATCTATCAATTGTTTCTGATCTTTCTGGTCCGAAACTTATGATACTTACAGGTATACCTGTGTACTTTTCAATATATTCAATATACGTTCTTGCATTTTTAGGTAGAGTTCCATCAATTAAATCCCATCCGTCAAATTCTTTATACACAGGCTTTGCCCTCTGTAATTTATATACAGATGCGGGAAAATGTTTCACAATCTCCCCATCAATCTCGTATGCCACACATACTTTAATTTTATCATAATTACACGCTTAATAAACATATACAAACATCCTACACATACTTGCCCGTATTAATAAGTAAAATAATCAATAAAAAAGAAATTTTTAAAAGGTCGATCTCACTGATTCTGTTTCAACATGTCATAAGTTGAAAATAATTCACTTACAAGCTTGAAACAATTTTAAAATTCCTTAAACCACCCAGGCGTTGCTTAATCCTCATTCATATTTATTTGTCTCACATACTATTGTAAGGATGGAACAGGTTATATTCAGACTAATAGTTGCAGCTGATGAGTAATCTGTGTTCAAATGTCAACAAGCCAACGGACAACTGTTATATACCATATAACAACCCAAAAGCACTTTTGTTATTTGAAATGATGTGCTCTATACGTCCCTACAAAATTTACCTACATAGCTGCCAATGTTTGATAATTAGAAACGTTTGTCAACCAGATCCCGCAGCAGCACACTTTAAATTTTTAAATCTACCTCATTTCAAAGCAGCATAAATTGATAAAAACGATAATCACACCTTCTTATTTATCGAACTGTTTTTGCGCTATGGTTGAGAATTGCCGATAGTTCTCTATTTAAATTCAACACTATTTAATAAATTCAATAAGCGGACAGACCATCTTCGACTCGATTGTGCAGTGACATGAAAAGAACAACTTCTAATGATTAGCGTTCTTAACAAGTACCAAAGTCTTTTAATACTACGAAAATAGCATCATCATGCAGCCATACCCCCATCATCATTAGTATACACAATATATTCGAACATCATCTCCAGATAAATGAATCAAACACAAAGAATCTCTACGAATAATTTTAACATCAATCATACTCCATTCCTATGGGCCATTCTATCATCCCAATTACAATTCAGAATATATCTATGCTAATTCTTTAGCTACAAACATTTCAAAACCCGAGTATTCCACGTAGTCCTTCATAAAATAATACATGGCGTCTAAAAATCCTAACAATAACTCGTACACAAATCCTTCTTAAAGTTCAAAATTTTCAATAAAACCGTTCACATCAATATAACTGGCACTACCCACGTCATACACAATTTACACATACAAACATTCGCACATCAAACATTAACCCTAAAATATTATTTAGAAAAAATTAATTATATCCACGCCGACCGTTTAGGCGCATCATTATTTTTGCAGCTGATTGAGACTGTCCACTTAAATAAAAAATATTTACTAATGCATTACCTCATTCATAAAATAGCAAAAATACGAAGATTTAAGCCTGACCGACGCGCAATTACACCAGAATAATCAATAATAGATCAATGGACTATCACATCGTTATAACACTTTAAAAATAGACCCAGGTCGGATGAATACGAAAACAACATAATCTATAAATGTACAACACCCACTCCCCCACAAACACAAAGTTATCAGGTGTCAATAGTCTCTGAATACATTTATATAGAAGTACAAAATTACTATTATTTATCGGGAGATGTACATTATGTATGGTTCTGGCAATAGTAATCAGCCCATCATCGTTTTGAAAGAAGGCACCGAAAGGAGCAAAGACAAAGAGGCGCAGTTCAACAACATCGCAGCCGCGAAAGCTGTCGCAGATTCTGTTAGATCTACCCTCGGACCAAAAGGAATGGATAAAATGCTCGTTGACTCGATCGGTGACGTCACAATAACCAACGACGGTGTTACGATCCTTAAAGAGATTGACGTACAACACCCTGCAGCTAAAATGGTTGTTGAGGTAGCAAAAACACAGGATACAGAATGCGGAGATGGTACGACATCTGCGGTAGTTCTCGCAGGGGAGCTTTTAAAACAATCCGAATCACTAATTGACGCAAACGTCCACCCAACTGTCATCACTAGCGGGTTCAAGATGGCCGCTACAAAGGCGGTTGATATTCTCGAAAAAATATCTATAAACTCCAACGATGACATTCTTAAAAAGGTCTCTATGACCGCTATGACTGGCAAATCCATTGGGGGAGAAGGAGAGCATCTGTCCAATATTGTGGTAAAAGCGGTAAAACTTGTTGAAAAAGATAGCAAGGTGGACACATCCAATATTAAAATCGAAAAGAAAGTTGGAGGCGTCATCAGTGACACATACATGGTCGAAGGGCTCGTCATTGATAAACAAAGAGTTCACCCGCGCATGCCTAAATCTGTTAAAGATGCAAAAATCGTATTGTTCACCACTCAAATGGAAAATAAGAAAACAGAGGTCGATGCACAAATTAGTATCACCGATCCTTCGTCAATGCAGTCTTTCCTAAACCAGGAAGAAGATACTCTCAAATCCATGGTTGAAAAAGTCAAGGATGTTGGAGCAAACGTAGTCTTCTGTCAGAAAGGCGTAGATGATCTTGTGCAACATTATATGGCTAAGGCTGGAATCTTCTGTTGCAGAAGACTCAAGCAATCTGACATGGAAGCTATAGCTAAAGCAACTGGTGCTAACCTTGTTGGAAAAATAACGGAGCTCCAGAAGTCAGACCTCGGTTCCGCAGAATTTGTAGAAGAAAGGCCGGTCGGTACAGAGTCAATGACATTTATTACCGGATGCAAGAATCCTAAGGCCATTTCTATTGTCATTAGAGGCGGGACAGAACACGTCATGGATGAAGTCGAAAGAGCGATGAACGATGCCATTCATGTAGTTGGTGTTGCTATTGAAGACGGAAAAGTTGTAGCAGGTGCAGGGGCGCCCGAAATTGAAGTTGGTCTTAGACTATCCGAGTACGCATCATCCATAGGTGGAAGAGAACAACTCGCAATCGACGCATTTGCTAAGGCTATGGAAATTATACCATGGACCATCGCAGAAAATGCCGGTATCGATTCAATTGATTCTATTATTAAACTTAAGAACGCACACGATAAAAAGGATGGTGGTGCACACTATGGACTTGACCTCGAATCTGGAGAAGCCGTTGACATGCTATCAATGAATGTTGTAGAGCCACTAAGGGTGAAAGTTCAAGCCATTAATTCTGCAACAGAAGTCGCTAATATGATTTTGAGGATCGACGATGTCATCGCTTCACGCAAATCACCTCCGATGAACCCTATGGCAGATCCCAACCTTGGTGGCCCCGGAATGTCGGGCACCGGCGGAATGATGTAAATCCTTAATCTTTCAGAGGATAAACTCCTCTGTTCCCCCTTTTATTTTAACATATATCTCGCAAAATCGCTTACTTTCTCATTAATGCCGAGAATAGGCCCAAATAACATTTATGCAAGAACTATCAGAGCTAACCTGAATAACCTGAATAATTAATATCAGCACAACAAACTTTATACTATTATCACACCCACTCTCTTCCAAATGTGTGTTGTTTCATACAAATTTATATACCAATTATGTCGATGCGTCGCCTGGGATGTACAATACGCGAGGCACACGCGTCGCGCTCTACGCAAGAGTATCGACTGAGGACCAAGCTACAGAGGGATTCTCACTAGATGCACAAATGCGACGTTTGGAGATGTATTCCGATATGGAAGGTTGGGTTATAGCTGGCAAATATCGTGAAGAGGGTCATACCGGCCGCAATACTAATCGTCCAGAGTACCAGCGTATGATGAATGAACAAGATCAATGGGATGTAATCCTTGTTCTAAAAATGGACAGAATACACAGAAACAGTAAAAATTTCACTCAGATGATGGAAAATCTTACTTCCTGTGGCAAAAATTTTTGCTCTATCCAAGAGCAGTTCGACACTAAAAGTGCAATGGGTCGATTTGTTATGGATCTTATGCAACGTATTGCACAACTCGAAAGTGAACAAATAAGTGAAAGAGTGAAAATCGGAATGGAACGAAAAGCAAGATATGGAAATGGTCTTCTAGGTTCAGGTCACCCATACGGATATGAATATAGCCACGGTAAGTTACATATTATCAATGATGAAATGTACACAATCAAAGCCATTTACAATATGTATTGTAAAAAATACTCAATGAATTTCATTGCATCTATGCTAAATGATGCAATGATCCCTGCCAAAAAAGGTGGAAAATGGAATAAACAATCCATTTGTAATATTCTTCATAATCCATTATATGCTGGATATGTAGAATGGGATGGAAATATCAGAATGGGAGACCACTACGCAATCATTAATCGCGAAATATTCGAGGCTATAAACGGGCCACTAATACCGTCTCATGTAAATGAATAAAAAACGCGCAGCTCTATATGCAAGGGTATCTACAGAAGAACAAGCACTTTCCGGATATTCTCTAGATGCCCAATTAGAAAAAATGAGACTTTTCTGTGAAATTAATGACCTAGAAATCGTCGGTGAATACATTGATGATGGATTTTCTGGTACCAATATTAGGAGACCAGCATATAGAAAAATGTTTTCTCCTGGAGAAAGAAAAAAATGGGATACGTTGGTTATTCTCAAAATGGATAGAATTCATAGAAGTAGTAAAAATTTCATGCATATGATGGAAGATTTAAAAAAAAACGGACAAGAATTTGTTTCTACATTCGATAAATTTAACACTACAACAGCCGAAGGCAGATTTGCCTTAGACATTATACAAAGAATAGCTCAGTTAGAAAGCGAGCAAATCGGCCAAAGGACATACATAGGTATGCGTGAAAAAGCTATATCAAAACGAGGCGTAATGGGATTCACCCCTCCATTTGGATATGATCTAAAAAATGGTGAACTTGTAAACAATAAAGATGAATTTGACACAATCATCAACATCTTCGATATGTACATGAACGGAATGACTCTCGACTGGATCGCATTTTTTCTCAATAAAAATGGCAATCGAACTAGAAGGGGTAATCCATGGAATAAATACAATCTTAGAACAATACTACATAATCCAGTTTATGCTGGATACATGAGATGGGAAGATACAAGACAAAAACACAATGCGGATACTGTAGTGTCCGTAGATGAGTTCAATCAAATTCAAAAGATGTTTGCAGCCAAAGTACGTGATCCGAATAAAAAAAATCCAAAATATCTCGTTGTATAAACCGTCATTAACTGTACTAGTAACATCTAACAAAACAACAGACGCCCATATTTTGTAAATTATAAAAATTTGTAGTTAACACTCCACAATACTACTTCATCCACCATAAACTACCAGTTACCATCGTAATAAAAGTGATAGAGCTGTATGTTTCTGTGTAACATTTTAAAATTAGAACATACCAGTTGGGCGAATACCCATCTTCTTTGCTTCATTAATGACCGTAACAAGACTTGCATTGGATATACTACGAAGATTCATTTTTTTCATTCTCGAATGAAGTATTGGACGGTAATTCACACCTCCAGCCTCCAAACATTTTACTCCCGTAGACGCAATAGTTTCTATATACTCCATCTCTCTGTTTTCAATGTCCGACATCAGAGGTTCCCCCATAACATACGCTGTTATTTTGGAATTTATAAGATCCTTTAGTGCTGAAAGTCTTTTTTCTGGGAGGGGAGCTCCAGGTTCGACAATCTTTGACACTCGGTCGTCGAGATGGGTGAAGGATATTCCTACAGTGACATTCATATC
>JAKSHX010000048.1 GCA_024399155.1 archaeon | reverse complement strand
AAAAATAGCAAGATCCGCACCTAAAGACTCTCAGAAGACATAGCACTTTACGATAAATTTGCCAGTGATAAGATGGGCACAGTGCTCGACCATCTTTCCGATACAGGCAGTTATGGGATGATTCCACCTGATGGGGTTAAATTCTCAAAGATAGAAGATTACTCGTTCAGGGTAATTCTTGAAGATAATATTCGCGGTTCAGAGGATGAATCCATTATTTCCATTGTTAATATCTTCCATCGGTCAGAAGCCAACGATATAGATACGGCGAAGACCACTGCTGCTTACGTATAAGACGCTAACTTCTGAAATCAAATCTGAACCATTTCAGAAAAGATACAAGAAATTGCCAATAAAATAAAACTTCACGAATCGTCCAATAGCATTTTTGACATCATAAAAGACATCGTATAGGTGTGTATTCCGCGAGAATTGTTAAAAGTGTAACATTTAAAGAGTAAAACTCAGTAATCGTTCATATTTGATTTCATAAATTCACGCATAAGGCATGTAGCGTAATTGCCCTTAGGAAGTGAAAACTTAACGGAATAACCGTCGCCGTAGATATCATAGTTTAAATTCTTGACCGGACACATTATTTCCCTTCTCGTACCTTTTGATGTACAGTGTGATAGGCCCATGACTATGAAATCTTTTTTCTCGATATTTTGAGACTCTATAACCTTTCTTTCTATTTCTCCCATTTCTCCTTCTGAAAAGGCACTATCCGCTCCGAATAATATTATCGAAATGAATGCTCTTCCTGCGATTACTTGTTTTGTTACAAGATCAATATTTTTAGTGGTGGTAATGATTGGATTTTCATGTATTGGTACACGGTTGAAATCTAAAGGTATTACCACATCCCCTTCAACAGGTCGATTGAGTGGAAGACCGTGTTCCATTCTTTTACTAAGCATTATGTTGAATAAGTATGATTGATAAGCGTGAGTAAACATCATCTGAAGGTTATATGGCATTTTTAGTATTGCACCCTTATAATCTTCTGGATATTTCGTAAGATGTTCAGCCATAATTTTCTCATAACCCATGGTTTTAGGTATGTCATGAATTATAGAAGAATAATCGCCCTTGCATTGTGATAAACGTTTGCGTACTTCTATCGTTTCGTTACTTTCATTCTTCGATGGATATGAAAGGTATATATCTACTGCTTTTTTTAGGTCGCCACGTACAATAGCTTCTCCTACAAGATGCGTTACAGGTCTGTAAGTACCGAATCTTTGCACTCCAAAATAGTTTGGAAACCCACCTATTTTCATTATCTCTGATGCTGTTTCCTCAATTATTGTTGAGGCATCTTTGATATCGATAGCAATATCTCTCACCACAATTTCAAATTCGTTTCCAATGAGATCTCCAATCCTTATACCATGATTCGATGTGTAAATATTACTGAACTCTAAGTCTTTAAAGCTCACATTACTTAAATTTTCTTTGGGGCATTCAAAAGACATTAGTTGTGTAGTCACAGCCCTTTTGTCTTTAGTGCCTGCAAAACCGATCCTTTCACGAGAAATGTTCATGCTTCTCGCAAGCAACCTCACGAGCCTGTTCGTTTCCCAATTGATGCTAGTAACATCAGCTATTGTAAATCTGCCATCTCTTTCAGGAGGATGAACAGATATCTCCTTAACAACAAAATCCCGTGCAGATTCCCTGAGACGTCCACCTGTACCGGCAGTAGAACTAAGATAATACCGCATTCCGATAGTATTTTCATCCGTTACACAGGTGCGGTATCGGACAGAACTCATTGTGTGGCGAAATAATTAGAGACATTCATGGCAGCGTCTTTGACAGCCATTACAGGATCACCCTCACGCATTTCGACATACAATGCGGGTACATCGAGTTCAGGGTGAGTTTCAATATATCTTACAATTTTAACCTTTTTGTTGCTATTTAGTTCTTCAACAATGGGTGTGATGAGCGTAGTATCAGTATCTTTTACACCAATCTTGATCATCTTTTCGTTCTTCTCAATAAGCTCCAATCGCATGGCCATCCGTACGCTGATATTGTCTTAAATATTTGTATGTGCACGGTCAAATTTGTCAAAGTCATGAGACTGCATTTTGTACATCTCTGCTATTTCTATTACTGATGTAGACTGTTCTGGACCTTTATCATCTCTAATTCGCCCTGTGAATCTTGGAAATCTTATCCCTATTCCAGCTTTTTCTTTGAATATATCAATAGCTGCAGTATGAACAGGGCTGATACTTATTTCTGCACCAACCACTTCTAAGACCACGACAGGACTGAACCAAACGTCAGGAATCATTTTTGCATCTACTAATGGTGATTTATTTTTCAGCTTGTATTTGTCCAAAAGAGACGGCATATTATCTAAAAAAGCATCGTCGAATCCTGTTCCCAGCTTACATACAGTTCCGTATTTTCCAGTCTCTTTATCATATGAAGCCATCAATAGTGCTCCATATTTTCCGGCACGTTTTCCCATGCCATAAAATGCGCCTACGACGACTAAGTCAAACGAATCTATTAGATTTGCGTGGTAATCTTTTTTGTACTTGATCCATAGGAATCCTCTGGATCCAGTCTGGTAAATCGATTTATCAGATATGGACTTAGCCATTATGCCTTCGCATCTTTCATCGATAGCATCTCCAAAGAAACTCTCCATCTCCTCGGCAGAATGAACAATCTTCATTTTTGACACTTGTATATTGTCGGATATGTCAAACCAATCTTTGATTGCCTCTCTTCTTTTCATGTATGGCAAAAGTGTTAAATCCCTTCCGTTGACATAAAGCATGTCAAATATGAATATCTTTACTGGATATTTTTTTATAGTATCATCCATGCCATACTTTCTTCTCCTATGGGCAACTTCCTGAAAAGATTGTATACACCCGGTATCAGCATCTACGGCGACACATTCTCCCTCTATGATTGTCTCTTCACCTCTAAAATGATCTTTTAGTGATTGTGCGATGTCTGGAAAATTATGTGTAAGGTCCTCAAGCCTTCTGGAAAATATTTTGACAAATGTTTTTCCAATATGAACTTGTGATCTGATGCCATCGTACTTGTATTCAACAGCACATTCGCCATCCATCTTTTTTATCACTTCAGATATAGACGGGAGACGTTCTGCGAGCATTACTTTAATTGGTTTGCCGACTGCGATGTTCATATTGCGAACACCTTCTATGCCTTCTTCTGCAATTTTTTCAGCTACAAGTCCAATATCACAAGTGATGTTAAAAGCCCTCTCAATTTCCGGTTTATCTTCCTTGTTTGCGAACGTGACAGCCAATGCATCTAAAATTGTCATTGTTGACGCACCCGTTCTCATTCTTCCAGTGACTATTCTGCAAAGATATCTGGCTTCTAAGGGGCTAGAATCATGGAGCATGTTGGATAAAATTTTCATTTTACGATCTTGTGAGTCTTTACCTTCAGCTGTCTCAATTTGATTTAGACCATCTATGACCCTTGCAAATGTAAGTGGTTCGGAAAACAAAGTTGTCTGTTTTTTTCCATCTATGAGCATCTCTGCTACATAGCCTGGATCTCCTTCTTTCAGCCATATTTTCTCGACTTTGTCTTCGGGAGTTCCAGATGTAAAAGCTATTGCTTTAAGAATAAGCTTATCAGCCATACCAAACTCTATTTGAGAAAAGTCGGGATGAAGCTTACCTTGAGTGATATATACAAGATTTTTGAGTTCTGTGACAGGGACTATTTTAAAAAAATCTGCCAGAATAGAAGTCATTTCAAGACGTGCACTGGTTAATTCAAGTTTGTTGAACATGTTTGCTATATCAGCGAAGTCCATAAACGCCCAATGCTTTTTATTGATAAATTAAAAACGGTCAATTTTGGTTTGACTTTTCGAAAAACATGGAAGTTCTTCACTGAAGAGATCGTTCAGACCTTCACGCATCATTATTTCCTTCTTTTGGCTAGTCTCTTCGAATACCTCATCTCTAGTGTCTTTGGTTACTAGAACGTACACTTTTCCAGTGTCCTTTCTGCCAGTACGTCCTCTTCTTTGTATAGTTCGTATCTCCGAGGGAACAGGCTCATAGAATATGACCATATCTATGTTAGCAATGTCTAATCCTTCTTCGCCAACTGATGTTGAAACTATAGTGTTGTATATACCTTCCCGAAATTTATCCAAAATATCGATTTGTTCTTTTTGTTTTAATCCATCATTTGATTGCCCTACCAATTTGGCAACGTGTACATTCGGTATTTTTGACACCTTTTCAGCAATCATATCGCAGGTATCGCGATATTGACTAAATATCATAATTTTGGTTTTGGGACTCTTATTTAATTCTTGACTTATTAACCCCATAATTTTGGAAATTTTAGGATGTTCCACCCTTGTGGTTTCAACAATTTTACGAATTTTTTTGAATTCTTCGGTAGCAACAATTTCTTTAGATGCTCTAGATTTTTTCTTTTGTCGAGACTCTTTGATAAGTTTTTGAATATATTGTTTAAGTACAGCAATTCCCTGCGTTTCAACGAGACCTATTGCATATAGTATTTTGATGCACACTGCTTGATAAATCAATCCTTCGAATGTCAAAGCGACATTTTCTTTGTTTATGAGTTTTTTCTGTAGGTTTTCACCAACCGCCAACATATACTTGGTAGATATAGGTCGACTTGAACTTATAAGATCAAGACCTTTAAGACGCGATATGTAACGGTCCATTATTTCGTTCAAAAGTAAAACAATTTCAGTGAAACACTCAGGCATGCTCACCTCTATTCTATTGGTAGATACGTCATGAATATAAGGGAGAACATCTGAATCATTGTCAGAACGTGTATCTATGCGTTTTATTCCAAGATTACTGCAAACTTCTTTAATTTTATTTTTATTCGATCCGGGGGATGCAGTCATTCCAAGAACGAGGCCGTTTTTATAGTATCTAGCTATGTTAACGTACGCATAATTTCCCACAGCACGGTGAGCCTCATCGTATATTATAAGTCCGAAATCGACAAGATCATATTTGCATGAATCTAAATCATTAGACACGACTTGTGGTGTACATATTATAACATCATTCCCGTCAACGACATCCTTTCTTTTTTTTGGGGGCGTGTAACCCGTCATTGTTCCAATTTTAGTATCAGTAAGTAGTGTTGAAAATGACTTATAATGCTGTTCTACTAACGGTTTTGTAGGTGCAAAAATGAAAACTTTTTTCCCTTTTTCGAGGATGTTAGCTACGACCATTAGTGCTATTATCGTTTTTCCTAGCCCGGTGGGCAATATTAACAGAGTATTGCCCCCCTTTAGACAGGCATCTGCCATTGTCTCTTGGTAAGCCCTGCTTTCGATTTTGTTAGGCGTTATTCTTGGTCTGGAAATAAAGACCATAACAACCCACAAACCATGATCCACGTATGAAATTATTCAAATTGCTAAGCTCATAAAAATTGGTGATGGTTCATATTTTTAACAACATCCACCACCGCAAGATCCACAACCCTTTACGTTTGGGTCACGAATCGTCAGACCTGTTCCAAAGTTAGGGTCATCAACAAATTCGATGATGCAAGGCTCCAACGCCCTCATCGTCTTATCATCACAAAAGAAATCAAAACCATTTCCTTTAACGATTTTTTCCCCTTCAGATGCCTTTTCCTGAAAAGACATTCCAAATTGAGGTCCTGAACATGACATTCCTGAAAGGTAAATTTTAATTCCATACCCGACTTTTTCGTTTTTCTCGAGGAGGTCCTTTATGAATTTTTCGGCTTCTGGAGTTACTGTCACCATAATATCGACTCTTCCTTGATTTATAACATGCTATTTAATTCATTCTTCTTTAAAAATTTCTTCATACTTGCGGAATGCGTAAGATTGTGCTTTAGTCATTGCCATATATGACCCTATGATTATTGATTCAAAAACTTCATCTTTCGTCGCACCTGCGTCTATGGCGTGTTTTATCTGAACTCCAAGACAATAATCGCCACTCAAAGCAGATGCTGCTGATATGGCACAGAGATATGCTGTTTTAGTTTCAAGTTTTTGAATCCTACTATTCAAAAC
>JAKSHX010000047.1 GCA_024399155.1 archaeon | reverse complement strand
ACTTCTGTAGAGGATGTAATTTCGGTGACATTATCTACCGTTTGTTCTTGACCATAAGCATCCACATAGGGAATGTTGTCCACTGCCCACAGCCCGATGCTGAGCGTCAGAGCAGTAAATAATAAAAGTATTTTTCGCATACCTTAAAAATTTTTGACTTCAATATTGTTTATTTATATAAACGTAATAATCTTTCTTTATACCTCTTGCATTATTTCGTAAAATTATGGCGAATCATCGCGCGGGCAAGACGATCTCCATGGAACGTGCCAATACTACTACCGCAAGTGGTGGCTCCGTACATATCGCATAAGATAATACCACCACCATAGATTTCGTGCTTCTCAAATGCTTGACTTACCCACTCGTTCATCTTATGGCAGCAATCCCAACCTTCGGGTAGTTCTGCCACAATGACATCCTCCCACTCAACGGCGTTCATTCCATTAAAAGAAATATGTCCCATAGGATTACCACCTGCCAACATGCAGAAGGCGTTGTATTTCTTTTCGTATGAAAAGTCCTTAAGGTCATAGATGTCTTGCGAATGATATTTGTAAGTAGCTACTTTTTGGGCATCTACATATACATGTAAGTCCGATTCGGTGGTGATAGTAGTAATGATGTCGTCCTTACCATCCATAAAACGGGTCGCATAGTTGATGGGAACTAAAGGTGTGGTGCAACCACCAACTTCTTTTTGATAATTGTGCGTATATTCTTCGTTTCGTACAATGACAATAATCTTACCACGTGCCTCGCCTAATGTCATGTTGTCATGGTATGCAATAAAACGGTCTTTGCCATACTTATTGATGAGCTTAGCCATCAAGTATTCAAACACGTTGATTGTGTAACTTTCATCCTCCATATACTCTTTCTTAACAATCAGAATCATGCACTCTCCGTCTAAAGCAGAAGGAGCAGGAAAATGATTATCCACATCGTCATAGATAAGATTCATAGGACCATAATCAAAAAAAATAGCAGTCTCATTATCTCCATGGAAGAAACGGCAGCACTCAGCAAAACCATCCCAGTCGTAGTCATACGCGATGCGGAGATCAAAAGCGCGTGCGCCCCAGTTCCAAGCGTCTTTGTAGTCATAGACTTGGTCTTTGATGGATAATGCTAATTCGTTATCACCATTGAAATAGTATGTGCCTGCATCGTGGAGGCAAGGAATCGTTAGATTAAAAAGAGGAGTATCATCAGGAAGCAGGGACATCCAATGCGGCAGAGTGTCCGCCTCTAACGTACGTAAAGAAGGGTCTTTAACATCTTCTTTGGGTTTACAACCATTCGTGAATACAGCAAAAGCACCGATGGCTAATGCCAAAAATAATTTAATTGTTTTGTTCATAATGTTTGAATTTAATTAGTTAATTTATTCATTTATTGAAAAGCGGTGCAAAGATACTGCTTTTTTTTGAATGATGCAAATAGTTGTTGTCGCATACAAGCCGTTGTTGTCGCATACAAGCCGCGGAAGCCCCAAAACTTTTTACCATGCAAAATTTTTCTGACTGGCATCGCTAATTTGCCCACTTACGAGAGAACACACCGGTCCTGGTGCACTAGTGCAGATAACACTGCTGTTTACGACTTGGAGAACATTAGTCTCCGGTTGATTTTAATGTTTCATAAGTTCTAATTTATACTTGTTATTGTTTGCGAATCCAATTACGCACCAAAAATACCCCCCCCATGGCTCTGGGGAGGGTATTTTTTTAGTATTTGTTATATTTCGCGACTTCACTTGTTACGAATTGGGCTGCAAAATTACTATTTTTTTCTAATATACGCAAATTTGAAGGCAATTATTTTCTATTTTCAATCGCCCTTCTACCATTTTTGTGGCATAGTTTTTGATATGTTGCTATATATCGGCAATGGTGCCGAAAGAAACCTAACTATTAACTTCTAAATTATTTGTTTTATGAGAAGTATGACAACTTTTGATTTGCAGTACGCTCATCGTTTTTATGGATTTAAGGGCGAGGCGCAGTATCTGCACGGACACACCGGTACGCTGACCATTGAGGTGGAAGATACCATCAACGAGGGTGTGAACATGGTTTTCCCATGTAACGAGATTAAAAAGACCGCTTGGGATGTGCTACGCAATTTTGACCACGCACTTGTTTTGCGTGAAGATGACCCGTTGCTACCTGCCGTATTGGATGTCTATTCCAAGCAGGGTATTCGCCACGGACACCCGCAGAACACAATGAAAGGCGAGGCATTTAAGACTGAATTGGCAACTGCCTACCCCGATTGCCGTTTGGTAGTAACCAAAGAGACAATGACCGTAGAAGGGTTTATAAAAATTGTCTATGACCTATTGAAAGACAAACTCAATATCGTCAAGATAACTTTCAGTAGTGGCGATAACAAAGGATCTGCTGATTTTGCACCACGAGGTACTATGGACCGTTGCCCACTGTGCGGCATTGCTTTGAACGAGCAAGGCATATGTCCCAAATGCGGGTACAAGAAGAAGTAATGCGGATGAAAATCCTATTTTTTTACACTATGCGGCTTAAAATTCATAATAAGCCGCATTTTTTGCGGTTAAAAAAGTGCAGTAAGCCACTTTTTTTGCGGCTAAAATTTGGAAATAAGCCGAAAAAGTTGTATGTTTGCAGAAAATTTCAACACAAACTATGAATTTTGAAGGAATTATTTTAGGTTTAGCCACATTTTTGTTAATTGGCATATTCCACCCGATAGTGATTAAAAGTGAGTATTACTTTGGCGTAAAATGTTGACCTGTTTCCTGCTTGCAGGGCTGGCAGGTTGTGCAGGGTCATTATTTGCAGATAATACCTATATCTCGGTTTTACTGGGCGTATTTAGCTTTTCGTGCTTTTGGTCCATATTAGAACTCTTTGAACAACGTGAGCGTGTCAAAAAAGGCTGGTTCCCCAAGAAGCCAGCCTAATTGATGTTGAATTATATCTTTAGATTGATTCCCACAAAATAACTACGAGGAGTAGCCGGTCCGTAGATATAACCGGCATCCTTATTCATACCCTTATCTAAATCGGGTTGGAAATGATCTAATAGGTTCTTCACACCGGCATTTATCTCCAACGTATAGTTCTTATACAAAGGTATTTCGTATGCAAGTCTGATATCCCACTCAAAGAAAGGAGAAGTTTCTTTTTCTTCATCTTGTGGTATATATCCAGCGTAATGTTGCACCAACATTCTGCCTGTAATTTTGCCGTTAGTAGTGATATTTAGGCCCTTGACAGGATGGATATTGACGATAAAGAATCCATAATGGTCAGGCGTGCGGAACATGCGTTTTTGCGGAGCAATGGTCGGACTCCATTGAAAATCTTTTATGTAGCGGCTTTGCTCATAGGTGTATCCTATTTGAAGCGTGAACACCCTGCCATACCCCACTTTACCTTCTATGTTCAATCCTGCCACCCATGCTCCGGAGGCATTAACACGCGTGAGCAACAAATTTCCTTGCTCGTCATGTCCGTCCTCACGCAAAGCAAACACATTGTTGAGTTGGGTGAAGAATCCTTCTGCCGTAAGGTTAAAGTCCCATTTGCCGAGGGACTTATACCAATCGACACTTAACGTGACGGAGTGACTGCGCTCCTCTTTGAGATTGGGATCAAGCGAAATCAGATGTACTTCGCCACCGACTGCTCCAACATGCAAATCTTCATCGTAAGTCTGCGGGGCACGATACCCAGCGGCATAACCGACACGCAGAATCAAGTCGTTGATAGGCGTGTAGCGCACACTGGCACGTGGTGTAAAAACAGGTTTCTTGAGCAAACTATGTTTTTCTAATCTTCCACCTATCAATATAGACCACTGGGTATTTTTCCATTCGTTTTGCACATACCCGCCATAGAGGTGTACCGTCTGCCATAGATTGCGATTATATCCTAATATTTGGTCGTGGAGTTGATTAAATGAGTACTCTATACCTGCACTCAAATCGGCCGGCATCTTGCCACAAGGATACGAGAAGCGATATTGTCCGCCTACTACGGCCGTGATATCCTTAGATTGACCATAAGCATTCGGGTTACGATTCGTGCCAAAATAGCTTTCACGAGCCGTGTGTTGAAACGAAGCGTATGGTGTTACACTATGCCTATTATCAGCCGTGTAATAATCCCAACGAAGACTTCCGGCATTGATATTATGCTTGAGTTGCTCCGTGAGAGGCGATTCGTGAGGTTGTAATGAGTCAATACCATAACCGCCGCGGCGAAACTCGGTAGTGTGGTGATACTCGGCAGTTATTTTGGAATAATCAGAGGTCTTGAAGAAACTGCGAAAACCAAGTGTTGTCGTTTGCAGTTTAGGTATATCACTATAACCATCACCATCTCGGTCATATTGTTTTCGGTCGCGATGAACACCAAAGAGATACACCCCCACCTTCCCATTAGGGGATAGAACAGAGGCATTCAAATTAGTATTGATATCAAACGAACCTGTCTCGGTAAAGGCACTTTGGTTACTTAGGTTGATGTAGTTGCGGCAAGGTTCTTTGGTAATGATATTCACTACCCCACCTATGGCATTGGCGCCAAACAAGGCACTACATCCTCCACGAATTACTTCTATTCTATCCACCATGCCGGTAGGTATTTGCTCCAAACCATACACACTGGCGAGAGAAGAGAAAATGGGTCGTGAATCAAGCAGTATCTGGCTGTATTGCCCGTCTAATCCGTTGATTCGCAGTTGGGGCACACCACAATTGCAGCAAGACATCTCTACGCGCAAGCCGGGTTGATAATTAAGCACATCTGCCATGGAGTTAGAACCGGTATTTTCTATAACAAGTGGCGAAATAACATTGACTATGGTTGCTACTTCTTTCTTCTTACTAGCGTATTTATTGGCAGAAATGACCACATTATCCAACAAATAACTTGCCTCATCCAGACTCACGTTGCAAATGTAAGTGGAGTCGGCAGTAATTTGAACAGGTATCTCCTGCGTTTTATATCCGACAAGAGAGAAGATTATGGTTTGAGCACCTAATGGTACATTTTTCAGGAAGTAATGCCCACTCTCGTCGGTCATACAACCGATGGCAGTACCTTTTAGTTGAACATTGATATATCCCAAGTGTTCTTGGGTGGCTGCATTTAGCACATGTCCCATGATGTGGGAATCGGTTGCAGCATATAGTTGTATGGCGCACATACATAATGTAGCCATACAAAATGATTTTTGTATTGTTGACATATTATATCGCGATTAAGACCTCTACTTATGGATAGAAGTCAAATGATTAAAATAAAAAAATGATTAAGCAATAAATATGCCTACAGGCGGTGCTCGCCAAACAAAATGAACACCATGAAGTTGCTCTGCAAGACAATCTTGTTCATTACCAATCGTCCCAATGACGTAGTCTAAAAGACTACAATCGGTTGTTTCTGATGATTCTGTAAAGACGAAATTGTTATGGATATTGGCAATTAGATTAACTTGCCAAACCGTATGTCCTCCGTCATCAGATGTATGGTGAGACGATTTGTGTATATGAGAGTGAACGATAGCCACTCCATTCACAATATGCGAGTGAACAAAGCAATTTACATCAATATAGTACGTAGCAAAAAGTAACAGTAAACTTACTGCTAATCCACGTTTATATGATGTGCTAAAGATTCTCATTATTTAAAATATAGCGTCCAGCCTAATGTTTGTTTATTTCTAAGAGTGCAACGTTGGCCGATGGCTGAGTGAGGGTAACGGTGCCATTTTGAGCCTTTTGAATCTCGTTTGTATAAACATTTTTAACAAGGTGTCCATTCCAAGAATCGGGCACTTTGATTGGTGCTCCCACTACCGGATTTAGAGCGATAACCACTTCGTCCGTATCTATGGTACGATAACACGTCGTACTATCAAGAGTTGTCTGTTGACCGACTCCTACTGCAGGATGACGTTGCCTCCATTGTCCAAGTATTTGGTAGTGTTGCAATAATGGTGCATTATGATTGTTCCAATCGTAATCACTACGGAAAGCCTGTGCAGCATCCACGTTAAAGCGTGCATCGCTCATCGTACGTGCCACTTCGTCTCCATAGAATATTTGTACCACTCCGGGGGCTAGTAGAAAAGAAGTGGCGCAGTCCTCCATTCTATCCATTGCGGCATCGCGAAAATAGGCATTATTTAGATAAGAGAACGGCATCCAATTGTTCCATTGCTGCATCGAATCGGCATATTGCTGCCACACGGCCGTTATGGTATTGAGATTACCATCCTTAGGGAAGAACATATTAACCATGGATGCGAAACCAAGTGCTTCGTATTCAGGAAGCCGTGTAATGAATGCTTCTTCGTGATCTCCTGTAAAATAAATATCGTCTTTCCATTGAGACGCAGGGTCTTGAGGGTGGTTTTTAC
>JAKSHX010000046.1 GCA_024399155.1 archaeon | reverse complement strand
TAAATATGCGCTAACACTTGCGTTTTTGTAGATACTTGCAACCATAATCATATAAAGGCCACTATACACACGGTAGCTGAAATAAAAGAACAATTTGCTTACTCAAGATATAACATCACGGCTTATTTTTTGACGATTTATACTAACTTTCAGTATTTTACAGTGTACCGGCAAACATTACTTATCTTAGCAGACGTAAACTTATCTAACGAAGTTTTTATTTTCCGAATACTTCCCGTCGCTCACCTGTTATAATAATTTAAACAAAAAAGGATTGTGCATAAAGCATGACCAGGTGTATACGTGTTCCTAAATCAGAAGGAAATACCATTCGTATCAAGCTAAATGAGATAGGACTCCTGAACCTGAACGTAAAGATCTGTGTTGACAGGGACATGTTGCTAATACCAATACTTTCAGAATCGTACATGGATTATGAGGTATGTGATAAGGAATTAGAGGTACTCGCACGCCGAGAAACTGATTATAGAAATCTTCTCCCAAAAGAGATAAGAAATCTTCTCCCAAACTCGTTTGATAATATTGGAGATATAATGATTCTCAAACTTACAGATGAACTTCTTTCAATGAAATATGATATTGGCAACGCTTTACTAAAAGTAAATTCGAGTACCAGGGCGGTATTTCTTGACCACGGTGTGAGGGGAGAGTTAAGAATTAGAGATTTAGAACTGATAGCCGGCACTGGAACGAGTGAAACCCGTCATAGAGAATCTGGTGTCATCATTGTTACAGATCCAGCCAAGGTATATTATACCCCTCGTCTAGCTACTGAAAGGGGAAGAATTGCGTCAATGGTAAAAGATGGAGAAATTATCATAGATATGTTCGCCGGAGTCGCACCGTTTTCGCTTACGATATGTAAACATGCCAATCCAAAGAAAATTTATGCAATAGATCTCAACCACGATGCAGTAGAATACATGAAGAAGAACATAAAACTGAACCATATCACCGATATCGTTCCTATGGAAGGTGATGCTAAGGACATAATAAAAAATCTTCCTATGGCTGACAGGATAATAATGAATCTTCCTCAGATGTCTCAGGATTTTCTTTTTGATGCCTTATTAAAGACAAAAACCGGTGGTATAGTCCATATGTATAAAATCATAGATCGTCACGAATCTCAACTCACCGCAGATAACATTATAACAAACGCATGTGCTGAGGACCTAAACTGTAAACTCCTAGAAATGAAGGAACTAAAAACTTATTCCCCATCTGCTAGTATGTATGTATTAGACATAGTTAAAAAATAATTTACTTAACAGGTTCGAGTGTGATGCCAGTCTGTCCTTGGTAGTGGCCACTTCTTTCTTCATAATTCTTTTGGCTTGTTGATATAAGTGCTTCAAAAACCACCTGACAAAATTTTTCACCAATCGGGATACTTATAGGTTCATCAGTAGCATTGTAAGCCCCAAATGTTAATGTACCTTCAAAACCCGCATCAATTTTTCCAAATGATGCAATAACGCCTTTTCTTATCCAGTGCGTCCTCAGCCATAGTTGGGCACATATATCATCCGGTATTTTGATCTGCTCTATCGTAGACACATAAAACATTGTCCTCGGAGGAATACTGACAGTGCCCTTCTTTTGCAGGTTTCCTTTTCCACTAATGAGTATTTCTGATATGTGTAAATCATAACCATTAGGGGTAAGATTGTTTTCGTTAAAATCTGATATTCCTATAGAACCCGCCATCACACTCTCAAGTATATCTCTGTCTGATAGAATGCCCATGCAGGGTGATGAATTGTGTACAGTAAAAATATTTATGGTTTTTTGTTAGTTTTATTATGAAAAGACGTACATAGCATTTCTCAGCGCAATACGCTTTAAATCAAAAGTTTCCACATCCAGTATAACGCTGATTTTGTCCAGAAATTCCTCTATACCGATGTCTGTGTTAGGGGCATCAGTTTCTAGAAGAAGTCTATCGTCTGGTATCACAGATAATAATGATTTTATATTTTTTTCTGACTTTCTAAGGATTCTTGGGGATATCGAGAAGTAGCACCCGCAGTCAGTCAGCGGTTTTATATAACTCTCTGGACCAGAAAATGAGTGGAGTATGGCTGTAACATTTGTTTTACGAAGGACCCGTAGCATTTCGTTTTCACATCCAACCATATGTATATTAGCTGGACGTCCATATTTTTCGCATAAGGCCAATTGTTCTAAGAACACAGGCATTTGTTCACCCAGTACACCATGTTTTGCATCCAGACCAATTTCTCCAACGCATGCCTTTGGGTCATTTTGTAAAATGGTAACTAGTCTTTTTTGATCATGTTCTCTATAATACCATGGGTGAGTTCCATAGAAATGTACAATTCTTTCATCATTTACAGCGATTAGGCGATCCCACTCTGAAGGTCTGACCGTACAACTAAACAACAGTTTTGCACTGGAAGAGTGTTCACCGTAGCCAACATCAATCGTATGAACATGTGAATCAGTGTACTCTGCACAATGTCTAATCTTTGCATCATTTGACGTATTAGACTCTAATGTGCATAACTCATCATGAGAAACGATAAATGCTGTCATGTTTAACAACTCCAGCGAATATCCTGAACTCCCCATCTTACAGCGCTTTCAGCTCTATATATTAGTTTATAAACATTCAATTTAATAAATTACGCACATTCATACTACCGCCGATAGTGCCATAAACAATAAAGGGTTGCTTGGTAGCAAAGTTGCAAAAATCATATTTGTGTACAGTTTTATGGAACTGATAATCTCTTCAACGGAACACAAGTTATAACGAAAATAAACACGTGCTCTCCGTAGTATCTTTATTGATTGGACACGAAGTCACTTCAATGCTATAGTAGTACAAACTGACCGCACGCAGATTCCATATTTTATTTCTTCTAAATCTCTATTATAACATTCTATAGTTATGCAATGTCGTAAAGCTAATCATCTTGCGTTGTTTAATACGCATTTCGATAAATTACACAAAAGTGAGTTATTCACGATGTTTAGTTCGGCAATCGTATATATGATCTCTATAATGTCTGCCAGAAGATAAAATGGTTGAAAAGGCAAAAAGCAAAGGCAAAGAACTCGAAGAAAAACTTCTATTCAAGTCAAAAAATCTCAGTGAGAGAGGAACCGAGTTTTTTAGAAAGAGCAACGATTTTTGTGAAGGATACAAGAAATTTCTTTGTAATAAAACTGAACGAGAGATTGTCGATTACACAACATCTTTGTTGGAAAAAACTGGCTATAAAAAGTTTGTACCTGGGACGAAATATAAAGCTGGTACGAAAGTATACTTCAACAATCGTGGGAAAAACCTAATAATGGTAACTATCGGAAAAAAAGACATATCTGAAGGCGTACGTATCGGGGCAAGTCATATTGATAGCCCAAGACTCGATTTCAAACCGGTGCCATTCTTTGAAGACACCGAACTCGCATATTTTAAAACACATTATTACGGTGGAATCAAAAAGTACCAGTGGTCAGCAATTCCTCTTTCACTTCACGGGGTTATTACGCTTAAAGGCGACAAACTACTAAAAGTGGTAATTGGAGAGGATCCTAATGATCCATCGTTCTGTGTTACCGATCTTCTTCCACATTTAGCGAAAGATCAAATGAAAAAAAATGCTTCAGAAGTCATCACAGGAGAACAATTAAACATTTTAATCGGTAGTTGGCAGTTTAAAGATGATGAAGTTTCTCAAAAAGTGAAACTAAACATTGCTGACATTATTTTCCAAAAATACGGAATTGTTGAAGAAGATTTTCTTTCAGCAGAATTGTGTGCTGTTCCAGCATTTACACCAAAAGATGTGGGATTTGACAGGTCCATGATAGGGGCATATGGACAGGATGACAGTGTTTGTGCCTATGCAAATATTATGGCAGAGATCGATATCAAGGATCCAACATACACGACCATCACTGTACTTGCGGATAAAGAAGAAACAGGTTCCGATGGACCTACAGGACTTAGTTCCATGTTTTTAATTGATTTTATTGAAGAACTTGCATCCGCATATGGGGTAGAACTTCGTCGCGTATTGAGTAAATCAATGTGTATATCCTCTGATGTAAATTCAGCATATGATCCAGCTTTTGGAGAGAATTATGAGAAGATGAATTGTTCATACCTTAATCACGGACCATCAATTTCTAAATACGGTGGTGCAGGTGGTAAATACTCTACTAACGACGCGTCTGCTGAGATGATGTATTTTATCAGAGAGATCATGGATGAAAATGATATCACTTGGCAAGTTGGAGAACTTGGGAAAGTTGATGGCGGTGGAGGAGGAACCGTTGCGATGTACATTTCATCACATAACGTGGATACTGTAGATTTTGGAGTTCCAGTACTTTCAATGCATTCCCCGTACGAGGTTACTGCGAAGGCCGATATCTACATGCTATATTTAGCGATGAAAGCATTCTATTTATGTCCTAGAGGCAAACAGTGAACAGGGGTTTTTCCCCTCCACTATCATTTTTAGAAATTAATTGTATGTAATCAGTATCATTAGTAGCTACTTGCGCGATAATGTATTAAATGGCGGTCTCAATCACCGTAAAGGGTGCAAAGATGACCATAAGAATGGCCATACCAAATAAAGGCAGGTTGTATAATAGGACTGTGGATCTCCTTATAAAATCAGGGCTCGATTTCGGAGAGGAATGGGGAAGGAAACTTTATATCACAGCTAAAAACCAAGATATCGAAGTCGTATTCATCCGCGTTCAAGATATTCCAAAATTTATCAATTCTGGGTCAGTGGATCTTGGAATAACTGGGCAAGATCAGATTATCAATTCTGGATATAATCTTGAAGAAATTTTGGATCTTGGTTTTGGGTACTGTCGTCTTTCCGTAGCTGCACCCGAGAAATCTAACATCAAGACAATTGACGATATAAAAGACGGATGTCGAATAGCAACGTCCTTTCCAAAGATTACTAAGAAATTTTTCGATGCAAAAGGTAAAAAAGTAAAAATTATCGAAGTTGGCGGATCTGCAGAGATTATGCCTTATATGGACATTTCAGATGCAATCGTCGATCTAGTTTCAAGTGGATTAACTCTCAGAATGAACGGATTAGTTGAAATCGAGACCATCGCAAAATCACAAGCTGTAGTAGTGACTAGTAAAGATGCACTATCTAGATCTAAGGGTATGATTACAGATATTGTCAGCTCTATCAGAAGTGTCATTGAAGCTGAGAGTAAGAAATATCTAATGGCTGACGTCCCTGCATCAAAGTTAGAAGAAATTAAAAAACTCTTTCCAGGAGTGGAGGGACCGACCGTAATGAAAATTTATGGAAGGGACGATATGGTAGCGATTCATGTTGTTATTGAAAAAAATGATGTATATTCAGCAGTTAATACGCTCCAGAAGATGGGATCGAAAGGAATCCTCACAGTCCCCATAGATAGGATGGTACAGTGAATGCTTACCAGAGATGTGATGAGAAGCACTGTGAGGGAATTTGAGAGATACTATAATCCAAAAGTGGGCAATGCCATAAGGTTGGATACAAATACCAATGTTTTTGGGAGTAACCCTGCGGCAATAGAGTTCTTGAAAAGAGGAATTGACGGGTTGGACGGGTATCCCAATACTTATTCTGATGGATTAAGATCCGCACTAGCAGATCTCTATAACCTAGAAACCGAAAATTTTGTTGTCGGAAACGGTTCCGATGAAATGTTAGATGTATGTTTTAAAACATTTACTGAATGGAAAGATACATCAACAATACCAGTGCCATCATATGTTTTGTACAATTATTTTATTGCCATGAACGGTGGAACGACTAATTTTGTCGACCTGACGGAGGATTTTCAGTTAGATGTGGACACAATGTTGAAAAATAAAAGCAAAATAATTTTGGTCTCTTCGCCTAATAACCCCACCGGAAATTCATTTAGACAAAAAGATATAGAAGAAATTCTCTCGCGTTTTAATGGAATTGTGATAGTTGACGAAGCTTACGCAGAATATTCCGACAAATCTATGGCGAAGAGGGTCAACGAATTTGATAATTTAATTGTGTTAAGAACATTCTCTAAAGTTTACGCTATGGCTGCAATGAGGGTAGGTTACGCAATTTCAAACCTCAACATTGCAGGTATGATGAATTGCGTTAAAATACCATATTCTCTGAATAAACTTAGCGAAGGTGCAGCCATTGCCGCTGTAAAAGATCAAGAATTTATTAGACGCAGTGTAAATATGGTTAAAGAACAGAGATTATACCTTTCAAACGACCTCAAAAAACTTGGTTTTATCCCATATCCATCAGATGCAAATTTTATCATGGCAAAAGCACCAATCGATCACACAGTGCTAGTTAACGGTTTAAAGAAAAAAAATATCATTATACGTGACTTCGGTGACAAAAGGAGGACCGAAAATTGCATAAGAGTCACGGTCGGAACTAGAGAAATTAATAAAATTTTACTTGAAAAAATAGCGGAAGTGATCGAAGGATGTTAAACATTACACTCATGGATTATGATGTT
>JAKSHX010000045.1 GCA_024399155.1 archaeon | reverse complement strand
CCGCTTAGAGGCGAAGGAGATTGCCACTATCATTTATGGTAATGGCGAAGTACAAACCTTTGAGCAAACGCAAACTCAGGCTCCCGTTCAGGTACAAACTCCTGTTCAAACACAAACTTATGCGCCCAATATGCAGGGCTATCAGCCTTATAACAATTATGCTCAGCCTTACTCAATGGTGAATTATAAGGCTATGCAAAAGATGCGGGAAGATAGTATCAAAGCGGTGAAAAAAGAAGAAAAGAAACTTGCCTTTAAGGCGAAGATGGATGCGATACCAACTTATCATTTTCTCTTAGCCAATTATGCTTACACTTTCAATAACTCTCACAACGTGGGTCTGACTTATGGTTGGTGTCACGCAGTGGGCGTTTATGTTAATATGATGTTAGGCGTAAGTGGATTCCATTATAAGGCAGATTATAAACAACAGATAAATCCTTGGAGCACTGATTATGTCCCCACTGAAAAACAATTGACTAACGAGCACACTCTTCAACGAATATCTATTACTCCGGGATTGTTGGTCCGTTTAGGTTGTCCCTTATATTGGAACGTTGGTTTAGGTTATGCTTATACTTCGCAGACAAACAAAGCAACTGATGGTAGATGGGCTAAACTTGATATAAAAGAAATAGATGCTGGTGGATTGTGCTTTCAAACAGGTTTAGTGGCAAACATTAAAGGATTTAGTTTAATGGCAAACTATTCATTTACAGGATTAGTTCCTGCAGTGATGAATCACGAAATATTGATAGGTATCGGTTGCGCTCTTGATGCAAAGAAAGGAGGCAAAAAATGAAACGCTTTTTACAAATACTACTAATGATTGTATCCTTCATTGCTCTCAATTCGTGCAAGGATGGTATTACATTCAGTGCTTATCTGTTTGATAATTCTAAAACGACCGCAGACAATATTACAGAAAACTCTGCCCACTTGTCTTGCAAGGTAATAAAAACAGAAGATGGTAAGCAAACTCCTCGTACAAATGTCTTATTTGCAGTAGCAGATTATCCAGAATATTTTAATGGAATAATAAAATCTTCTAGTGAACATAATTATTACTATGCATACTATGTAGGAGACAAATCATCTAATCATTCTCGACTAAGAGAAGGAACGTTTGAGATTGTATTTGACGGTTTGAAGCCAAACACGACCTACTATTATGCACCATACATGGATGGTGCTGGAGTTGAGGTAGCAAATTGTCTCATGCTTGGTGAAGTGAAGAGTTTCACAACTTCCAAGCATATTTATTCCAAAGAAGACTATCTAGGCACTTATACGATGACATATCGAACGGACGAAAATAGTGGTGTCCAAACTTGGAAAAATGTGAAAATAGGTCAAAACACAACGGGAGAAATTTATTTGCAAAACCTCCCTCCTTATGGATATACTGCGTTTGCCTATTGGGGCGAGAAAGATGGGATTCTTCTGGGTACTTCCGAGTTTTACTCCGAAGACGATGTCTCTATTTATGACGGCTATAATGTGGCTCCGATATTTACACCGATTTATTATGATGTATCCAAAAATGAATATTATGATGCACTGATAGATGGCTACTCTTATGTCAACTTTGTCATGACGGAAAAAGGAGTCATCAAAATGATACCAACAGAGACAGCAGGATCGAGCGGATATTATTCGAATGCTTTTGTTTGGATAGTTTATAGAATTTCCACTTGGAAAGCGATAGCAACTTCTTCCGTTATATATGATGTAACACTCACTAAATTATGAAAAATATAGTAAGTCGAGCACTTGTTACCATCCTTTGGGCGGTAATGTGTATAGGACCTCTACATGCCTATGATTGCGAGGTCGATGGTATTTATTACGATCTGAATTCCACTAATCTAACGGCAACAGTAACATGGTGGTCACCTAGTTATTCCGGAGATGTCATTATCCCATCTTCGTTTACTTATAATAAGAAATCTTATTCTGTCACAGAGATTGGAGAATCGGCGTTCTTTTTGTGCACCGATTTAACATCGGTAACGATTCCTAACTCCGTCATAATGATTGGAGAGTCGGCTTTTCAGTCGTGCAGCGGTTTAACCTCAATTACTATTCCCAACTCTGTTACAACGATTGGAAATCTGGCTTTCGCAAATTGCTCCGGTTTAACCTCAATTACAATCCCTAATTCTGTTACTACAATTGGCAATCAGGTTTTTGATGGTTGCAGTGGTTTAACTTCGTTAACTATTCCCAACTCTGTTACAACGATTGGAGAATGGGCGTTCCTGGATATTTTCAATGTTGAATATTATGGTACTGCCTCCGGTTCTCCATGGGGAGCTAAATGTGTTAATGGCTATGTAGATGGATATTTTGTATATAGCGATGCGTCTAAAACAAAACTGTGTGGGTGCATTATGACAGCTACCGGACAAATTACTATACCAAATTCCGTTACAACGATTGGAGATAATGCTTTTTCCGATTGCTCCGGTTTGACCTCAATTACTATTCCCAACTCTGTTACAACGATTGGAAATTGGGCTTTCTATAGTTGCAGCGGTTTAACCTCAATTACCATTCCTAAATCAGTCACAACGATTGGAGAGAAGGTTTTTTATTATTGTTCAAGTTTGAAAACTATTACTGTAGATGCTGCTAATACGCATTATTGTTCAATAGATGGCTCATTGCTCAATTATTCCAAGGACACTCTTATCCAATATCCTTGTGGTAATACGAGAACGACATATACCATCCCGAATATGGTTATTGTCATTGGCAAGGATGCCTTTTGGAACTGTCAAGGCTTAACTACCATTAATATTCCCAATTCCGTCACTACAATTGGGGATAATGCATTTCAAGACTGTTCGAACTTAAACAGGATAACACTGCCCAACTCGCTCATCACTATTGGATTTGGAGCTTTTTCCAGCTGTACTTCATTAACATCGATTAGTATTCCGTTATCTGTCAAAGAAATTGGAGAGTGGGCTTTTAGTTGGGCAAAATCGCTAACCGACGTATATGTATCATGGACACAAAAGAGCCAATTGCCCACTTTAGAGGAGAATGTTTTTGACTTTATTGCCTATGACGAAACATCCTACTCGGGTGGTCCACAAAATGCTACGCTTCATATTCCTGCCGGAACAAAAAATATGTACGAGACTGCTGATGGATGGAAAGACTTCGGCAAAATAGAAAGTGTGGAGTTGGGTGAAATATTTGAAATTGATGGCATTAATTATATAATAACATCCAATGCCACTGTAGCTGTGACAACGAAAATCCCCCTATACAGTGGCCATATTGTAATCCCTGCCTCTGTTACCATTAATTCCCGTACCTATTCTGTTACGGAACTTGGAGACAAAGCTTTTAGTGGTTGTATGGACATCACATCAATAACTTGTTATGCGACTGTTCCACCCCTTTGCGGTGCGCAATGTTTTTCTTTGGTTGATAAATCTATTTCTGTTTATGTTCCTAAAGAAAGTGTTGCCGCCTACAAGCAAGCGGAAAAATGGAAAGAATTTACAAACATTCAAGGAATGGAATCTGATTTAAATACCATCAACGCGATAAAGTCCAATCGTTATAAAGTCTTCAAAGATGGTAAACTGATGATTATTAGAGATAATGTACCTTACAATTTCCAAGGAATGAGGTTATAAAAAAATGTCATTTAACTCTTAATTATTACTTACAACATTATGAAAAAACTTTATTCTTTTATTTTAATGCTCCTCGTAATAACATCCTTCGTTGGATGTGACGAGAGATGGTCTCCGTCTCATAAAGATGACGACTCCTCATCTGGTTCCTATTCCGGTTATGCTCCTGATGAAAACAGACTGAAAGGTAAATGGATCGTTGGTCCAAGTGTAAGCGTTAATTTCTTATGGGACGGTTCTCTATGGAAAGTAAAAGCAGGCGCTGTATTAACGGCTTTAAAGCCCAAAACCTTACAATTCACAGGGGGACAAGTATCCTATAAGTTAGTTGATGCTTATACAGCGACATTGGAATGGACAATCAGCTATACATACACCTATAGTTCCTACAACAAGAATTATGAAAGAGTAGATAAACAAGCTTCTGACACTGACACAGGAAATATGACCCTTTACTTCACATCACCGCAAGACGGCTATTGTAAGGGGACTAACAATGGTTCTTATACCTCCTATCGGGAATTTCATTTTGAATAACTTATGCCATTCTAACTCTTAAAAATGTTTATGAAACGTTTATTTATTTGTTTAGGATTGATAGTATCTTCCGCATTTCTTTATGCGGAGGATATTATCATCACCCGAACTTCCGAAAAGATTTCGGCAACTATTGAAGAAGTAGGACCTGACTATGTCAAGTACCACACCACTTCCAATCCTAATGGTCCTTTGTTCCGCTTAGAGGCAAATGAGATTGCCACTATCATCTATGGTAATGGCGAAGTACAAACCTTTGAACAAACGCAAACTCAGGCTCCCGTTCAGGTACAAACTCCTGTTCAAACACAAACTTATGCGCCCAATATGCAGGGCTATCAGCCTTATAACAATTATGCTCAGCCTTACTCAATGGTGAATTATAAGGCTATGCAAAAGATGCGGGAAGATAGTATCAAAGCGGTGAAAAAAGAAGAAAAGAAACTTGCCTTTAAGGCGAAGATGGATGCGATACCAACTTATCATTTTCTCTTAGCCAATTATGCTTACACTTTCAATAACTCTCACAACGTGGGTCTGACTTATGGTTGGTGTCACGCAGTGGGCGTTTATGTTAATATGATGTTAGGCGTAAGTGGTTTCCATTATGGGGTAAAAGAGCATCATAGCATCTCATACTCGGGATCAGATTCTTATTATGCTGACTATCAAGTGACTAACGAACATACCCATCAACGTATTTCCATTACACCGGGAATCATGGTTCGCTTAGGTTGCCCTCTCTATTGGAATGCAGGATTAGGTTATGCCTACAATTCATTAACTTATAAAAACACAAATGGTCAATGGATTAGTGTTGGGCGCCTTCAAACTCCGCATCGTGATTATATCAACTTTCAAACCGGTTTAATGGCGAATATTAAAGGATTCAGCCTGATGCTTGATTATTCACTTATGTTTCCAACAAATTATGATGAGCGATATACATTACACGAAATTATGTTGGGTATCGGTTTTACTCTTGACGGAAAGAAAGGAGGCAAAAAATGAAACACTATTATTTACTTCTAACAACACTATTCATCTTTATTTTAAGTGCCTGTAATCCGGATCCTACATTCCGCATCATTAAATTTGACAATTCAAAAACCACAGCTACCGATATTACCAGAAACTCAGTCACATTGAGTTGTACAATCTCCGAAGTTGAAAGTGGCAATAATTATTTAGGATATGACGTTGAGTTCGTTATGGCAGATTATCCGGGATTTTTCCAAGGAGCAAGAGATAATAACAGGTGGTCGGATGGTAGAAAAATTTCAACAGGCTGCGTTCCAGGAACGTTTTCGGCTAAGTTTGATAAATTAACCCCCAATACAACCTATTACTATGCTCCCGTAGTGGGGAACGGAGAACATAATATTATCCAAGGCGAAGTTAAGAGCTTTACAACGAAAGAATTTCGACAAGAAGATCTGATTTTGAATGATTTTTTGGGGATGTATGAGATGTCGTATTACGATGGAAATAGTCATTCATATAAAACCATATCAGCTGTACAAATTTTAATAAGTGAAGGACACGTATGTGTTGCAGGCTTCCCTACCATCAATGGCTTACGCTTTTGGGCTTATGGGGTATGGGACGATTCAAATAAAAATATTCTTCTATCTGATAAATACTATCATACAGAGAACAATGTCTGGACGAACATTCTTAACACTCAATATGTAGATATCTTTACTCCATGCTACTATAATAAAAATACAGATGATTTTAAGACCACAAATACTAAAGACGGACATCCTTATATTTGTTTGTCAATGGTTAGCGAAGGAAATATATCTATGACATCTCCTAAAGACGCAAGTTCCGATGGGGTTTATTCAAATGCTTTTTGTTGGGCTCGGTATTATTACCCCTCATGGCAATTTTATAGTTATGAATGTAGAATCACTGATGTTACACTAACAAAAACATCTTCCAATTAATTTCTCTCTTCCGTCGCAGCCTCCAGGTTGCGATGGTTGTTTTTGAAAATGCCCTTGGCGGAATTGGCGGTTTGGCGGACAAACCAATCTTGTCCGTGAAAATTCGGATTAAAAATATATCGTGCTGAATTTTAGTCTATTGCAGTTTTAGAAGAAAGTCGTGAACTCGTGAAAACTCGTGAACTTCACGACTTTTCACTACTTTTCATCTTTATGCTGCGAACCATTTACGGGTTTACGACGGGTTCTTGCTAACCCCTATAGTAGTCCGACCTATCTGTCTTAGCACTTTCCATTTGCCTTCGTCGTCACAACATTGTCACAACATAGTCATAACATCTCCATAGCTTTTAAGGCCTATGCAAGACCCCTGCAAGTAAGAACATTTAGCCTCCGACTCCGCGTGATTACCGCGTGATTTGGGCGTGATTACCGTGTCCGTCTAGGAGGATGCACGAAGGATGCCCGTCCTGTGCTGCAAACTTATACACTTTCGAAAAGGACAATGTCCTTTTGTCCTTTTCGTGTAACTGTTTGTATAATAGTTTGTTATACAGGAAAGGAAAAGGACATGTCCTTTTCGACCTTTTTTCGCGACGCTAAAAAAATCCAAACAAGAAGGACAAAAAATCAATTAAGCAATTTTGGAAAAGCTCCTGCGGAGCAAAAATCCAAAAAAATCTAACTAAAAA
>JAKSHX010000044.1 GCA_024399155.1 archaeon | reverse complement strand
TTTCAATAGCGACGAACAATCATTGACATGGCATTTCCACCACCAAAACAAAGAGTTCCAAGTCCATATTCTTTATTTTTATTTCTCAAACTATAAAGAAGTGTAGTAAGAATACGTGCACCAGAACAACCAATCGGATGACCTAAAGCAATAGCACCACCATTAACATTAAAAATTTCATCGGGAACATTCAAACTTTTTTTTACAGCACAAGATGCAGTTGCAAACGCTTCATTATGTTCGAAAATATCAATATCATCGATACGCATATTACTTTTCTCCAAAACGTGTTTTGTTGCTAATATAGGGGCTTCCATAACAAATTCTGGAAGAACACCACTTTCCCCATATGCTTCGATAGTAGCAATAGGTTTCATACCATGTTCTTTTGCAAATGATTCTGAAGCAATTACGAGTGCAGATGCACCATCACTAATTTGTGATGAGTTTCCTGCAGTAACCTTTCCTTTTTCTTTGAACACAGGTTTCAGTTTTGCAAGGGCCTCCAGCGTAGTATCAGTTCTAATTCCCTCATCTTTATCAACAATAACATCTACATCTCCTCTCTTAACGGTTATAGGAGAAATTTCATCCTTAAACAATCCTGATCTTGTTGCGTATGCAGCTTTAAGATGACTTTCATAAGCAAACAGATCGGCATCCTCTCTAGATATGTTGAATTTATCAGCAATTATTTCACCAGTAAGCCCCATATGCTCATTGTTAAACGCATCCCACAGCCCATCACACAACATCGCGTCTTTAATAGTCTGATCATTCATTTTATATCCAAATCTGGCACCAAATAATAGATATGGTGTGTCAGACATGTTTTCCATACCACCTGCAACAATACACTCGTATTCTTTACTTTTAATTGAATTAGCGGCAATCATTACTGCTTTCATCCCAGAACCACAAACCGCATTTATAGTGAATGAAACAACTTCTACAGGAAGACCCCCATGGATCGCAGATTGTCTGGCAGGATTTTGTCCTTGCCCCGCGGATATAACATTTCCCATTATACATTCGTCTACATCTTTTACGTCAATTCCTGCCCTTTTTACCGCTTCTTCAATAGTAAATGCACCGAGATCAGTCGCTTTGATATTCGCTAAAGATTTACCAAATTTTCCAATAGGTGTTCTATTTGCACTTAGGACCACGATTTCTTCCACAATAAATCCCTGTGTCTAGCCTCTATGTTAGACATATATAGCGGTGTCGATTATACATAACGTCTATTGACGAATTCAATAGGCTGTTCCATACCCATTCTTTTTAACGGTTTTGATAAATGTCTCCTTGCACAAGTCGGTGGTTCATACCATCCCGGAACAATCCATCTCATTTTTTTTCTAAAAATAGCGTCTTTAGTTTTAACATGACATTTTTTACAGCGATATCCTTGTTTTTCTCCAATAGAATTCATTTTTTTGTTACAGAAGGGACAAATCGGATTTGATATTTTTTCGATATAATCAACGGTAGAGACCACGTGAAGCTTTTCGACATTCAATGTTTTCGGAAAATCACGATATTCACCCACAACTTCGATCACGTCACCTGGTATCAATTGATCAAAAACGAGTCTAAATTCTTTAGAAGGCTCATATGTTCCACAGACGATTATACCATATTTTGTTCTAATGGTAGTAAAAACATGACCGCCTTTAATATGTTCAGCCTTTGAAACAACTGTGCCGCTAATAAAATACGATTGATTAGAAGCAATAATATCAGCGTTGTAAATAACGTGATCGTCAGTGCCTTGGTTAGTTAGAAATACAAACCACCTATCACGCTTTTCTGTTTTTAGCATGTTCGCAGCGTCAATTACATCCTTTTCTACGTCCCCTCTTAACCCATACAATACTGGACAAGGGGTTGCAGGAAATATTACTGCTTTTTTTCTTTTATTTTCCCAACTGTTAAATGTTGTTGGAAAGTCACAATCCATCTTTTCGACTGATAAAGGATCAAAATATCGTGCAGTCCCCCATTTGTTTCTTTCTCGATATGCTAATAATTCAAAAGTACTGTCCGTCGGAATCCAGGCGAGACCACAAAGTGCACCTATTAATCCCCTTCCATTCCCGATAGTAAATATGGTTGCACCAATTTTTTTAATTTCAGAATTTATCTCCTCGCGGCTCATTATAGTAGTCACGCCACGCTTATAAAATGATATGTCTGGCCTTTTTGATGAAATAAGCAATCCAGGATTGGAGTCATCTTCATGGTATTTCTGCACCAACGGAGCGATCCTATCCATTATTTTTTGATGGTCTGGCTCATCCCCGACAACACTATTGTAACAATATACTTTTTTATCGTTGAACATGCCGACGCATTTTTTTTCACCGATACCCTTGCCTAATTCTATCACCAAAGAACCGTTCCCTCTAGTTTTCCACGGCACAGCAGGATTTAGACGAATTAATCGAGGATTACCTATCAAATCAAAATCCGAAAGCTCTCTAATAATTTCTGTAGCAAGAAATGTTGTACAATTTCCTTTAACTGAATCGGTATCGTCAACAGCAATAAACATCAGATATGCTCATAACAGGAGAGATTATAAACAGGTTGCAAAATTAATCACCAAATAGACTGTTAAACATCCACTCCGTGTTAAATTTAATAATATCTCCATATTCTTGTCCATTACAAACAAACGCGATGGGTTTGCCGATCGTATGAGCAATTGAAATTGCAGCACCACCTTTGGAATCCGAATCAATTTTTGTCAAAATGACTGCATCGATACCGATCGCATCATCGAACACTTTTGCTTGTTCAACAGCGTCATTACCCGCGAGTGAGTCACCGACAAATATCTTTAGTCCTGGTTTTACGACCCTTACGATTTTTTTCATCTCGTCAATAAGATTATTATCAGTTTGCATACGTCCAGCAGTATCTACAAGAACAACATCCCTCCTTTTTGCTTTTGCATATTCCAATGCATCGAAAGCTACCGCCGCGGGGTCTGCATCTTGTGAATGTTTGATTATCTTACATTTCAATTTATCTGCGTGTACTGATAACTGTTCTATCGCTCCTGCTCTAAATGTGTCACAGGCGGCAAGAACCACTGTGTTATTATGAGCCATAAGCCAGTTAGCAATTTTTGCAATTGCAGTGGTCTTACCAGTGCCGTTAATGCCGACAAATATGATCGATGTAGGCCTTTTTTGCTCTTTAAGCCAGGAATCAAAATCAAATTTATTGATTTTCAAAATATCCATTATAGCATCTTTAATCGAATGTTCTACAATCTCTTCAAGGCAACGACCATGATCGAACTTTTTTCCAAGAAGGCTCTGTTTAACCTTTTCTTTAATTTCATCAACTACCGAGAATGCAACATCCGCCTCAAGAAGAACAATTTCAAGCTTCCAGAGCACATCGTCTAAAGGTCCTTCCCTGATTTTTTTAGCGAAGATGCTGTCGCTAAATTGTTCTTTTTTTTCAGTAGATGAGGAAAGACTCACTGATTCTAATTCTTTTTCAACAACTTGAGAATTAATTTCTTTCGACCCAGTTTCTATGACTTTTGACTCCGCTCTTTTAAAGATATTTTTTAGACCAGTTCTGAGAAAATCAAACATGTACCATACTCACTGTTGTCTTCTTTGGTATTCTTGTTGAATTACTAACGATAGTTTTCTAGCCTCAGTATTTATTTTTTGAATTGTTTCATTGAGTTTTTTAAGCGCTTCTGAGATTTCGTCAGCATTGGCCGCCATATATGTGGTCGCCTCATCAAAATTCATGTCGATAGAAATTTTATTACCAATACCAACAATAGCCTTTTTTTCAGATGTTACCACGGCAGTAATGAATGATGAAGCTCCAATAGGGACCAATATTTTGTCCCCTTCCTTCGAACTAGCGAACATTTTAAGAGTATCACGAGCCATTACCGCATTTTCAAGTGAAAGCTTAAAAAGGCCAGATTGTTGAGATAACGCATCAAGTTGTGCTTTGTATACCTCAAATGAAGCCACCGCTTGTTGAAATTCTTCATCGTTCATGTTTATGCACTAATCTTGTATTTCACAACATGATCTATTACTTCATCGTTCGTAAGTTCTTTGATTTCTTTGATGGTGATTTGCCATCTCTTTAACTTATGTCTACTTCCCAATGTGGATATAGTTTGTTCCTTTGCTTCTATGTCATTTTCAGCAGCGACTTCTATACAAAAAGACTGTTGTCCCTGTCTTGCATCATCAAAAGAACCCGATATGCGAAAACCTTTCATTTTAGTCATCCCGTTGTGAACTATATTTACATCATAAAGTTTTTTGTGTTACGATGATATCTAACAACAATAAAAAAGCACTCGTGGTATTTACCCCAGGGACAAAGTTTCCATCTATTTCAGTTACAGGTACAAAATGCAGTCAAATGTGTGAACATTGTAAATCACTACATCTTAAAGGGATGATTTATATATCCAATGGTGACGAGCTGCTGAAATTAGCACATTCTATATCCAGTAAAAAAGGAACAGGTTTTTTGCTTAGTGGGGGGTGTGACACAAACGGTTCTATACCAATTGAAAAATATGCAAGTTATTTGAAAAATATACCAAGTGATTTGTTTGTAAATGCTCACACCGGATTTATAACATTACAGAAAGCAAAAAATTTAGCTAATTCAGGAGTGTCATGTTTTTCGGTTGATGTGCACCAAGATGAAAAAGAAATAAGATCAATTCTCCACCTTGATAAAAATCCGAATGATTATTCAAAACTTCTTGATATTCTAAAATCTACTGGTGTGAAAGTGGTTCCCCATCTAACAGTGGGATTCAGTTACGACGATTTTATTTTATCAGCCGAGCTAGTGAAATCAAAAGGTTTGAAGGATGTCGTTCTTCTCTCTATGGTGCCCACAAAAGGTACAATCGTGGAAAAATCACCATCAGACAATACAATAATAGACGCCGTGAAAATTCTTCAGAAAAAAAAATTAAACGTTACTATTGGGTGCATGAGGGATCGCACTCTTCGTGAACTTGAAAAAAAATGTATTGAAATGGGGGTCAATAAAATTGCCAATCCTTCATTGGAAACGATTACATGGGCTAACAAAAAAGGATACAAAATCGAGAGAAGGAATATGTGTTGTTGTTTTTAGAACAGTGTTTCTTTAGTTGAAACATCGCCTATATCCGCCATCTTTCTTCCAATAAGAAATACAGCGGCATATTCAGGAACATTTACAGTCCCATCAAGTTTAAAGTGTTGACCCTTAATGGTAATCTCAGTATTTTTCTTCATCGTTATCATGACATCATCATCAGAATATTGTGACGGCACAGCAGAAACAAGGGGATCAAAATCTGTCAATTCATCTCTCGTAAGAGGCAGCACACGAAATCCAGTTTTGCCATGAATAGACCCCGGAAGACGTATGAGTCTTTTAATATCAGCCGTGACAGGCTCATCAACCTTCCCTGATAATCGATGTGCAACATCTTCAGCCATTATTTTTACTAGAAATTCTTGTGTCCCTTCCTTTAAAGTAATCATTTTGTTATTTTTAAAAATAATTTTTTCTGATTTTATGAGATCCATTTTGTATTTTTCAATAGATTCTTTTTTTATTGTACCGGTTGAAGGGTAGAGTTTTTTGATTTCATTAACATCTAACCCACAAATATCATCGACAACATCTTTTAGACCGTTTCTCATACGTAATTTCCATCCCCCGGAATCCTCTGAAGGGATAGTTCTATATTTTTTAACATTAGAATAAGTTAGATCATTCATTTTTGCATTCGAAGTGGCACATCTATCGAATGAAAATATCCAGTCGATGTCTAATCCACTAGATGTGATATAATTTACAATTTCTCTTCTTTCATGTGTCCCAAGATTGAGAACGTCGTTCCTTTCGACGTGTACATGATAACCTCTTCCGCCCGAAAATTGTATGGTGACTTGACTATCATCAAATCCAAGATCACCGAAAAGAAAAGAATCAACGAGGTTTATAACTTCTTTTTTAATTTGTACCAACATTTCAGAATACGTCATGTTGTCCGCTCCATCAAGGTGGTCCGCGTCCAAATCAAATATCAAATCTGAACCTAGCCAAACTTTTTCCTCCATAGTCGGAGCATCAGGTCTTCTATAGTATGCTGTTGAATAATAGCTATGTGATGGAACGCGTGCAATCATAAACATTCCGAGATCTTCTGAATTAGAGAATTGTAAGTGTCTCTGCACAAAATTTCCATCAAAAAACATAAATCCAAACTCTCTTCTAGTAAATCTGCCTGGCATGATCACAGGATTGTCCATGTAATACTTTCTAAATGTTTTCAGAAGAAAACGAGAGTTAGAATCCATATATCTTGATATAAGGAAGGATATTAGTATGTTATTTGTAGTCTTACGAATATGACGCTCCCGATTTATGATAACCATTTACATATGTCTCCATCAGGACATAATATTGAAGCTTTGAAGGAATTTGAAGCGGCTGGGGGCACAGGTCTTACATTGGTAACTCTCCCGTACACGGAAGTGCCGATAACTAATGGATCTGATTTCATAAAATCGTTCAAGATAACATTATCATTAGCCGAAAGCGGTAGACAACGAACAAATCTTAAAATAAATGTTGCTGTAGGGCCGTATCCTATTCTTTTAATACCCCTAATGAAACATTTTGGTTTAGAAAAAGCCGAGAGTATGTTAATGCAAGGTATCGAAGATGCCGCAAAATTAGTTACGAACGGCAAAGCTAATGCCATTGGAGAAATTGGAAGACCACATTTTCCTGTGGACGATCCTAAAATTATTGAGGCATCCAACAGAATTTTGTTGAGAGGGATGGAACTAGCACACGATATTGACTGTCCTATAATAGTACATTGTGAGTCGGAACCTCATACAAACAAAGAGTTAGCATCAATGGCAAAAAAGGCAGCACTCAATCCAGGAAAAGTTATAAAACATTCTTCGCCCCCATGGGTTATGCCTAAAGAAACGCATGGTATAATGCCATCAATCCCTGCATCGAAATCGTTTATTAGAGAAGCACTGTCCAAAAGTGATAGGTTTATGATTGAAACTGATTACATAGATGACGTCACTAGGCCTAATGCTATCATGGCAGTGACTACAGTTCCGAAAAAGATTAAAGGGTTTTATCAATCAGGCGAAATTTCAGAAGAACAGGTTTATAGAATATGTGAAGACATACCTAACTCCTTATATTCCAGAAAATAAAAAAAGATTGTTGGGT
>JAKSHX010000043.1 GCA_024399155.1 archaeon | reverse complement strand
GGATTCCAGTGCAACGACCACACTGGGACGTAGGACAGCCGAGGCACTCGCACAGTTGGGATATAGCGTAGATGTTTATCCTGCGGAAATCTCGGGCAACCATTTCACGTATCCGGATGAATACAACGGTGTGAGAATCATCAGTCCGGAAGCCGGGGCAGAAATGAATTATTCTCCAGTGAACCCTTCCGAGACCCATACAATCACGGAGCGGCATCTGTCGGAACTAAGGAAAATACTTGACTCAAAGGACTACGACTACGTGTTCTCCGTAGCCCTTGCATTCGAAGTCCATTTCCTCGTCCATCAAGTCCTCGAAGGTCGAAGGTCAAAGGTCGAAGGTCAAAAGTCGAAGGAGGATGGAAGAGTTGGAATATTAGACCTTAGACCTTGGACCTTGGACAGCAAAATTGTAAGTCAAATCAAGTGGTTTCCAATGTCGTATGACCCGTATGCGTTCAATCCGCATATCACGGAGAAGCAGAAACAGGAGTATATTCGTCAGGAGGTTGAGACGCTTCAGGATGCGACAAAAATCTTCTTCCTCACGGAATTTGCCAATGATTACATTGGCTCTCCGATAGAGGACAAGATTGTCTATTTCAATCTTCCGTGCATCAGGCCTATCGATCCTGACAGGACAAAGAGGGTGATTGAGTTTGACGATTCCTATATCAACTGTGTCTTCTTGGGTGACTTCTACTTTGGCAATGAGAATACTGACTTCATCTTCAGGCTGTTCGAAAAGGTCGAAGGTCGAAGGTCGAAAGCTGAAGGTCGGTCGGAAATCCGATTCTATACCATAGGAAGTGTATGCGACTACCGTGAGACCGTGGATTTGTGGCAGAAAAAGCTTGGCGACGGGTACATCTGCCATGAGCGCACCAGTCAGGAGGAGGCACACAATGCGATGCTGGATTGTGACGTGCTGGTAAGTATGGGACACGACTCCGCCAATATGTGCCCGAGCAAGGCGATTGATTTCGCATCGAGCGGCAAGCCGATATTGCATATCCAGAAAATAGAGAACTGCTGTGCAAAGAGATATCTGGAACGTTATCCTGACAAATGCTTCATCTACCAGAACGAAGAGCTGACTGACGAAAGAGTGAAAGAGGTGGAGCAGTTCATTCTGAGTGCCAAGGGCAAGGAAACAATTCCATTCGACATGGTGAAGGAATTATACAACGACTTCACGATGGAGGCATTGATAGAGAAGATTTTGAAAGAATTCGACGAATAATACTAATTGTCATGATAATAACAGATTTCAGAAAGAAAGACTTAAAAGGGAAAATCCATACTTTGGGCTTTTTCAAAGGCGTATTCACGTGTTCGTTAAGTGTAATTGCCATGCGGACCCAAAACGACAAATGGTGCAAGCCTGTTCATAAAGTATGCATGGACTTCTTGCAAAAGAAGTACTGGAATACAGGCCTTTATAAGACAGACGCCATGGATGAGCTGACATTCGGAGATAACGGGAAGTCCGATAAGACCAATATATGGATATTCTGGTATCAGGGCTGGGAAAATGCACCGCAGATTGTCAAAGACTGCCGTGTCACAACCGAAAAGTATTTAACCAACGAGAAATATAATGTCCATTACTTGACGAAGGATAACTATACTTCCTTTGTAAAATTTCCAAAATGGATTGTAGATAAGGTTTCGGCGGGAACGCTCGACCCCACAAAATTCAGCGATTTGCTCAGAGCGGCTTTGTTATACGGATTCGGTGGTATTTGGATGGATGCCACTATATTTCTTACAAAACCTGTTGATGAAAAGATCAAGGATTATCCTTATTACACCATTAGAAGGCTGCCCGAGCATCCCATGTTCTGTATATCAAGACACCAATGGTCAAGTTTTTTTATGGCGACCAATACAAGCAAAACTCTGTTTTACAAAGAGCTGTTGATATTGCAGACGGAGTATTGGCGGAGAGAGGGCGGTGCCATGGATTTTTTACTGATCGATTATCAGATAGCATTGATTCTTCGCAACCATCCCGACATGGCAAAAGAATGGGAGAATATTCCAGAAAACAATATAGACTTACTGTTCATAGAACATTCATTGAACAGCAAGTATGACCTCGATAAGTGGGAAGAAATCAAGAAAGGAACCGGCATATTCAAACTTACCTACAAAATACCGCTTTCAGAAGATCCTGATACCTACTATAACAGGATTATAAATAGCAAGAAATAGCAATATGACCCGAACAGAACTTATATTACATCGTCTCAAGTTGGCAATAAAACTGAATGTTTTTCAGTTTATTAAATACAATTTCTTATCAAAAAATGTCCACCGTGCAAAGGGAGCGTTTATTATTCCGTTCAGACCGGGGAAAATATGTTTGGATAAAGATTCGGTGATATATTTGAATGGTATGTTGTTCCTCAACAAACCGGCGAGGGATTGTGTGTTCCCAAGCGGCAATTTGCACATATCGGGCAATTCAAAACTCACTGTAAACGGGAATGTAACGCTAAAATCAGGTTTTAATATTGCAATATTCAACGGCGGACAACTGAAGTTTGAAGGGTCAAATACATTAGTCGGAACCAGTCGTATCTGTTGCTTTAACAGTATATCTATCGGAGAAGGCTCCGGGATGAGTTTCTACTCGGTAATCAGAGATTCCACCGTACATCCTTCAGGAACGAATCTTGACAATATTGCTGCCTCATCGGCACCTGTGGTGATCGGGAAACACGTTTGGATCGGTGAAAATGCGTCAATTTTGCAGGGAACTGTTATCGGAGACGGTGCGATTATCGGAAACCGTGCAATAGTCAAAGGAAATGTTTCTCCCAGGACCATGGTAGGACCAACGATTGATAAAGAAATCCTTTCAGGTGTTTATTGGTTTTGGTCGGAGGAAACCAAGAATGCAGAATTCCGAAAATTTTACGGTAATTTAAAGCCTTGCGCTGAGAATGGAATAACAAGCGCACCGAAAGAAATATACGATAAGGTGTGCAGCGTATTTTCCGCTCTTGGATATGATGACAGTATTTTCAAGGGTGAAGACCTGATAGGAAGCAAAGTAATCGACTCGCTTTCGCTTCTTTCGTTGATTGCGGAATTGGAGGAGCAATTCTCCGTAAAAATCCCGATCCGGGAAGTGAACGGACAGAACTTTTACAGTGTGGGAACCATTGCGGCATTGATGGATAAGTTTACAAAAAATCATCAACCATCAACCGTCAACCGTCAACCGTCAACCGTCAACAACTCTGTTCAGGCGAGAAAACCGTTAGAGCTTCACATTGAAGATACAGAGAAAACGGTTATTCAGCGGATATTTGAAAATTCGGTAAAAACTCCCGATAAAGTGGCAATTATTACGGAGAACTCAGAAACAACATATCTTGAACTGTGCAAATTGATTTATTCATATAGCGAAACCTACAGACGGCTTGGCGTTAAAGCTGGAGACAATATTGTTTTACAGGCGATAAGGGATGTCCGATATATTGCGGCGTTCTATGCCTGCCATTTGTTGTCTGCCGTTCCAGTTCCAGTTGAAAATGGAATCGGAAAGGAAAGAGTTATTGAAATAGCAGGGAAAACAAACGCTCAACTGATTATCTGCAACAGTATGGGTTTTGTCGAGAAGTATATCGATTACGAAGAGTTGGACAATCAGACAACTGTCGTTTCCGAAATACCCCTCTTTTCTCTGCACTTTCCCGAACTGAACGAACCTGCTCAAATCCTTTTTACGACGGGAACGACTGGAAATTCAAGAGGTGTTGTACATATTCAGAAAACGAATGCATTGTCAGCTTATCTGCACGCCAAGGAATTTAGACTCAAAAATAATGAAGTTCAGTTATTGCTTTCTCCCTTAAATCATACGATGGGGATAAATAATATACATACATTGCTGATGAATGGCCAAACATTGGTGATAGGAGATCCGAACGACTTGTCTGCTCTTGCAGATTTGTTTAAGAATACAACAGTGACAGCAGTATGTACTCCGCCCGTATTATTGCGGTTGTTGACAAAGCATAAAGAAGAGATGGGATTGTCGGAACTCAATTATGTTTTTATTGCGGGGGCACCTTTGTCAGATACAGATTTGGATTTGTTCTTGTCAATGTTTGCGGATACGAGATTGATAAGCCTATATGGTGCAACAGAAAGTCTGCCGGTTTGCAGTGCCATCCTCAGTGATGATAAAGAAGTGACTCTTGGTTATCCGATTCAATATGTAGATGTAAAACTCAAACTCAGTAATGGGAGTTTTACTCAAAAGCCTAAAACAGCAGGCATTATCTGCGTAAAAAGTCCGATGAATATGATAGGCTACTACAATGAGCCGGATATGACGCAAAGTGTTTTTGACGGCGATTATTTGGTGCTGAATGATTTGGCATACTTTGATGAGAAAGGTCGTTTGCATTTTGCTGGAAGAGCAGATGACGTCATCAATATCGGCGGGTACAAAATATCCCCGATTGAAACCGAGGCAGTTGCCGAGGAAAGCGGCTTGGTGCAGGAGTGTATCCTGATCAAATCCTTTGACAAGCATAACAATGAGTACCTTGAATTGCTTGCTGTACCGAAACAGCCGGAGTTTTCTTCCGAAGCTTTGATGAACTTTATCAAAGATAAGGTGGAAGCATACCGTGTCCCAAAGAAAATAACTGTTGTGGATGAACTGAAGAAGACCTATAACGGGAAACTGGATAGAAAGACGTACCGTTCATAAATAAAATACAAACAACAATATACAATGAAGAATATCCTTATTATCGGAGCACATCTTCGGATTCGTTGAGGGAGCAATGAACGGTTCGCTCGTCCGTAGCATCGGAATGATGCGTGCCAAAGCAGCCAACGCTCTGACCAACCTCGTCTATAACATATTCAGATATGTACAGATCAACATTTACCAGCCACAGCTTATCACTTGCAAGGGATAACTGTGCCCGTACGTCTCAAATCGTCAAAATAACATGTCAATGAGTGGATAAACGGACACAATCGACAGCCGAAGTCCTCAGATGAGCGACTAATACCGAAAGATAGTATCTGACGGAACGGCTTCCACTCGAATTTATGAATTAATAGAACCTACCTAAAAAGATTGAAATAGATATATGACAACCATATTGTTAATAGGAGCATACGGTTTTCTGGGGTCTAACATCCTGAATTATATCAACAGAACCTTGCCTGGAGAATATAAAGTCATAGCATTTGACAAGTTTCCATATCATCCACATGGTATGCGCTTTGACTGCGTAAGCAAATCCTACGCCGGTGATTTTTCCGATTCATATCTTATGAATGAAGTGTTCGAGCAGAACAAGATTGATCTTGTGATTCATTCTTTGAGCACTACCATCCCAGCAAGGTCGTACAATGCAAAGTATGATATTGAATCGAATCTTATTCCTTCAATCAATCTTCTCGACACCATGCTCAAGTATAATGTAAAAGATATTGTGTACATATCATCCGGTGGTGCCATCTATGGAGACTTCAATAAGGGGCTGCACAAAGAAAATGAAGATGTTTTCCCAAAAAGTTCATACGGTGTAATAAAACTTTCCATTGAGAAATATATGATGCAGTATGCAGAGCTCTATGGTTTGCGACCTCTGATTGTCAGGTTGTCAAATCCTTATGGTCCATACCATTATTCAATGAAACAGGGAATATGCAATGTGGCGTTGGCAACTGCCATAAATAATGACATATTCAAAGTCTGGGGGAATGGAGAAGGTCGCAAGGATTACATATACGTAGAGGACTTTGTAACCATCCTGTTCAAATTGCTGAATTTGAAAATTCATACTCAAGTAATAAACATAGGCAGTAACAAGATTGTTTCCGTAAACGGGATTCTAAAGGAAATTAAATGTCTTGTTCCTGATTTCAAATGGGAGTATGCAGAAGCTTCCAGATATGATGTCTCCGATTTTGAACTCGACACATCAAAACTTGAATCTTTGATTGGCAAATACGAATTCAAGGATATTACAGACGGAATGAAACTTACTTACGACTGGACAAAATCAATATGCTGAAACTTTCCATCATAACCACCTTGTATAATTCCGCACCTTATATGTGCAGGTGTGTGGATTCTCTGATTGAGCAGGATTTGCAGAAAGACGAATATGAAATAATCCTTGTGAATGATGCCAGTCCCGACAACAGTCTTGAAATCGCCGAGTCATACGCAAAGAAGCACGGGAATATCCATGTTTTGAGCTATACTGTGAACAAAGGTCTGGCAGGTGCCCGTCAATTCGGCACAGATGCCGCTCAAGGCGAATTCATGTGCTATGTTGATCCTGACGACTACATAAAGCCGAATAGTCTGAACCATCTTTTGAAAAAGATGGAAGAAGAAAACCTTGATATTCTCCGTTTCAACTACCAGATGGTTGATGAGAACTATACCTTCATCGACAAGCCTAAGGCGGCTCAACTGATTGACTACTCTCCACTGGCGATGGATGGCAAGGAATTCCTTTGCAAGCGCCTTGGCTATGGCTGTTATGTCTGGGCTTATATCTATCGCAGTAAAATAATAAAAGACAACGATATAAAGTTCTGCCAAGGTGATTATTTCGATGACGCGACCTGGTTGCCAAAAGTTCTTTGTGCTGCGAAGAGGGTTGATACAATTGATGAGGCACGGTACTTCTACCTTCAAAGACAGGGGTCTCTGGTAAATACAATGACTGATGAAGCTACAAAATCCAAGTTGAATGGCCAGTTAGTTCTTGTGAGAAAACTGAGTGAGCAGTGGATGTTTCAAAAAGATATAGTTTGGTACAAGGAAATGGTGTCAAGATTAACTATGTCCATGCTTACCGATGTGGCTTGCAGATTCTATGAGCAAAGAGGCAAGTTCATATCTGAATTGCGGAAAAACAATGTCTTTCCTATCAGAAGTTCAAAAATACCCGCGAAGGCAAGAATCAAGTACTGGCTGATTAATATTTCACCAGAGTTGTTTTGTACATTAGTTCATTTTTCGAATAAATAATATGGATTTTTCATATTCTGTTGTCATAAGGACTCTTGGAAATTCAGGGGAGAAGTATCAAAAGCTCCTTGATTCTATCAGGTCTCAGACTGTTCAGCCTGAAGAAGTAATAGTTGCTATACCTGATGGGTATGAACTTGATTGCAAATTAAAACACCTATAATATGATTTCAGATTTCAGAAAGAAAGATTTAAAAGGGAAAATTCATACTTTGGGTTTTCTCAAAGGTGTATTCACATGGTCGTTAAGTATACTTGCCGTGCGAACAGGAAATGATAAATGGGACAAGCCTGACCATAAGGTATATATGGATTTCCTGCAAAAGAAATACTGGGATACAGGTCTTTATAAGACCAATGCCATTGATGAGTTAACCTTCGGAGATGTCGAAAAGTCCGATA
>JAKSHX010000042.1 GCA_024399155.1 archaeon | reverse complement strand
GGAACATAACGAATAGGTTTAATCTGCCCCGTAAGAACTTTTTCAACTCCACAGCAAAACACAACGAGGTCAGCCTTCATTCCAGTCTTAATCTTTGGATTGTTACACATTACATCATGTCCACATGCGTACATACATGAAAAAGCATCTGTAAGCTCCCTACCCTGTGCTTTAAGAATTTCTGACAACACTCTAACCTCTTGAAATATGTCAGCAGATGGAAATAACATCCCGTTATCTGTACCTAATGACACACAGACTCCTGCATTAAGCATTCGACTGACCGGGGGTATCATGCCAAAATAAAGATTTGATGACGGGCATACTGCTATCGAAACATCTTCATCTGCACATCTGCAGAAATCAGAATCTGTAGCTTGAGTCATATGGATTATAAGGTCAGGAGACAATGACATTACGGTATCTATGTCCTCTCTGATACGTTCACTAACGTGAAATGCCAATTTTTTATTTTTTCTGTGTACGTGATCAGCTATTGCCTCTATGTAACGAGCATCCATATCCGATATACTGGATATCCCGATGCCATCTGCAATTTTAAGAAGAGAATCGATCTCGTTTGAGTCGTATTCTTTAGAGATGGGACGGCCCATAACTATGGCTTTGTTCGATACGGATCTTAAAAGTTTTGCACCATGTATTCCCCCTTCTCTAAAATCAATAAATTTACTCACTCCGGATGATACCAAATTGGACACATAAACGGACATTCTTTTTTTAATGATATTTTCTGGTGTTAAGTAGAGATATCTATGTTTTAGACCATCTGGTGGTGCTACTAACTCCTCTAACCCATATTTTTTGTCAAGTATTAGGCCAGCATCTCCCACATGGGTGTGCATATCTAATATGCCAGGGAGTATACATACATCTTCAGTCGATGAAATGCCAAATTGAACATCTTCTATCATTCCGTCACTTATCGTAATAGTCCCATCTTCGAATGAAAGACCGTCCCAAATATGGCCGGACAAAGATATACTGTCAAGCATGCACAACCATTATCATTGAAGATATTAACGTATACTTCATCGTAATGAATTGATATTTGTAAAACACCACTCTAGTGCAAAAAGCATACGAAGATTGATCGCAGATAAATATACCATTGCTATAAATAAAAAATCTACACAAAACTGCAGTGTAATACATGTGTGTGCTAACATGACGCATAGGGCGCTCCGTTCTTAGTGATTGCATTACTGACGGAAATTTTAATCCAGATATGGATGTAAAATGAGAAACATGTCATCACATCCAGCAACTAGGTATAAGGAGACACCTTTCTACCTAACTTTTACAGAAATGAACTGAACCATTGATTTTACAAGATTATTAATGTGGATTAAACACATTCTTTTACAATTCAAAATGTTGGTCACATTTCCAATTACCACCGAATCAGAATTTTCAAGAATTCTTACAATAAACAACAATAAATATTAAACACTCAATTATAAGGCTGGAGGTTAAATATATGCCAACAATCAAAGAAAGCGAATGTGTCGGATGCGGAGCATGCGCAGATGTATGTCCGCAGAATGCAATCACTGTTGACGACGTTGCGGTTATTGACAAGGACAAATGCGTCGACTGCGGTGCTTGTGTTGATGAATGTCCTTCGAGTGCAATCGAAGAGTAAGTTTCTAAGTTTAAACATCTTACCCTCACTTGAGGCTTATTGATACGCATCAAAGTTATCGGTCAACGAGTATCACAATCAATTTAAAAGGTGATAAATAGTCTCTCGCAGATTTTTATGCGCTTTGCGTTCATAACGCCCATGCGAGATAAATATAAAAATGATAAAACATCAGATAATCCTCCTCCACAGACGATTTGTACATTCTATTACGTTATTGCAATTCTGAAAACATGTATCAAAAGTTTAAATTTAGAAATATTAAGTGAGCAACAACACGATTTTACATAAAATAAGTCATAATCGATTTAGGCCCAATAAGGCTTTTTAACAAACTTATGTGCACTTAAAACCGCAGTTCCTGCTTCCCCACACCCAGTTATTATCTGTTTGCATTTTCCTGGATAATCGACCACATCTCCGCACGCATAAACTCCACGTCTTGATGTGCTCATATCAGGGCCCACTTTGATGAGTCCAGATTCTGTTAATTCAATATCCCACCCTTTCAAATCATCAAGATTTGCTGAGATACCAATGCTTATAACGACCAAGTCCGTAGGTATTTCTATATTTTCATTGCCTTGTTTCAGTGTGACAGAAGTAATGTGATCAGTACCATTAACCGATTGCAATTCTGTTTCCATAATAGTCTTAACGCGACTATTTTTTAACTTACTAACATTGCTTTCATTTGCTCTAAACTCAGTTCTTCTATGCACTATTGTAGTATCTGCGACTTTACCTGCGATCATCGCCATCTCTATCGCGCTGTTTCCCCCACCAAAGACAACAATTTTCTTTCCGACGATATCTTCCTTCAAGGGCATGATGTACGATAGACCTTTGCCCTCGAATTCTGTCTCTCCTTTGCATCCTATCCTTCTAGGTTTGAACATTCCCATTCCAATGGATATAATCACCGATTTTGTCACATATTCAGTTTTGTTAGTTTTGACGGTTATATTTTGCCCGGTTTGTTTCAAATCTATGACTTTTTCCATTTCGTGAATCTCACATTCCATCGATTCAGCTTGAGCGTAAAGTTTGTCGGAAAGTTTTCTTGCTTGGATTGTTTCAAAACCGGGAAAATTATGAATTCCTTTTTCGGGATACAAATTTACAAGTTGTCCTCCAACCACTCCTGCATCCAAAATAAGGGTGGACATCATTTTTGTCCTTGCATATATTCCGGCTGTGAGCCCCGCGGGGCCAGCCCCTATTATGACGAGATCATAAATCATTCGAGCACGGATATCTTATATTCTATATAAAAACAAGGTAACTATTTCGATTATCGATATAAAAAATTTGAGAAAAGTAATATTCACACGTAGAATATACAAAATTCGAACAATACATCCTGTTTAAGAATAATAATTTCAATTATATGCATATATTCGTAGTACACAACAATAAAAATGACATTTACCAACGACATTCGAGTCGAAGACTCAACGCCTCTTCAAATATAGTTTTATAATCGATGTGTAACTCTCCAATAATTCGTAAAAGTCACAATTTTCATCCGCTTTTTTTGTATAATGATTAAGATAACGTTACACATTAAAAAAAGCAGTTAGCATTTTAGATAGATAATTGTACATCTATGCGAATGTACGTGACAATGTGATTATGTGTTGATTATACCGCAGTCGCCTCATAATTAGTCTGACTGTCAAGCAGTAACTTCATATGCAAAATTACCACCATCAAATGATTAGATAACACCTCACTCATGCAAACATCACCGTTAGAATTCTAAGAAAGCAAAGAATTATGAAAATTAACTAGTAGAACACAAACCAATCACATTTTGACTCGTGCATACCAGATATCCGTGTATCCATGTGTTCAAATTCATTTTATTCTATGCCGAATTTTAACAGCAATTCCACGATTAAGATCTTTCATTTCTTTTCCAGACATCATTGCGACACCGATAGCTTTTACTTCGCCATTAAAAGTCACCACGGCTTCATCTCCAATGCGTATTGATGGGTCAGCATTTTTTACACCGATTGCAAAAAGACTACCACTGAGTTCAAAATCTGTCATTTCCACTACATGATAATTATGTTCTGCCAGAATTTTGGCACCGTCAATAGTCATTGAGATCATTCCTCTTTCCTCGGTCAACATTCCGAGTTGAATATTGTTTCTCATAATTTTCCAATATGGAAATTTTCCAACACAAAACGTATCATCGTCCATTACCGCATCGGCTATTTCGGCACCAAATTGGAAATTCATTACAGAACGTACCGTCTCTTTTCTATCTACTGAGTAATCAACAATATTCATCCCTTTTGTCGCTTCTTTCAATGTTTCGTCAAGATTTTTTAGTGAAGCCGATGATAGGGGGTCCTCCAAAACAGTGTCTGTCATTTCACATAACCCTTCAATCAATTCCGCGTCTTTACCGAGATGAGAGATCACTCTGTCATAACCTTGTTCAATTAAATGTGTCAGCATCTCCCTTATGAATTGTTTTTCTTCAAGCATCCATTGCCCTGTTACTGGTATGTCATAGGATTTCGGGGGGAAGAATATATCAAGTTCTCTGGGAACTATGCCGAGTGGAGAGGTGATTATAACTTCATGAACAAGAGCGTCATGATTTGCAGTGTGGATTGCTGAAGAGAGCCTTTTGTGCGTTTTTGATAAGTGATAAGGCTTTTTTGCAGAGCATGGAAGCAATAGAAGTACGCGTTTATGTTTTGGTTTTTTATACCTTTCCATTACCATTTTTCTGTATCTGAGGACTTCTGGTCTTTTAAGAGATTGTAATGTGTTACATGAAAATTTACATCCAACTGTAGAGCATCCCTCTTCCTGGTATACGTATCCATCGTCATCAAATATCCTTAGAACAGCGACTGATAAAGGAGATGAAGGTGCCCTTTGGTCCACAAGTTCTCTAAGTCTCCCACCAAGAATAAAATCATGGACCTTAGAACACTCGATGTTCAATGCTAGAAGGTTTTTATCCGTCGCATCGTCTTCAGATATTATTTTACCTTCTGGGATCGAAAGAATACCATTAATCCCCGTTGCTCTTACCACAGAATCATCAAAGACGTCTATCCCCATGTAAGAATACAATGCCAACGTGGAAGCGTCGACTATTCCAGGCATTAATATAAGAACATTATACCCAACTTTATTTCTAATATCAATGACAGTTTTGACAATTTTGCGTGCATCTTTTTTAAGTTCAAATGCGTTGCATATCACGACAACTTCTGTCTCACTCGGAAACACTTCTTTTTCTGAAAGAGGAAGTCTTACCATCGATATTTTGTTAGAAGAATATATCGGCACTTCATATCCAGATGATTCTGTGCTCATTATTTTTGTATCAAGATTTAGAATATCTCCCATAAAATGAAGAGTACGCCCATTTTCATCGGTAGAGATATACACAGGGTCAGAGCATTCCCCTTCAACGTTCTTCATAACATACGGAGTAACGATACATTTCTCGCCTTTACTGTATTTGCATATCCTGCCCCTCTGAGAACGTGCTATGACATCAAGCATACGTGCGCATAACCGAAGAAGGTTATTAATTTTGACGAATACAATTTCAGTCACAACTTTTAAGATTTTAAATTTTTCATGCAGCTAATTATCAAGAATTTATGCACGAGCCAGTGATCTTTAAACTTGTATACACAAGATGATTAATTTATTATTCAGGTTGTGTTTATCTCTTTATGCACAGCGCGAAAGTAGATTTCTACGACAGAGATATTGTTTCGATGAGAGACCTCACACGGAAGGACATCGAATATCTTATGGATCTGGCAGAGACTATGATTCCATATGCTAGGGGTGATAGAGTCAATCATTCTTTGAAGGGCAAAATTCTCGGAAATCTTTTTTTTGAGCCGTCTACGAGAACAAGGTTTTCATTTGAAAGCGCAGCGCACAGACTCGGTATTGATGTTATTGATGTTTCACAGATATCCGAGACATCTATCGCCAAAGGTGAGACATTTGCAGATACTATTCGTATGGTTGATGCGTACTGTGATGTTATAGCTTTAAGACACCATCATGAAGGGGCCGCAAGACTTGCGGCTAACGTATCAGAAAACCCAGTTATTAACGCTGGTGATGGTGCAGGATCGCATCCAACTCAAACATTATTAGACCTTTTTACGATGAAGAGATCTAAAGGTCTCATCGACGGTCTCAATGTTGTTATAGTTGGGGATTTGAAGTACGGAAGAACGGTTCATTTTCTCGCGGATGCGTTAACAATGTTTGGCGCTAAATTAACGTTTGTCTCTCCTGAAAGTTTGCAAATGCCGAGAGATATTGTTGATGATATTAGAAAAAAAGGTTATGACCCTTATCAAACGTCAAATCTCAATGAAGTGATTGATGAGGCAGATGTTCTTTATGTTACAAGGATTCAGAAGGAGAGATTCCCAGACCCTTCAGAGTACAAAAAAATATCAAGTATTTATAGAATAAATAATCAAAATTTGAGGGAAGCAAAAAGTGACCTTATTATTATGCATCCTCTCCCAAGGATTGATGAGATTGCACTAGAAATAGATCGTACACCACATGCAAAATATTTTGAACAGGCATTTAACGGGATACCTATGAGGATGGCATTACTTTATTCAATTCTTGGAGGTGAAATGTGATGGAAGATATCAAAATTGCACCTATTAGGAATGGGACGGTTATAGATCACATTAAGAAAGGGCAGGCACTTAATGTACTGAAAATTCTTGGTATTAATGAGAATACAGTAGGACCAACGATTACTTTGGCTATGCATGTGCACACAAAGAAGGATCCAAGTGGTTGGAAAGATATTGTCAAGATGGAAGATAAAGAGCTAAATTTTAGGACAGCAGATAAAATTTCTCTCATTGCACCCAACGCGACCATCGCTATAATTAGAGATTATTACGTCGCGAAAAAATATACTGTGAGAATTGGAGATCATATCAAAGGATTGGTGAATTGTAGTAATCCTAATTGCATTACCAATGTTGGTGAACCTGTAGAACCGGAGTTTGATATAGTTAGTCATGATCCTCCGGTACTTAGATGCACATATTGTGAAAGATACACGACTAATATATCTGAAAATTTACTATGATCACATGAAGCTAATAATTATCGCAGGAATGCCAGGTGCGGGTAAACAAGAATTTATCTCGGCAATACAGGATTTAGGAATACCATTTCTAAGCATGGGGGATATCGTTAGAAAGTTTTATGCTGAGCGCAGCAAAGAAGATAATGGTCTCACTATAGGACAATTAGCCTCTATAGACAGAGAGAGATACGGATTTGATGTTTGGGCTAAACGATCTGTGGATAGCATATATGGCGACACATTCATAATTGATGGGTGTCGTAGTATGGACGAGGTAAAAGTTTATAGGGCTGTTACCAAAGACGTCAGTATTGTAGGGATATTTGCATCGCCGATGATAAGATATGACCGTCTTGTAAAACGTGGGCGTGAAGATGCACCTAAAAACATTGAAGAATTTAATGAACGCGATAATAGAGAACTCGGATGGGGACTCGGGACAATCATGGCTCTCGCCGATAAAATAATTATTAATGAATCATCAATTAAGGAATTCAGACAAAGGGTTAAAGAATTAATGGAGACCTATTACATATGAAGTTTTCAATTATCAGGATGTGTGGAGGGAAAGCGTTGATAGCATCCTCATCCGAGCAGTTGAATATAGACCTCAAACATGCGTCTGACATACTGGCACATGAGGGTTTCAAGATAAATAGAAATGATGACGGTCTCATGCTTATAATGAATTGGAAAGAAATGGAGGTCACCCTTTATCCTCAGGGAAAAGTTATGTTTTTCCCGTTGACAGAGAAGGAAATGGCGATTGAATATGCGTCGATGATCATTAACAAGGTTAAATGACTAGTTGACAATTATTAGATATACAAAGACAACGTCAATAATAACTGTCGTTGTCAAACATTGACGTGTACG
>JAKSHX010000041.1 GCA_024399155.1 archaeon | reverse complement strand
CCTCGTTTCTGCCATTCTTCCCACTCCCTCTGGAGTTTCCGAACCTTACGAGTTAATAAATAAAATTGCCGTGCGTTCATGGTTTCCGGGTTAAGAATTTGTAATAAATTTTGTTCTCAGAATCATTCGCCACAATGGCTGAATCTGTAACAATGAAATTTTCTTTGCGATGCTCAGCAATGGTTGAATCAGATTGAACAACAATTTTGCTGTGAAATATGCTCCATTTCAACTGCAGATCGTGGGTTACTTTTATCTGCTCATTTACTTCAACCGTGATTGATGTTGTCTGATAGACTGTCGCACATGATGTGGCCATCATGGCCAGAATTGCGAGTAATATTTTTATCTTGTTCATTGTTTCAGTTTTTTTAAGATTAAACCAAAGGCTCTTTTTCGAACTCTGGGCAGGGCTCATCATTGGGACAACTGCCGCCAATTGTGCCGCACTCGCAAAAAAATTTGCAATCCTCGCAGGTGTACGGCCGTAGGTTTGTTTTTGCGTTTTTTGGGATTTCAATTTGACCGCTTTGTAAATCGTTTTTGATGTTCCGCAATAATGCGGCAATTGATTTATCAATGTTATCAATCAAATTGTAATATTGATTGTAGAGCACCGAACCTTCGTTGCAATATTGCAAATTATTCTTGTGCACCTTTACAAATGTGTGTACGTCTGAGAAGTAATCAAACAAATTGCAAAAGTTTTTGGCAACTGGTGTTCCGTTTATAACTCTTAAATATTCCATGATTTTTCAAATTAAAATGGTAATGATAATTGCTGTTGTTCCTGGCCCCTATCAATTAGGATTTTTCGGAAAATCTCAACGAGAACGGGAACCACGATTGAATTACCTGCAAGATTATATTTTGCAGTGTGAGGGAGTGAGGTTGATTCAATTTTCTCAATGTCGCTGTTCTGCATGCCCATCAGGCGAAAACATTCACGGGTGGTCAGGCGGCGCAATCCTTTCTCCTTAACCGCAACGCCGCTGAATCCGTAACCCGTACACCTTACAATGTTGGCGTGTCCGGTCTTGCTGTAAGACTTTGTCAATGTTCTGACGTTGCCGCCCTCGGTGCAATTGACAATCATCGTTTCTCCATCAAGATTGTTGCAGTAAATTTTTTTCGTGCCGTGATTGTAGCCGGGCAACGGGAACACGTTCGAACGGCCGCAATTAAAGACATCTGAAAAAATCTGAGGTTTCATCCACATTCGTTGCGGTGCGCTGTTGTCATAGATTTCTAAAAATTCTGTTTTGGTCAATTTTTTTTTTGGGGAAAAAAAGACGCCATCGAGCATTGAAATTAAAAAGACTCTCTCTCGGCTCTGGGGAACTCCAAAATTTTGTGAATTGAGCAGAACGGGGTAATTTTTATAACCTAACGTTTCCAACTTGGCTTGCCATGCGTGAAAAACTTTTCGATGCCGTGAACTGACTAAATTTGCAACGTTTTCCAGAACACAGAATTTGGGTCGCTTGGCCTCTATGGCTTTCCAACACTCCCAAAGCAAAGATGAGCGGGTTTGGCTGCCCTCCTCTCCTCCTCTACCAAATCCTGCTGTTGAAAAATCCTGGCATGGTGAGGAATAGGTAAATAAATCAAAGTCGGGAACCTGGCCCCAATCAATCTTGCATATATCTCCGAAATTGCGCGCGGCAAATTGCGGAAATAAACAATTGTGTGCAATTATGGCGTGTGGCTCAATTTCTGACCAACCAACCAAATCGAAATCAAAGCCATAAGCCGCTGCAAGTTCTCGCAATGCGAGTGCCTGCGAATCGTAACCGCTAAACGCTGTAAATAATTTCAGATTCATGATATTGAGAAATGGCGGCATCTATTGCAATGCCGCCGTGATAGATTAAGTTAGTTAGAGATTGTTAGTCTTGTGCCTGATCCAAACGGAGATTCATTTTTTTTCGTTTGTTGTCCAACTTCCACTGTGCGAGGCGGTGTGACGGATGGCAAAACTTTGCACCGTGTTTCATTTCCTCCTCGGTGAGAGGCTTGCCGCAACACTCATATTGGCAATTCGTGAACTTGATTTTCTTTGAATCTTGCACGGTGATAATGTTGCGAGCTTGTGTCAATTGTGGTGTTTTTGCCGTTTCCTTTTTGGGTTCGGTGGCCGTTTCTGTTGCCGTTTCCTTTTGCGGTTTTGCGGCCGTTTCCTTTGGCGTTTCCTCGGTGGGGGGTACGTGTAATTTTAAGGGGTTGGAGGGCGTTTCTGTTTGTGGCGTTTCTTGTGGTTCTGCGGCCGTTTCCTTTGGCGTTTCTGTTGGCGTTTCCTTTGGCGTTTCCTCGCTTGGCATGAATCCGTTTATTGTAAACGTTTTTGGCGTTTCCGGGGTCGGCTCGTTGAGGGGTTCTGGCTGTGGGTTGGCTGTGGCTGCAACTTTCATTTCGTCATGCTCGATGCTGTTGTGGTGGTGTTCTTCAGGATCTTCCGTTACAACTAATTTTGCCAACGGCTTTTCCCTTAACAAATCGAACATTGATTTTATCTCGCTGCGCTTTGCATCAATAACGCCATCAATGCCACTATCAACAACGGCGGCCACGCTTGCAAAAGTCATGTTCAAGCGTTCGGCCTTTACTTTCTCGGGTGCCTCCTCGCCGTGAATCTTTTTCCAACAATACATTAAATACAAGTTGCAAAGAAACTGGATCACCATAATTGCAGAAACCAAATAATAATATCTGTTGGCCTGGTCCGTTGTGTTGGTGGCGTTCTCGGCCAACTCGCTTTTTCGGTTTGTTTCAATTTCTTTCAATTCGTCATTCAGTTGAATGCGCAATTGCGATTTCTTATCATAGAGAGATTGCAAAGCCTTGTTTTGGTCCGCGCTCAATACACATCTTTTGCCATTCGACCACTGCTCCGGGTTCGACTTTATGTCTTTTATATTTTCATCAATGTCATGAATCTGCCCGGCGATGTCGCTTTTTGAACTCTCAACCATCGCATTGAATTTGCCGTTGATGTCGGTTGAGAGGTCGGCTCTCTCAGATTTCCAAATTGCAATGCCGTTGGCACTCAAATTAAAGGAGAGAACAAAAACGCCTGTTGCAAGCACGGTTGGCAAAACGGCTGTTCTGTACTCGCCATGCAAAATGAACTTAAAGGCCTTGTCCAGAAGAAACCAATTTAGACCCTCAATCAATACGAGGATCAGGACGGCAAAAAACTTGGCGGCGTTCTCGCTGTTCAAACTGCCATAAAGGAAGTCAAAAAGATAAGCATAGCCAGAGAAAATTGAGATTGCGCAGGTCAGCAACTTTGCAATCATGACTAAACAGATAATTTGCGCCCATTCATCTTTGAATGAATATATTTCCCACTGACGGGCGGCGAATGATTTCAACCAATTCTGTAACATGTTTTATGGGTTTATAAGGTTAACTAATAATTTACTTCTCAAAAACTCGCTGCAACAAGTTTTGATTTTTTTTGCAATTGTTATGGGGTGTTTTAATATTAGACTGTCGCTGTGATTAGTTTTAGTAAACAAGTTTGCCACATCTGGCAACTATTTCTGAATAAATTTTGTGCATTTTCAAAGCCTCGTTGGCTTTTTCCTCAAAATGCTTTTTCATCAAATCTTGCATCACGGGCAAATATTTTTCTCTTGCCTTTGGGTAGAGGATATTTGGATAACTGCAAAATGTGAACACATAATTTTCTGAAATAGAGAATTTTGCGGCAATTGCTTTTCTAATTGTTCTGACATCAGATGTTGCAGCATTTTTGCGCCACCTGTTAAAAAATGTCAAAACATCTTCATTGTTTTCAGTTTCTCGCAACAATGAATTTAAATTTTCGAATGAATTTTCGTTTTTCATTTTGTAAAATGTTTTAAAATGATTATATTTGATTAATTGTAGTAGTTAACTATTGGTTAACGCTACAAATTTATGTAAACTATTTCAGAACATCAAAATATTTTTATAACTTTTTTCAAAAAAAAATTATAGACTATGGACAACGAATTGAAAATCAGATTGGAAAAGTATTTGGAATTTAAAAAAATTTCCAAAGTTGACTTTGGCAAAAAAGTTGGCGTTTCGCGCGCTTACGTGTCGGCATTAAAGAAAACCATCATGCCGGACAAACTGCTGCTCATTCACGAACATTTTCCGGACTTGAATTTAACATGGCTGCTTATTGGCAAAGGCAACATGTTAAACGATCCGGCAGAAAATGCAACACAAAGCAGCCTGGAGGTTCAAAAACTTGAACGCATGAACGCCGAATTAAAAGACAAAGTCATTGAATTACAAGACACTCTATTGAAAGTTTGCGCCCCTGGTACCGGCACGCAAACGGCATGAATGTATTAAAAATCAAAGTTAAAAAAATGCCTCTGAGATGGTTGCAATGAGGTTTAGAAAGTTGGAGCGGTTCTGGCCACTCCGACTTTTTTTCTTTAAATGCCTGATTCTGAATCTACTGCAATAGATTCTCAATTGACGGCGGCATGATAAAGAATTTTGTAACATTTAAGGCCGTTGCAATACACGGCCTTTTTTTTTGCAATTGTCACGGGGGCAAAAAATTTTTTTTTGCCTATGAATCCAATTTACAAATTCAAACCTGCTCATTTCGTGAACAGCAAGAAATTAAAGTACATTTCTTATTCAGTGTTCGATGAGCAGACGGGAAAGTTCAAAAACTTTCGAATCAAATTAAACTACATTCCAACGGCGGCAGCTCGCAAAACCTATGCGGAGCAACTATGTCTGAAAATCAATGAACAATTGATGAGAGGGTGGACACCTATGCAAGGCGCGGCCAGTGACAAATTAATTTTGTTGTCTGACACTTTGCAAAGGTTCTGGGGTAAGGCGCGCCGAGATGTTGAGGAGGGTTTAATAAAATCAGACACTTTCGATGATTATCACAGCCAACTCACAATTTTTCAAAAATGGCTGAAACATGATTATTATCTACACAACATCACTGCAACAGTCATTCAAGATTTCTTGGATTACATTTATATTGTGCTGAAACGTACATCAACAACACGCAACAATTATTTTTGCACGCTCAGAACATTTTTTAATTGGTGCAAAGAAGTTGCATTGATCGCCACGCCGCCAACATCAGGCATGCACGCAATTAAAAGGAATCCCAAAACACGCTGTGTTATACCATCTGACGTGATGGCCAAAATTGCAAAGTATCTGGAGGAGCCAGGGAACGAGGGTTACAAATTAGCAGTGAATCTTTGTTACTCTTGTTTCATTCGACCAATTGAAATTTCAAAATTGAGAGTGCGTGACATCAACTTTAAGAATGCAACAATTGTTGTGCGCTCAGATATTTCAAAAAACAAGAAAACACAATCAGTGACGATGCCAGAGAATGTGCAAGAAATTATCCATCAACTAAAAATTTGGGAATGGCCGCAAAATGATTTTTTAGTAAGTTCAGAAAATTTCATGCCTGGTCCGTTGCAACTGGATCCAAAGAGATTTAGGGATAAATGGGCAAGGATGCGAAAACAATTAAAGATTGATGCAAAGTATCAGTTTTATTCATTAAAGGATTCCGGAATAACAACGCTTTTGAACAAGGGATTCACAACAATAGAGGTGAGAGATCAGGCACGCCACAGCAGCATTGCAATTACGGACCAGTACACAGACAAGAAGAACAGCAAGGCAAACCAAGACATCAAAAATCTCAACTTTGGGTTGACTGATTGAACTGCTTTTGAATCTCTGTTAACTCGGAGTTATAGGAGTTAACTAACGGTTTGAATCGTGGGACAGGTAATAAACCAAATTTCTGCTCCTGCCTCCTGCGCACTTCTGGGGCATACTTGACAAAAAAAACGCCGCTGAGCATCTGCCCGGCGGCGTTTCTTTTATCTGTAAGTTTTATTTAATATATGTTTGTAAAAATCTGCCGTTGCAATTATTGTGGCCAAATTTCTTCCAAATATTTCACTATCGGGAATCCTTTCGGCAAAGTTTTTTTGGCCTTTATACTTTACCAACCATTTATTCTCATCGAATCTGTAAATATAAGATTCTTTCATTGTTGGTAATTCAAAAGCCTCATTGATTCTTTTTTTTGCCTCTGAAAATGTGTTTTTGTCGCAAACCTCAATTATTAAAATCGGTTCGCCAAATTGGCAATCATCATCAGTTCCCACCAATACATCTGCAATACGTGCATCCAAATCTTCATCCAAACCACATTCAGACAACACACGCATTTTTTGTTTCATTGCGTCTGGCCGCAATGTGCATACTAATTCGGTTTCTATTTCTTGATGTATTTTTTTTGTTCTTGTCATTCCCAATGCGCCAAGGCCGTTGAGAGGTTCTTTTGTGTCATGATTCCTTTGTGTCAATATTTCTGATAATCCCATAATTATAAATTTAATTGGTTTTTGCAAATATAAAAAAATGTGGCCACAATTCAAACTGCGACCACATTTTTTTTACTTCTCTCTTTCGGCTTTCTCTTTTAGTTGGCGATGTACCAGAATTAAAAGAGAAATGACCTTTTTGCTCGTTTCGGTGTTTTCTTTAATTATTGCCGTCTGCTCCGCATTTGCCGCGCGCATAAATTCAAAAATCTTTGCGCGCTCATCGTCATGCTTTTGCAACATTCGTTCGACCACGGCCAGAACACGTTTTATAAAAAAAACGGTGGTGGCAAAAATGGTTACGTACCCGGCCACGGGAAAACCGAGGCTTTTAAATAGTTCGATTGTTTCTGACATGGTGATAATATTTATTCTTGATAATAAATTTGTCCATCAAAATCATCTTGCAGCGCAAAACGCCCATCTTTTTTTATTGCCGTGTAATTATGCTCTGATGTTGTTCCTGCTGTGTCATAAACCTTTTGATAAACTTTGCTAATTTCCAACACACCATCTGTTAAATCTAACATTGCGGATTCAATCTGTCCAAATGGCGGATTTTCTGCAGGGGTTAACGCTTTGCCGTTTATAGTCAAATATGCTGCATATCCTAAATCATATGTAAATTTAATGTCTGCGTACCCGAGCCCCCAATTGCTTGAGGTCACGGCATAAGTTGCAACACCCTCGCCAATTATGTAATGCCCCATTAAAACAGAATCTTTACTAATTTTCGCAATTCCATAATCTTTGGCCGTGCTTGTTAGTTTAGATACATTTACACGCCCAGTGACAATCAATGTTGCAGGGTTAACTGAATATCTGTTGGGGATCTGGATTTTGCAACCCGTTATATATACGGGGTCATTATATACCGTAAATGTGCCTGTTGTGGCGGCATTCCCGTAAAAAATACCGCTGTTTAATTCTATCATTCCGCACTCGTTGGAACTTCTTGTTTTCCCTAAACTATCATGATTTGGTGATATGCCATGCAATAATTTACACGGTCTAAATCTTACATTATTAATATCAAACTTTCCTATACTACATTGGCTTGTAGTGGAATTTTCACCTAGTCTGAAAAGAGATATAGGATTCTGAAAAGCATTTAATTTTTTATAAACATTTCTTCGCTCCATAGTTTTTAGGAATAAATTAGACCATGTTCCATTGTGATATGTTAAAATAAAACTATCAATTGTTGAAATTGACCATATACAATAAGAATCTACTTGCCCGTTAACATATAATCTATAAGGAGCAATAATGTCACTTCTTATGTCTAATTTACTACATCCAAAATTATAGTCTGCTGTTGAGGTTTTCCTATATCTCTCCATTGTTAAAGTTATATCCGA
>JAKSHX010000040.1 GCA_024399155.1 archaeon | reverse complement strand
GCAGGGATGGCGCTAGCTTTTAATTGTATATCTATTATTATGTTGGGTCACAGTGGCGATCCGATAGGGGTGATATTTGGAGCAATTGTATTTATTATTGGTCACATGATGATATGGGTGCTGGCGATTCTTTCGGCAGGACTCCACGGTTTAAGGTTACAGTACGTCGAAATGATGAATAAATTTTTTATTGGTGGTGGGGAAAAATATACTCCACTTGTTATAGAAAGTAAACATACAAACATGTAAAATAGAGGTGTAAAAAATGGATGAGGGATTGGCAGCTATTGGTGCAGGTATTGCAGTCGGACTTACAGGTATTGCTGCAGGTTTGGCAGAGAAGGATGTTGGGGCAGCGGCAATCGGTGCAATGACAGAAAATGAAAATCTTTTCGGAAAGGGCATGATTTTGATGGTTCTTCCTGAGACGATCGTTATTTTCGGACTTGTTGTAGCTATCTTAATAATCATGGGTTGAGGCCGTTTCATGGCATTAGGTGATATAGAGTCAGAGATCAACAAATCTGCCGGAGATATTATAGCAACCATCAGAGCAGATGCGGATGCAGAGATTGCTAATATCATTGCAGACACAGATTCGAAAATCGCATCAATGAAAGAGAAAGAGGAAAAAAAACTTAAAAATGTAATAGAACGCCTTAGACGTCAAGAACTGTCGAGCATAGAACTTGAGAATAAAAAAATTGTTTTATCAAAAAAGAATGAAGTTCTTACAAAGGTATTCTCTGAAATACTTACCTCTTTCGAATCTCTGCCTGCAAATAAGAAATTAAAGCATTATAAACAAATGGTGTCAATTTCAAAAAGAGTCATTGATAACCCAAGGGCATACCTTGCCGAGATAGATAAATTCTCAGCAGAAGACCTTGGGGTTTCTTCGGTTGTCACCGATAGTAAAATAACTGGCGGTATTATTTTTGAGAACGAAGACAGAACCATTCAAATTGATATGCAATACAAGACAATCATCCAGATGCTGTGGGATCGTGAGATAAAAAATCTGTCTGATATCCTCTTCGGGTGAAGGGCATGTTCGGACATAAAGCAAAAGGTAATTACGCGTATGCGGTCGCCCGCGTAAAAGCAAAAAAAGCATATTTGATAGGTAACGACACTTATCAAAAAATGCTTCTAATGAGCCTCCCTGAAATCTCGCGCTACATTAGTGAATGCGGTTATATGAAGGAGATCACAGAACTTACAAGTAAGTTTGATGGTGTCGACCTCATAGAACATGCAACGTACATGAATATGGCCAGAGTTCTCAGGAGCATTTTAAACTCCACTAACGGAGAACTACATGATACACTTGCTAAGTATTTGGAAAAATGGGATATTTGGAATCTTAAAGTGATTCTCCGCGGAAAGTCCTTTGGACTCGATGCAGACGGTATTAGAGAAGATCTAATTCCGGCAGGAAATCTGGACAGCACATTTTTGAATAAACTCGTTTCGCTTGAAACAGGAGAAGAGGTTCTGGATCACTGTAAAAATATAGGTAAGGTCATACCTGTAGAAGTTATCGAGACATATAACAAAGAAAATAACTTGGCAATCATTGAAGATTTTCTCGATAAATATCGCTATGAACAACTTCTTTCAAGCATCAATCCATTATCAAAACCCACGCAACTGTACCAAGATTTTATAAGAAGAGAAATTGACATAACCAATATAGAGACAATCTTGAAACTAAAAATGGAAGGGGTTTACGGAAATAATATAATGAAATATATTATACCCGGAGGAAAGGACATTAGTAAAAAATTGGTCGTCAGACTTGCTAATGCCGAAACACTTTCTGCAACGGTAGACGACTTAGCACAATTAAGTTTCTATGAAGACATAAAAGAGGCGCTAGATACAAATACCAAGTCACTCAAAGATGTTATGATTGGAATGAAAAAATATAAGATGAAGAAGACTCAGTCATTTTCATATTTGCATCCACTGTCTATCATTCCAATTATTGATTATATGATACGCAAAGAGAACGAAGTCAATAACATCAGAATAATTGCAAGGGGTATAGAAAGTGGCCTAGATAAGGATATCATCGGTGGTTTATTGGTGATTTGATGGAGATAGCAGTCATTGGAAACGAGGAGTTTGTACTCGGGTTTAGGCTCGCCGGACTTAGGCGCGTATTTATTGCAGAACCAGGAAATTATCATGAAAAAATTATGGAGGCTTTTGCCGATCCAGAAATTGATATACTAGCAGTGAATGCAAAAGATCTTCAGGGTTTATCTACAAATATTAAGAACAAAATAATAAATTCAATTCATCCAGTTGTTGTTTCTGTCGGAGATAGCGTCACAGATCTTCGTGAAAAAATTAAGAGAGCGATTGGTGTCGATTTGTATAAGGAAGATGAGTAAATGAGTAATGAGGGAAGAATTTACAGGGTTGCTGGACCAGTCGTCACTGCTACAGGCATATCGCCCCGTATGTATGATGTTGTACACGTTGGAAATGAAAAATTGATGGGTGAAGTTATTAAAATTGTTGATAATTATTCAATTATCCAAGTTTATGAAGATACGTCTGGTATCAAACCGGGAGAACCGGTCACTAACACGGGCAAACCTCTCGTTGTAGAATTGGGTCCCGGTTTACTTCATTCTGTTTACGATGGTATTCAAAGGCCATTGCCAGTACTCCAAGAAAAAATGGGAGATTACATTCTTCGTGGGGTTTCCGCGCCCGGTTTAGATAGAGAAAAAAAGTGGGAATTCAAACCTGTTGTTGCGATCGGTGATGAAGTTACTCCAGGACAAGCCATAGGCGTTGTTATGGAAGGCACAATTGAACATAAAATATTGTGTCCTATTGACGTACAAGGCAAAATTGAAAGTATCAGTGACGGAAATTTCACAGTGGAGGAGCCAATCGCTAGAATCGGTGAAAAGGACATCATCATGATGCAAAAGTGGCCGGTTCGTATTCCAAGACCCGTCATTGAAAAACACCAACCAGACGCTCCACTCGTCACTGGTATGAGGGTTCTTGATACAATGTTTCCGCTCGCAAAGGGAGGAGCTGCTGCAATCCCTGGAGGATTCGGGACTGGAAAAACAGTTACACAACAACAACTAGCTAAATGGTCAGATGCAGAGATTGTCGTATATATCGGATGCGGAGAGCGGGGTAATGAGATGACTGAAGTTCTTACAGAGTTCCCCGCTTTAGAAGATCCCAAAACCGGAAATCCTCTAATGAACAGAACAGTCCTCATTGCAAATACATCCAATATGCCAGTGGCTGCGAGAGAAGCATCCGTCTATACAGGGATGACCATAGCGGAGTATTACAGAGATATGGGATATAACGTGGCTCTTATGGCAGATTCCACGTCGAGATGGGCAGAAGCGATGAGAGAAATTTCCTCAAGACTTGAAGAGATGCCTGGGGAGGAAGGTTATCCAGCATATCTCGCTGGGAGATTATCAGAGTTTTATGAGCGTGCCTGCAAGGCGAAAGTGCTTTGTGGACAAGAAGGGTCTATTTCAGTTATCGGTGCAGTGTCTCCTCCTGGTGGAGATATTTCGGAACCCGTATCACAGAATACTCTTCGTATCGTCCGTGTTTTCTGGGCATTAGATACAAAATTAAGAGAAAGAAGGCATTTTCCAACTATTAATTGGTTAACATCGTACACATTATATGACAAACAACTTAGGGATTGGTATATCACAAATGTAGACGCAGAATTTCCTGTACTAAGGGATTGGGCTATGCAATTACTTCAAAAAGAAGCCGAGTTGCAGGAGATTGTTCAGTTAGTTGGTTCAGATGCACTTCCAGACGAACAAAAAATTATTCTCGAAGTAACCAAAATGATCAGAGAAATTTTCTTGCAACAGAATGCATACGATCCTATAGACACATACTGTCCTATATCAAGGCAATACAAAATGATGAAACTCATCAAAAAGTTTTCTGATTTTTCACAGAAGGCTCTCATTGCAGGTGTAACTGTTGACAAAATTATCGCAATTCCTGCCAGAGAGAGGTTTATTAGATCAAAATATGAAGAGACGATTGATTCAGAACTTGATGCAATTGATGTAGATTTCGATACACAATTCAAGGAGTTAGGGGTGTAGAAATGGTTGAATTTTTTAAAGAATACAAGACAATTTCACAAATCGCAGGGCCTCTCGTCTTTGTTAAGAAAACAGATCCGGTGTCATATGGTGAACTAGTCAGCATTAAGTTGCCAGACGGTTCCGTGAAGAGAGGTGAAGTTCTTGACACTTCTGATGATATTGTTGTTGTCCAAGTTTATGAGGGAACTACCGGAATTGATAAAAACACTTCAGTTCGTTTTCTTGGCGAAACAATGAAGATGCCCGTCTCCAGGGAAATGCTTGGAAGGATTCTTACAGGCGCCGGCGATCCTATTGATGGTGGGCCAGCTATTATTCCTGAAAAAAAACTTGACATTGTTGGTGCAGCTATTAATCCGTGGGCAAGAGACAACCCTTCTGATTTTATTCAAACAGGAATTTCTACCATTGACTGTATGAATACCCTTATTAGAGGCCAAAAGCTTCCCATATTTTCGGGGTCGGGACTCCCCCATAATGATTTAGCACTTCAAATAGCAAGACAAGCCAAAGTTCGTGGAGAAAATGAGGAATTCGCCGTCGTATTCATCGCCATGGGAATTACAAATGAAGAAAAGCAGACGTTCATGAAAGAATTCGAAAGAACCGGTGCGCTAAAGAATGCAGTGGTATTTTTGAATCTTGCTGACGATCCTGCTGCAGAGCGCATTATTACTCCTCGTCTTGGTCTTACAACTGCAGAGTATATGGCATTCGAATTGGGGATGCAAGTCCTTGTCATAATGACGGATGTTACTAATTATTGCGAGGCACTTCGTCAGATCGGAGCAGCGAGAGAAGAAGTTCCTGGAAGGCGTGGTTATCCTGGTTACATGTATACCAACCTCGCGCAACTTTATGAACGTGCAGGAAGAATTAAAGGAAAAAAGGGAACTGTTACACAGATTCCAATCTTATCGATGCCCGGTGATGACATCACACATCCTATTCCAGATCTATCAGGTTATATCACTGAAGGACAAATTGTTATGTCAAGAGAACTCCACCGTGCGGGTATTTATCCGCCAATCAATGTTTCATCATCCCTTAGTAGATTAATGGGAGGAGGAACCGGAGAGGGTAAAACACGTGGAGATCATAAAGGGGTTTCTGATCAACTTTATGCAGCATATGCAGAAGGTAAAGATCTTCGTGGATTAGTTGCAATTGTTGGAGAAGATTCTTTATCCTCAAAAGACAAAAAACTCTTGCACTTTGCAGACCTATTCGAAGATAAGTTTGTCCGTCAAGGTTATGATGAGGATCGTTCAATCGAAGATTCACTTGCAATTGGATGGGATCTTATTTCCACACTCGATTCAGATCAGATTACTAGGATCAGTCGTAAATACATCGAACAATACATGCCAAATAAAAAGTGAATTTTATGCCTACCAGTAACATCACTCCCACACGTTCAGTTCTTATAGAGTTGAAGAAGAAGGTTAAAGTTACCAAAAGCGGTTATAAAATTATAAAAATGAAGAGAGACGGACTCATTATTGAGTTTTTTGATGTGATGAAAAAAGTTAAGGCAATGCACGGGTCAGTTACTTCAGATTACGAAGCAGCTATGACCAAGATTGCTATAGCTAGAGCAGTAGAAGGAGAAATCGCAGTTAAGAGTGCAGCTTACGCTCTAAAAACGGAACCGCATGTTAAAGTAAGTAGCAAGAATATTATGGGAATGACTGTGCCCAAAATTGAAGCAAATTTTAAACAAGTCAATCTTGAATCCAAAGGCTACGGTGTCATTTCTACATCAGCGTATATCGAAGAGGCATCTAACGCATTTGAGAAATTATTGGACACGCTTATTCGTGCTGCAGAAGTCGAGATAACAATGAGAAAACTTCTCAATGAGATCGAGAAAACTAAAAGGAGAGTTAACGCGATGGAGTTCAAGGTTATACCTGAGCTCGAAGAGTCGATAGCTTTCGTTAGGTTTCGCCTTGAAGAAATGGATAGAGAAAGTACTATTCGCCTAAAGTTTTTGAAAGGTAAGGACAAAGGAGAAGCAGCATAAAAAATGAAATTATTTGAGGGCTATTATTTCAAAATTAAAAATGATCCACGCAAACTAATCAAATTTACCAAGATTACTTGGATCGTGGCGTACTCGATGCTTATCTTGGGATTTATTATAATCATCTGGGCATTAATACATAACGCCACAATTTGAGTCAAATGCGGGAACACCAATGACTTCTCTTAAAAAATTTTATAAATTTTTAGGGAGGGCTTACGTAAAAATTTCTTTTGTGCACTTCCCAGTACCGAGGTGAACCATAGACATTACACCAGGTTTGGGATTGAAGTTATGCATTCTTTGATATTCAGTCTGATCTTGCCAGGTGGATGCATTGATGACTTTTATTCCTAAATAATCTGTAGACCCATATCCGTGGACATGCCCAGATACGAAAATATCAGGCACAATCTCTATCGCCATAAAATCCTTTTTCTCCGGAGCAAGTGCTGTCTTTTGACCATATATGGGAGCCAAATGGCGAGAATTAAGCATTTCTTTCATGACAGCTAAAGGATCATCATATGTTAATTGCTGAACATTTGCAACCCAATCATCAATACTTCTCCCGTGATATGTAAGAATCTTTCTCCCTTCGATTTCTATATATACTGGATTACCCAACATCATGACGTTCGAGTCAAATGAGTTGCTAAATATTTTGTCCAGGGCAGGTTGTGGTTCTGCAGGTCTGCATGCATCATGATTACCAGGGTGGATAACCATTTTGATATGATCAGGTATATCTTTGAGATATTCTGCTAATTTTTCGTACTGCTGGTATATATCTGATATTACTAATTCTTTCTCTTGTCCAGGGAAAATACCTATGCCATCAACCACGTCACCGGACATTATAAGATAGTTAATTTGTTTAGACTCACAGTTATTATTTAGCCATTGAACCATTTTTTTCCATCTTTTCTCTAGGAAGGTATAACTTCCTATATGGATATCTGAAAGAAACGCTACAGTTGAATCAGAATCTGAAAATTGCCATATGTGATTATTTGGGATGCCAGGTTTTATGACTTTTGACGCAATGAACGTCGAAGATTTTTTTCCATCTTTGCTTCTAGACATCTTACCAATAAATCCTACAACTTCATCTGTAACAAATGTATTGTTAATACATGGGGAATCTTTAGAGATTAATATCCTGCAGATACTATGTTTGTCACCACCGTCGTCTTCAACAGTAAGAATTGCATTTCCACTAGCAGTGATTTTATAATCGTTAACAATGCCTATAATGCGACACTCCCTGTCTGCCTCTAAAGCATCCTTAATCTTCCATGCATGACCACCGAAATCATTTCTATGTTCAATTATTCTTTTAAGGGTGTTGTACCTACTTATGAAATATTTACAAAAGTCATCGATATCTCCGATACATGTAGAGTTGCCCGTCACATCCGTGTTGTTAATAACTTTAATCTCGTTATTCGATTTATTGTGAGGTACGAAATTTTTCGATAATTTCGTTATTTTTGTTTCTCCTTCTAAATAACTCATAACGTCCTTTTTCGTTATAAACATCTGATTGTTTGCAACCGAAGTTATTATTGTGTTAATGAAAGTTACTGGATCTGAATTGGACATTATAGTCTCGACAGCGTCTGGGGAAAGAAGTACATTTTTTCTGGCTGCTACGTTGATGATTTTTGATTTATTCATCTCACCTATGAACGGAAT
>JAKSHX010000004.1 GCA_024399155.1 archaeon | reverse complement strand
AACATTGCGAGCCTTTCAAAACCAAGTCCCCATGCAAGCACTGGATATTTTACACCGAACGGTGCAACTACTTCAGGTCTGAAAATACCGGCTCCTCCCAGTTCCATCCATTTACCGTTAAAAAATACCTCTGTTTCCAGAGATGGTTCAGTATATGGAAAATATGCCGGCCTTATCCTTACCTGGTCGAATCCCATCTTAGAATAAAACTCTTTAATCAACGAGACAAGCATGTCAAAGTTAGCATTCTCGTCTATGACTATACCTTCAATCTGAGTAAACTCTGGAAGATGTGTCGCATCAATAGACTCTTTTCTAAATATTCTTGAAAGTGAAAATACTTTCGCGGGTGCCTCTGGATGTTTAGAAACATAAGTGATCGTGTTAACTGTGGTGTGCGTTCTAAGCAAAGCCTGCTCCGCTATTTCCCTAGACCATTTTCCACCCCACCCTATGGATCCAGTGTCCCCCCCATTTTCATGAATGCTTTTAACTTTCTTTATAAGGTCTTCATAAGGACTAAGATCGAATCTTCTAGGATTGCTCAAGTAAAATGTATCTTGTAATTCTCTTGCTGGGTGATCTTGCGGAACATAAAGAACATCTAGATCCCAAAACGCTGGCTCAACATATTCTCCGTCAAACTCAGTGAATCCCATACTGGTATAAAGTCTTCTTATCTCTGCACCGAGCCTTGAAAGAGGATGTTTTTTGGCTGGATAAACGGCAGGAGCAAATGTCTGCACATCATATTTTCTGAATTCGGAATTCTTCCACTTACCACATTGAATAATACTGTCAGTGACTTGTGCTATTTCTTCTTTAAGTTCAATGCCAGATGCAATGACTTCCCTACCCATATCTGTGAGCCTGATAGTTCGCTTCATAATTACGTTCTCAGTGATCATTCCTTGACGACCCATGAGATCTTTCGCAATTTTTTCGTCTACATCGCTTTTAGAGATAGGCCCCTGTGTTAGCATGTCGATAAAACATTCATCAGGCATTTTCTTTTTTAGAACTTTATTTCCCTCATCGGTGAGCACAAGTACTTTATTAACTCCCTCTTTTCTAATGTCAGCGAGACCTTTTTTCTTCATCCATCCAACAGCAATTTTGTCTTCTCCAGGCATAGACTTCGCTAGATCGGCCATATTTATTTGACCGCCTGCTTTATCGATGATCTGTATCGCACGCCTTTCTGCAAGGCCGATTTCTGCGATCTTTTTATCTGATAACACGTAAAATGTAACATGTTCCTCATCGATAACAACGAGACCTTTTGTGCTCAGCCATGATGCTGAACCCATGATCTCTGCCTCTAAACTAAATTCTCCCTTCTTGATTATTTCTGCTGGTGCAGAGACACCACCAGCGGCATTAAGTGCCAGCAGCAACCTTTTTTCATTATAACTAAGACCTTTGATAATCTCGCTGTCCATCACACTCACCATTTAAAACCGTCAAAAGTCATACTGTCTACAACTTCTCTAGCTTCCTCCCTTTTTGCCTGATGCTTTTCCAAGAATGCGTTAATCTTTTGTGTGAGAATAGCCTTACATTCCCCACATAGGATTTCTCCGTTTTTGCATCTATTGGACAGTTCCTCAAGTTTACAGTCATCGTGTTCAAACATACAATAATTATACTTGAAAACAGCGCATACGTTCGGATTGCCACCTTTATGTCTTTGTTCGTCTACGGACACACACCCTCCGGTAAACGCTCTTCCAACTTTCTTCTTAACAATTTTTGGTGTGTCTACAGTATATATTGTGATGTTTTCATCAGAAGATGACATCTTATCTTCACCGTTTAGTCCCGGAAACATTTTACAGTAAATCATGCATGGCTTAGGGTACCCTAATCCTGTAGCGACGTCTCTAGCTACTCTAAAATGTGGATCTTGATCTATACCACATGGAATCAAGCACGGAATCTCTTTGCCCTCTGTCTCACTCGCCAGAAATGCTGGTGCAGCTTGCATTGATGTATAAAATATCTGACCAATATTGGCAGAATTTTCGAATCCGAATACCGCTTTTGCTGTTGAGAATGTAACCTTTTTAGCAACTTTTAAAGCCAACGGGTAAAGAGTTTTCACACATTCCGTATTCAGTATAATTTTGGTCTTTTCGGGATCGAACCCTAAACCTATGAAGTCAAGAGCGTTTTCATAGGCTGTATTTCTAATATCGTGTAGTGTTAAATCTTTGAATAAAAATTTTTCATCGTCTGTCATTTGAAAATACATAGACACATCAAAGGTATCCTGGATCCACTTGGCAAACATCCATGGCATTATATGGCCAAGATGAGTACCCCCCGAGGGGCCTCTTCCGGTATACAAGACAAATTTTTTTCCAGCATCGTATCTGTCAAGTATCCAGTTCAAGTCTCTATGTGAATAAAATATCCCTCGCCTTAACATAAAATGTGGGTCACCATATTTAGTGATTCTTTGTATAAGCGTATCATCAATGGGTGTTGTGCCAAACTTCCTTTGAATCTCGTCATAATCGATATTCCCGGTTACCTCCCATGGTGTAACTGTAAACTTTGCCATTGATCTTCGTCATGTTATAAAGCTAATATAAATAAAACATGCGAGGGGGCAAAGCAGTTTATTTTAAACGGTAAATACAGGTGTTATGTGGAAAGTACTTGGAAAAAAAGTCCTATATATTGACATTGGGCCGGTTTGGACAGAGCGTATATTGGAACTCTCATCAGAACACAAGAATAGAGAAAAATTCGTGGAACTCATGAACAAAACTGAAGTCAGTCACATGTTTAACGGTTCTACTGAAGTCCATAGTATAATTTTACGCCTTCCGGAGGATTGTTCACCCGACGATATACAGCTTATGGCTGACATAATCTTAGAGATAGCGCAAGATAACATTAACGAACCTTTCATATCTCTTAATGATGACTATCAAAAGTGTCAGGTCATTATCGATAGCGCGAAAGAACCTGAGCTTATTGGTCTTAACAGAACCGAGGGATTCAGCTCTGGTAAAATCTTTCTGCCTATCCTTGACTCCCTCACTAAGCCTGGAAGACCAAATGAATCGATGATGTGATTCATTCTTTAAAGGTAAATTCTCCAAAATTAGTCATGTCTCTTTGGGGAGTGCCCGGATATTCCTCTTTTGGCTGTTTGTCGTTAACGGTCATGAGTAATTCTGCCGGGTTAAATGTCTTCCACTTTGGCACTATATCATCAACAAGTTTATTTTCGAAATATGTGTAATAAATTGTTGAGGTGCATACGGTTACCAAAATAATCATCAGTATTGATGTACCTATGAACGTTAGAACTGTCATTGGGTCATTGTTACGAAACGCGATCAACACGTATGCCAGGGCTGCGAACACTGGGAGCATTATTCTTTTAATTGTTCCTTTAATGCCGTCATAGAGTTTAAACGAACGAAAACGTGTTTTTACCCTTACATCCAACGCATAAAATATTGACCAGGGCATCACAATCACTGGGACATAAAGGATTATGGCAAAAACGTACAGAGGTATATTAGAAAAAGAGCTGATTGTAGAAAACGTTGGACTCATTGAGAAATACATCCAAATAAAAGTGGCGATCATTAAGCTCATGCCCGTGGTCTCTCTAATTTCTTTCCATGGGATAGATGCTCTGCAGAGATTTGTATTCATGTCTAAATTGCGGGTATCAAGATCACTGGGAATATTAAACATGAAAGCAATTATCTTCTCTGTCAAATTCATGTCTTCTTTTAGATTGATGGACCTGATCACGCTGACGATCCTAAAAAATACAAGCCTTTGAACAGCAGATACGACTGATACAACGCCGAACGATCCCACAAGAATAAAATCTATTGCAAATAGAAGAAGAAAATCACCTTTTGAACTGTACTGTGTTCCAAGTGTAGACCCGGCGATCCATCCATGTGTAAAGTAGTATACCATTGCAGAAAGCCCTATGATCAATATCAATACATCCCATTTCTTCTCATGATTATACCACATAAGGCCAAGAATAAAAAATGGGCCAGTGACTATCATCATAGAATTCACAACATCAGCATTAAATACCAATATCATGAAAACCGTGGCCCCTACACATGTAAAAAGTGTGGCAGCAAACACGATAAGCACTAATTTATCGTACTTGCTAAGGAGTTTTAGGTCCCTATTATTTTCATGGGATGAGTTGTCTGTCTGCCTCGGATTATATTTCATCTGATCACTTCATCCACGCTTCTATTTCGACGTGCGATAAGTCTCCTGGGAACACCCCGAGAACCAGCGCCATCGTACCTTTATTATTTATCGGGAGGGGGCCGATTATTTTATCTTTGACAGCCCCCACAAATTTTTCATTCATGCCCATACTGTCTACGATACTGATATCAACGCCGTTGTCTGATTTTACGTATACAAATAATTTTTTCCCCTTCTTTACATGTAGCGGAAAAGTTTTGATGTTATCGTAAGCACCATTTACCTTAATGTCGAATTTACCGATCTCCAAAGTTTGGTGTTCTATCAATATGACCTTCCTGTGAAAAAGCACCCCGCCACCTATATTCTTTATTAAAATGTCGTATATTAATAAATGTTCTCAGAATTCATAAAATAGCGATGCGCCCGATGATATTCGATTTTGATAGTTTTCTCTCTGTCCATGCATGTTTTAAAAAATATGTTGTTGCTTTCCCTATTGTCGTTTTTTGCGATCATAAGCGTCATAGTTGTGTCTAAAACTTATTTGTTATTCTTTGCTAAAAATATATTTGCAAAAGTCGTGGTGTGTGGCGCTCTGTTGTCTTGTTCGGTCTCTTTTTGAAAAAGATATTAAGTTTTTAATCAATGTTTGTGACTCTCTATTGCCTTTAAAACGGTGTTAACTACTTCATCAGAATTCAAATTATCAGTGTTTATAATAAGATCGTAAACACTCATATCAGATATATCGATACCATAATAGGCCATATAGCGTTTCGACTCAGATGCTTGACGTTTTAAAGTATCTTTATTAACTTCTTTAGACGGTTGACGTTCACGCATCCCGATTCTCCGCATACGCACCTCTGGACTTGCGTAAAGATATATTTTAAATGCGGGAATCGAGTTTCTGCTGACCATATAGGCGGATAAACGTGATTCTAAAATTACGTCCTCATTATTCTTTGCTATTTCAAGAATCTTGTCATCAATCATTTTGTCAATTGAAGGGTCTTTCTCCGCCAAGTCGCTAAACTCTAGGAGCGAAAAATGTCTATCAGCGGCCATTTCACGGAATATATTTCCGAAAACCACCGCCCGAAAACCGAGTATCTCAGATAGTCTACTACATGTAGTGGTCTTTCCGGATCCAGGAGGGCCGCTAATCGTTATTCTCATGTTGTGTCATCAGCTTTTGTTTCCAGTTTAAGAAGACGCTTTTTAAACTGGAAGACCCTCACTACACTCATAATTATTCGTCCAAGGGGTATACTCATAAGCGAATAAATGAGGATCCATGCGGGAAATATCCAGTAAATATCTATTAAGTTAACTGCATTCATGGCCCACGGTACGCTTATGACCATGGTATTAGCTTCGAATGCTGTGGTAGATACAAAATACCTAATCCAGAGTAATATGGGGACAACAATAAGCATCGTTATTGGCATGCTTTTCATCATCTGATTACTTGACTCCATACCCTTTTGCATCACCATTGGTTGCATTTTTGTAAGTTTTTTTACTTTGTACAAATTGTTATCCAACTTTGCTTGACGAAATTCCTTTCTGAACGCGGAACTGAAAGACTGCGCTTTTTGTTGTTCTAAAGTGTCAGTCATTAGCGCCCTTATGCCTGAGCTGAATAAAATCATGATGGACCCCATAAACATCAATACAAGGACCGGAAATTGACCTTTAAAATCAATAAATTGAAACACTGTATTCAGCCCTTTGCCTATTATGTGATCATTACCATCCAAAAAGTAGAGCCCAAAGGTCAAAATCATGATGAGCATCATGCGCCACATATTGGACATATCGGGCGTGGCAGGTTGTTGAGTCTGCCCCTCTTCACTCATTCACTCAGCTCCAAAAAATTCTCTTACAAGAGGATTCATTTCCATCATCTGTTCACGACCCATCGCTTCGTAAAAATGAATTAAAATTCCAACCGTAAGTAAAACTCCAGTTCCACTTGCGTTGCCTGTCGTTCCTATAAGGTCAGCGAATGCTGCCAAGCATCCAACAATAGCCCCAGAAAGTATAGTAACTGTGGGGATGTATCTCTCTAGCACACGCTCAAGTATGCGTGGATCACGACGAAATCCAGGTATCTGCATACCACCTTTCTGAATTTGCTTGGCTACCGCTTTTGGACCTAAATTGGTAGTTTCTACCCAAAATTTTGCAAACAATATTGAACCGATGACCATGACCGATACGTAGACAAGTACATGCATTAAATTAAGAAGGGGTCCTTTCGAAGACGGATCCGATTGCTGGTCTAATATCGGTATAAGCCATGACGTAATACCTGATGGTGCGGATAAATACCATGCTAACCCACCTGATGCTGATGTTTCCATCGGTTTAAAGTATCCGATACATGAGTTATTTCCTAAAAGCGGGATGTGGCTAAGTGCTTCATTGCTATAGAGTAAAAAAGCAAACATACTGACGTTTGCGAGTAATGCCGACATAAGAATAACTGGAATATTACTTGCGTAAATCAACTTAATTGGATACCTTCCTCTGGCTCCTCTTGCATTACCGTGCGATAAAGGCAATTCTATACGCGCAGACTCGAGATATGCCACGACGAAAAATATTGCTGCCGTACCTATTAATGCGATTAGCGGATTGGGTGGACTTAAAAGGATATCATCGTACCCGTGTGTGCCGAGATCCGTGAACGAGTAGTTACTTAGTATGTAAATAATTTTTGGAATTGTACCTGCGGGCGGGTTGGATACATCCATCGGATGTGCGGTTGATATTGGGTCCCAATTGAGTGTTCCCGTGAAAAGAGCTTCCGCAACTCCTGCCGCAATGAATAGTGAAATACCGCTTCCGATACCCCACTTTGAGATAACTTCGTCCATTAAGAACAATATGTACGACCCAAATGCAATTTGTAGAATGATAAGGGCCTTTCCTATCCCTTCTCCACCTACTTTAGAACAAAATGATGAGGATGGCACTAAGTATCCAAATACCTGCGGGATTGCTTCAAGGAGAATCATTACAATGACCAACAATTTGAGTACGGACTGGTAACACCCCTTATCCTCTTTGTTTGTCAGGTCAAGTTTAATGATTTTTACACCGACAAATAACTGCATTACAATAGATGCGGTAACTATCGGTCCAATACCCAATTGAAGTAAAGATCCAGAAGCTCCCGCCATGATCGTCCTATATTGAGCGAACAAGTCGAGAGCCTTCCCCTTGTCAAGGCCGTATATATAAATGTTGGTCATCACATAGTAGACGATCAACACTACGACTACCCACATCATCTTGGTTCTAAAGTGCACGTGCCCTTCCGGGCGTTTGACGGCGGGAAGCCTATCAGATATGGGTTTAATCTTGTACAGCAGACTTTTTGACTCTTCTGCCATTAAATTTTCACCATTATCTCTACTGTGTATGTTCTTCAACCATGGTCATATCGGTGTTGATAATAAAGCCCCCAGCGTCCTGAATCTTCTTTGAGGCGATGACAGACGCTTTATTTGTGGTGATTTTAACCTTGGCATTAATATTACCAGTTCCAAGAAGTTTGTCAATACCTACGTCTGCAAGATTTATCTCATAAACATCGTCGTTCTTTTTAGCGGATCCTGATGAAACAAAATAATCAAGCTTCTCTGCAAGTTCACCGACGTTTATGGTTCTGTTTACCTTAATAGTACATTGAGGTCTTTTGAAACCTTGACGACCAAAATAGTTCCTATCATTCTTCAGCGTCTGAATTTTCTTAGTTTTGCCGAGTCCAGCATTACCATGTCCGCCTATAATTCCCGCTCCACGCCCGGACTTTTTTCCACGTCCATGAGTTCTTAAACCTCTGAATTTCTTTGTTCTGCTCGGCATATTATCACAACATCCTTGAAATGAGGTTATTTATGTTTTCGCCTCTGTAGCCGAGTGCCCCTCCATTTTTGTACGAACGTTTGTTACCTTCATACCCTTTGATTGGGGGATGTAAACGGAACACTGGCTTTATGATATTGCTAATCTTGCACTCACCATTGATTATACCCTTGGCCATTTCTTCAAATGTTTTGAAATCGGTATGACTTTCTAGGTAAGCGTCGTTAATTGTCAAATCTCCTTTCATTCTTCCACGAGATCGGATCATATTGGCAAATGTCGTCTCGCTTATTTCTCCCCATGTAATATAATCCTTTGCCTTTCGGAGCATACCTCTCATAACATCATCTTCTGGGACGATCACACAATGATTAACTTTATTGAGACCAAGAAGACTCATGGTATACTCGATATCTTTGTTGACATCTGGCTGTCCGCGTACACGAATTACTGCATACACCGTATTCACTCCTCTGAACTTACATCAGTTTCCTGTATAGTGACACCGACTGTCCCTGATACAATATTCTGTTTTGTTGCCTGTTCGTCAGTAACCCTCATCGTCGAAGTCATTTTGAGAGCGTTGAATGTTGCAAGTGCGTAGTTAACCTTTGTCTTGGTGTTTCCCTTAGCAAATCCCCAGGCATCCTTTATACCTGCAAGTGCGAATATACTTTTGGCAACATCTCCCACCGCTAGTGATATGCCACGTGGTGCTGGTTTAAATGTAACTTCAACAGAGCCACATCTTCCTTTGACCTCAAATGGCAAAGAGTGTGGCTGCTGACAACCGCATTCCCAAGATCCACACCCTCTTTTGATCTCTATAATATTAAGTTTTGCATTATCAACAGCTTTTCTTATCGATGGCCCAACTTCTTTGCCTTTAGCTCTTCCAATACCGATAAAACCGTCACCGTTTCCAACAACACATGTTACAGCGAACCTAACTCTCCTTCCAGAATCGGTCATCCTTTGCACCATGTTAAGGTCAATGACCTCATCTTGAAGTTCAGGAAGCAGTATGTCAACAATCTCTGGCTCACGAAGTGGTAATTTAACGGCAAGTGCGGCACTCATTGTGGTAATCTCACCGCTGAGAACCATCTGTCCAAGTCTTGTCTTGGGTACCCAATCTACCATTTTACTCAACCTCCATCTTTTCTTTCATGGTTGCAACGGCGTCCGCAAAGCTTTTGTCAATATGTGCACCTTTTATTCTTTCATCGTTTGGAACAGCGTCCTCACTGTGAGGGACCTCAAGACCAGCGTCACACATTCCTTTCACTACGGCGAAAAGTACTCCTCCTTGTTTAGGAATTTGCATTCCAATGTCAAGAACCGCATATTTGATTCCTGCGTTCAACGCTTTTTTTCCTGCGAGGTATCCAGTCAAATATGCAGCGGGAATATTAGAATATGCCTTGTTCCATCCGTATTTACTAAGTTCCATGGATATTGTCGAGGCAACGACTTTGTCTCCGGTTATTCCGAACTCTTCAAACTGGACGCTTATATTCCTGCCAGATCTCCGAACTACCGCTCTGACTTCGCCTGCTGTAAGTAATTTTCGACGCACATAGTAATCAGTGCGACCTTCTCTTCTTCTGCGGAATGCGACTTTGTATCTAGGCCCTGTTGCCATCAACTCTCCTCCTCTTTCAAGTGTCCTGCGCTAATCATATGCATTCTAAGATTTCTACGGTTCTTGTAAACGCCGCCTTTGGCTTTTTTGTAATATAATCTGTAAACCGAAGGTGTGATCTTACCATCCGTACGAAGTTGTTTGAGTTCATCTCGAATTGGTCTGATTATAGATATCCATCTTCTTTTGAAAGAGACGCGCGCATTGTCTGTTCCTTTTCGGCTTCCGGGTCCCTTTCTCTTACCTTTAGCCTTTTGATGTTTTGCGTGTCTGATTCTTTCATATGATATCCCATTTTTCGGTTTTGCTTTGATATGTCCAGACGCGATCGCTGTGCGAATGTCAGCGCGGGTAATGCACTCGGTAACCTCTTCAATCTTATCAGGATCAACCCATACTCTGTTCTTGCCACATTTTAGGATGTCAGCTGCCATTCTTTTCTGATTCTTAAGATCCATATTCATGCCATCCTGTTGAGGACTCTAATACCGAGTTCTTTCGCTTTGTCTTGAATTACAACTCTCTTCTTGGTGCCAACGGTTCCACCAATACGGACGGCCTGTGTTTTAGAATTGACGTTTTCGAGCCCATCGATGTTGTACACAAAAACTTCTTCAAAACCTGAGGGATGTAGTCCTCTAACTTCTCTGGGCCCACGGAAGCCGATATCAACAACTGGTGGACGTCTCTTAAGATTTCGCTTCGCTTTTGAATGGATACCCTTAGGTCTCCTCCAAGATTCCCCGAGTTTGACGTATCTGAACCACTCTTGTCTCTTGAAAGCTGGCCTGCGTCTGGATATTGCTGCTCTTTTCTCGAGGGCTTCAGTCATATCTGCATTAAGCTCGGGCTTAATTGACGGTACGTACTTGTTCTCTTTAACTTTAGGCTCTTCTTTATCCTTAACTTCTTTAGGAGATTTAGATCCGTCTGCTAATTCAGCTTTCCAGGACATGACCGTTTTAGGCCCTATTCCAGAAAGAGTCTTGATAATTTCTTTGACTTTCTCCTCGTCATCAAGCGCTGCTTTCAAACCTTCTAACGATGTGATACCAATGGATTCGAGTTCGGGTATATTTTTGTCTTTAAAACCCTTTAAATCCGTAAGTTTATTGACAGTCATTCTTTCACCTTGTGAGACTTATGAACAATGTATATGCCATCCTGGAATGTTCTTTTGTCAAAACCTCTTCTAGAAGTCGCTTTCTCAATATTTGCGGCTGTCTGACCAACCGCCTCTACATCATTCCCTTCCACTGTCACATCTGAGCCACTGACCTTGACCTTACATCCACTAATGATGTTAGCGAAACGAGGTGCGTGGCCCCCCATATAGTTGTCAATCTCAACTTTATCTCCTTTGACAGACACCTTCATCGGAAAGTGTGAGAACACGGTTTTGAGGGTATATGTGTATCCGTCGGTAACTCCGCGAATCATGTTCCTCAAATGCGCATGAAATGTTCCAACCATTGCTTTCTCACGAATGGACGGAAATTCACAACTCACTGTGAGATCGTCTTTTCCAACGGCAACATTTACGCTAGGGTGCGCGAAATTTCTGCTCAATTCACCCCTAGGCCCTTTGACTTTGACGGTGTTTTCATCTATAGAGACAAACACCCCATCGGGGATGGCGATGGTACTTTCGATTTTCCCTGCTATTGTCATCTGGATTCCTCTAATATACAAATGCTAGTAATTTTCCTCCAACGCCAATTTTTTTGGCACTGGACTGTGTGATTACGCCGGCTGTAGTGGTAAGAATCAAAACTCCGAAATCTTGCGCTGGGAGGTATCTAGCTTCGTATTTGTCAAGATCAGTTGCTTTTACTGAGTACCGAGGCTTAATCACACCACAATTATTAATTGCTCCTTTCATCAATACACGGAATTTACCCGCTCTACCATCTTCCACGTACTCAAATTGGTTGATGTAATCGTTATCCTGCATAACCTTCAACACACAACCAATGAGTTTCGATGACGGTTGAATAATGCACTCCGATTGACCGTTAACGGCCGCATTCTTCATGATTGACATTGCGTCATTCAATGGGTCACTCTGCACTTATATCACCTCATGAATATTTTTTAAATCCAAGTTCAGGTGCCATTTCCCTAAAGCACTGGCGGCAGAGATGCATCCCATATCTTCTAATAATGCCTCTACGACGACCGCACCTAGTACAGCCTTTAATCCTGCCATATTCCTTTTTAGGCTTCATTCAACCACCTTTACTTTGAAGTTATCTTTCATGAACTGGATAGCCTCATCGCGATCAACGCGGTGATTTTTAGAAATCTTTCTTTTGAGCAATGCTCTCTGAGTGATTCTGTTTCCAGTCCTTCTCAAAATTACGTTTATATCCATACCGAAAATGCCAATTTCTGGATCGTATTTCATGCCATCAAAATCTGTGTAATCAGTAACACCAAATGACATGTTCCCTTCTTTGTCAAATGAATAGCTAGGAACACGAAACTCCCTTATCGGAAGCGCTCTATCCAGGAATGTTTTTGCAACCTCTCCCCTTAAGGTGACTTTACATCCGATAGGCATACCTTTACGAATACCAAGATCCTTATTGACCGTTTTCGAAATGGTCTGAACAGGCTTCTGCCCCGTGACCATCTCTAAAACTTTCAATGCTTTGGAAAGTCTTTCTCCGGCTTCACCTACACCGATGTTGACGACAATTTTCTCCATGTGGATATCTCTGACACCCATGTTTATGCCTCCGGGAGTTTAATGAGAGACTCATCGTGACCTATTACGAAAATATTCGATTTGATTGTCTCAGATCCATCTGTAAACTTAACGATATTATCAGATGGCTCATTTGTCACTACATACTCAGAGACGACGGCTGTTTTACCAGCATGTCGGCCCTTGAATATTAATACGGTCGCACCCGCCTTTAGCTCATATACATCTTCAATTTTTTGATCTGGAATCGTAATTCTAAGTACGTCACCAGTTTTATACTGGTTCTTATCGAGTACTATGTTTCTTCCATCGTGAAGATTGAGTTGAATTTTATCGCCTGTAATGACTGTTTTGCCCTTTATCATAGCTAACTTCCATGTTGCTTCTTCTTTACTGATGGTTTTTACTGCAATCTTCCCCTTGTCGGTTAGCACAACGCGATAATACAAGTCCATAACGGGTATAGAAAGTGTGTCCATCAAACCAATTGGTGTCTTGACGTCCTTGATTGGCTTTCCGTCCACAAAACAGTTGCGGTTTGCAATTACTTTTTTAACTTCTCTGGCCGTATCACAGATTTTGATTATATCTCTAAGCATCACTGTAGCTGGGACTGACTCTTCGATCGGGTGAGCCCCTGGACATTGTTTTGTCGTCCAAACATTAGTCTTCCTCTTTAGGGGCCACGACCTTGGTGCCGCTAGTCTCTTTAAGTGATCACTCATTTTTTGACCTCCTTGGTCTTTAGAAGTGCGTCCTTTCTCCAACTGTCCTCAAGATTAAGTTTGGTGATAAGAAGATTTGATGCATGAATAGGACGTGCAACTGCTGTCCCATCTTCTTGATTGATTGTGATGCCTTCAATCGTAACGGAACCATCATTTGTAATAACAGAAACCACTTTCCCTTCTACGCCACGAATTCCTTCCGCACCACGGGATACAAGAACAGTATCACCTACACAGACCCTTGCTGAACGTCTACCATATTGTTTACTAAGATTATCGGAAAGATGTGCTGAAAGCATCTTCCTCTTGACATGAACTGGCGCGTTAATGCGCATTTTCCTCTGGATTCTTGCTTTGCTACTCGTCATGCCTATACCTCATACGATAATACTTGCAGTAGCCGCGATGCGTGGCCACCTTTCAGCTGCCTCCCTGGCTACAGGTCCTTTAATGTTTGTTCCTTTAGTTTCACCGGTATCAGTTGTAATAACTGCCGCATTATCTTCAAAATAGATCATAGTGCCATCAGGGCGCCTCATAGGTCGTCTTTGGCGGACAATGACTGCAAAAACAATCTGTCTTCTCATTTGGGGTGTCCCCTTTTTAACAGACGCTATAATTAAATCACCCACCCCTGCCGAAGGAACACGTCTTGCGACACCATGGTATCCTGGAACTGTGATGATCTCGATTGCCTTGGCGCCAGTGTTATCTACAACATCGAGCGATGAACCGTTTTGAAGACCCCTAGTCTGATTTCCAGCAATTCCCTTCATATCATTCCCTCTTCTCGATTACAACGAAGGATATGGTCTTGCTAATTGGACGGCACTCCATGATAGATACTTGGTCTCCAACGCTAAGATTGAAACAAACCGGCGCGTGAACTACATACCTGTTATCTCTTTTCTCATACCTTTCATATTTTTGTTGATACTTAAGATAGTTGCGCTCAACCACCACGGTCTTATCCATCTTAGTGGAAACAACCTTGCCATCAATGATTTGCCCCCTCACCTTTAAATTGCCATGGAACGGGCAATTCGGGTCATCACATTCTGCCTTTGGTGGATTGACATTAATTCCAATATTTTTAACTCCTGCAGTCATTGAATTTCACCTGACCTTCTTTATCCTGTCTTCCGGTCGATATTGTATATCCGTTCCTTTGACAACAAATTTCTTATCCTCACACGTAAACTTGAACTCATTACCCGGCTTTGGAATCATCCTTTCAATTCCGTCCGAGTCAATAGTAAATGTATTTTTTGTCTCGTCAACAACTACACCAGACAATCCGGAGTAACATGACGCTGAAAGTACTTCCACATCTAATCCGATGAACTCGCTTCTCATGAAATCACCTTTATTCATCTTTTCTACCTGACTTCCGTGTTGAAGCCCATCTCCTCCAGAACAGCTTTCACTTTCTTTTTGTGATCACCTTGGAGTTCGATGCGCCCGTCCTTAGATGTGCCACCAGTGGCGCACTTATTCTTCAACTGTTTAGCAAGATCGTTGATATCAATATCGTTCTCATTGATTCCGCTGATAACCGTCACAACCTTTCCATATCTACGACTATCAACTGATATTTTGACGGATTGCTGCTCGCGTGCAATCTCCTCACACATGCACAGCTCCTTCGGTAATCCACATACAGGACAGATTTCCGCCATTATAGCTCTTCCTCCTCCTTCTGCACGGTTAAAATACGAGCTATATCTGTCCTAAATGAGCGAATTGCTCCAGGATTTGCTGGGGCACCACCCATCGCAGATATCCCTCTCTCATGCATAAGTTCGTTACGAATCTCCTTGAGCTTTTGATTACGCTCATCAGCACTCATTTTTCTGATTTCAGACACTTTGAGCGTCATCTTGCTGTCCTCCTTCAATTTCAGTGGTCGTAGTAGCACTTGGTTCAGCTGGTGGTGTGACGTTGTCTTCAGATGTCTCTGGAATAGTCGCTGCATCAGTTTTGCTTATCACGCTAATGTCTGCTGGAAGTTTTGCATCCTTAGACATAATCTGAACTGTAACCCCGATAACTCCCATCTTTAATTTTGCAACCGCGTAGCCATGATCCATAAAATTGGCCTTTGGTTCACCACAAAACTTAATGTTTCCGTCCTTGAATTTTTCAGTTCTGTGTCTTTGTCCCGTAAGTTTTCCTGCAACAATTATGTAACATCCCTTTGCTCCTGAATCCATGATCCTGCGAACAGTCGAGTGACCTGCCCTACGAAAATGCCAACCTCTTTCAAGGGAAAATGCAAGTTTTTCTGCCATAATCTGAGCGTTAAGATTAGGATCATTTACTTCCTGCACCTCAATTTGAGGATTTTCAAATCCAAATTGCTTTTCTATCGCCGTTGTCAAATTCTTAATCGTCTGGCCTTTTCTTCCAATGACAAGCCCTGGACGTTCAGTAGTAAGAATAACGCGTGTCCCCATGGGTGTCCTCTGAACGTCAAGTCCTCCAAATCCCGCACGGTTAACCTCCTTCATCATATACTTCTTCAGGAGAGCCCTACGGACATTTTCAGCAACAAATTTTCTATCTGACTCCATTTCACTTTACCTCCTGAATAATCACTTCAAGATTGACCGTTTCCTGATTCCACTGTGTTGCTCTTCCATGTGCCCTTGCCATGTGTCCTGGTATAACTTTACCTCTTGCCGCAGAAATAGTCGCAACTTTCATATCATCAACACTAAGTCCCTTGTACTCAGCATTAGACATGGCGCTTTTCATGACTCCAAGAACTGCAGTAGCAACTTTCTTAGGATATCTTCCTGGGCCTATTCCCCGCTTGTGAGAAACACGCTTGTTATACCTTTTGAGTGGAACTGGAGTTTTTAATGCAACTATTTTTTCAAGAACGCTAACTGCGTTGCTAACCTTCATCCCACGGATCATTTTACATACTTCACGGGCAAGTTTAGGAGAAACAGGCATTTCCTTTCCGATTGCCTTTGCAGATGTATCAGGATCTGCTGTTACTGTATATCCCTTCACATCAGACACCTCACTTCAACGGCATAAACTTCGAAGACCTTGTAGCGCCTACTCCAGGTCCATTATGCACAGGAAGCTTTCTAGTACCTACAAATTCTCCAATAAAGTGACCAATCATTTCGGATTTAATCTCGATATCTTTGAACTCTTTTCCGTTGTATATACTGACTGTCTTTCCTACAAATTGAGGAACAACGGGAATGGACCTAACATGTGTCCTCACAACCTTTCCGTTCTCAGCATTCTTTATGTTGTCAAAAAGAATCTGCTGCTCATAGTTCAATCCGCGCACATATGTTCTTCTTGATCTTGCCGGCATGAGTCCCAATACTTCGTCGAATGACATTGTAAGAAGTTCTTTCATGTTGTAACCGCGGTAAAGGAACTCCTTCTTCCTCCTTGCCTGGATCAAGCTTGCCTTCTTCCTGGCTTTCCTCCTGGAGGCTTTTGCTGAACCCATTATTTTTGCTTTTCCCATGTAGATCACTTCTTACTTAATTCTCTCTTAGGAGAAATACGGCCTACTTTCTGACCAGGCCATGCGTTACGACCAATTGTACTCGGCCCACCAACATGAGGGTGCGAACCTCCACCGTGGGGATGGTTCACGGCATTCATAGCTACCCCGCTTACATGGAAGTAGGCTTTTGACCTTGAATTAAGCGTATGATATTTTTTGCCTGACTTGGCAATAGGTTTATCTGCCCTTCCGTTTCCTGCAACAATTCCAATAGTAGCACGACAACTGGGACTAAACTCTTTAAGCTGTCCGGATGGCATTTGTAGTACAACTGTCGATCCCCTGCTAACAACAGTTGCAGATGCCCCTGCGGTCTTGACAAATTTACCGCCATCCCCGGGAAGTTTCTCAATGTTGTGAACACTGGTACCCTCGGAGATATTGGCAAGTGTCAGAATATTTCCGGGTGATACTGCGTTACCTCCGACGACAATTTTTTGTCCGACCGAAACACCCTCAGTCGCCAATTGATAGTCCGCAACTCCATTGAAGCAAACGACCGAAAGCGGTGATGTCCTGCCAGGTGCATGGATTAGATCTTTGACAGTCCCACACCCATTGTTAAATGCTGGTAGCCTAACATCATCGATGTGTCTGTGGCTCGGGGAACGGTATTGGGATCCTCCTCTTCCGCGTCTCTGTGTTCTCAATCTTTTTCCCATTTCCCCACCTTCAGAATACTCCTACTCTCATTCCAACATCCTCAGCTGTGTAACCTTCTGAAAGTTTGATGATTGCGTGTTTTCCGTTCTTCTGAATTTTTGTCCATATTTTGTCAACTTTGACTTCAAATCGCTCTTCAAAAACGGTTTTGATAAGTGCTTTGTCAGCATCTCTATGAACAATAAACTCAATCTTGTTACCATCTTTAAGGTTCTGCGCAGACGTCCCCCTGACAGCGTTCATTGCCTTTTCTGTAACAAACGGCCTGATGAGTACATCACTCTGCTTCATATCTTCCACTCCCCTATCTTGGCAATCGCGGATTTGGTATAAACTGTAAGTCTACCTATATCGCCACCAGGCGCAAGGACTGCCGCATTGATGCTATTAACTGATCTTATCTCTACTCCTGGTAGATTATTTGCTCCCTTCACTATGGGTGCATGTTTATCGGACACGACAAATAAGACTGATACAGGCACACGATACTTCCTGTTTCTCATCTTACCTCTTCCTGCCCGAATCTTAGTTCCTTCCTTGGCACGATCAATATCGTGACTAATTCCGATTTTCTCGAAGAGGTCGTATACATTTGTAGTCGTGGCAATACTTTGAACATTATCATCTACGACGATAGGAAAAGAAATATTATCGTCAAACTGGTGACCCCGTGCTTTTACATACTCTGCGGATGCGGTCGCGGCGAGTGCTGATATTCGCGCGAAAGTACGCTCTTTTTTGTTGACCTTGAGATCCCATATTCTTTCAGGTCTCGGCGGATGCGCTCTACGTCCTGAAACGTTATTCGGAGATTCTGTAGCTCTTTTTCCATCATGAATGCGCTGAACACGTGCAGTCCCGCGTCCTTTTCCCCAAGTGCTTACAGAGTGCCTCATTCCTGACATTTTTGATGGGCCGTATGGTTGCCTATTGTTATTTGCTATAGCGATAACCACTTTCTTGATAAGATCTGGTCTACACGGGGCATCAAAAGCTGTGGGAATATCTATTTTCTCTACAACGTCTCCCTCAATTGAATAAACATTTGCTTGTGTCACTTATCTACGCCCCCTGTTTAGATGCTATCGAGATGTAGGTGATATCTATGGCCTCAGTGCTGTCATTTGTGGATGCTCTAATAGGATCTCTAAGCCTCACAAGCCTTTTTGCGGGACCTGGGATCGATCCACGAATGAGAACATATGTGTTGATGACATTCCCGTAATTGAGAAACCCTCCTTTAGGTGTAATTTCAGATCCATCTCCACTAATCTTCACAAGCTGTTTGTTAAACTCAGTTCTTTGGTGATACCCCATTTGACCGGATGCTGGAACTGTACTTCTAACGTATCCGGGTCTCTTGGGCCCCAGATTAGCTACACCGCGGCGATGCTTGCTGTTCTTGTGAGATAGGAGTTTGATACCCCAACGCTTGGTAGCACCTTGGAATCCTTTTCCTTTAGTAACCGCTACAACGTCTACAAATGCCCCTTCCACGGTAAAATCGCTGATTTCAATGTCTTTTCCAATAATTTTTTTCGCGTAAGCAAGTCTTTCACTGATAGACCCGCCTCCGATCCTAAGTTCCATTATGTCAGGAACCTTTTTTGGCACTCCTTTGATCATTTTTGGCTGGGTATAAGCAATCACACGGATGTCTTCAACACTTGCAAGATCATATTTATCGAGTGATGATTCTTCGTGGGATTCTGGGACATTAAGGCGCTTCGTAAGCAGAGGATCGAGATCTTGTGCCCACACTTCACCCATAGTCTTGAATCCATAAATTGTGTTCTCGTAAAATCTAACCGCCGCTATCCTCATCGGAGGGACTTCAAGTACTGTGACCGGCACTTGGAGTTCCATTCCGGATGTTGTTGAACTTGCGCGATTGTCGATTATGAAAGTATGTGTCATACCGACCTTGTATCCGGCAAATCCCTGAATCTTGGGTGTCCCTGACGTATTAGGCCAAGAATCTAAGCGGGGTGTTTGCGATTGCGCTCTTTTTCTGGGCCCGTACGCGCGTGACCCCCTCTTTGGACGTCTCCTTTGTGACATAATTTCACATCCTGTGAGAATGCATCCGCTAATCTCACATTTTAGTCGATTTCAACGTCTAAATCCCCGGCCGTGACACCGCACACACGTCCCGATAAGTACCGACATGAGACTGGATTTGGGTTGCTCATTGCATTGCCCGACGTGTCTGGCCGAATATCTTGCGTATTAATCTCGAGATGCGTACAGGTATTTTATATATAAATTTTACTCTGTTTGAATACAAAATGAAGGGGGAAAAAATTTGTAAAATTTTTAAATTTCCTATTTTTCACCTTTTTTGCATTCTTTTTTTTCTTTCCTTGATGTTAAAACCGGTAGCTCTCTCCATAAAAATGTTAAGGTTTCTTTTACTGTCGATGATCGCTACATCGAGATCCTCGGCACTATACTTGTTCTGAAGATCAGCCACGTTTTCAACAGTAACATCAAGTACTTTTTCTGATAATATTTTCACTTTAATCTTGGCCATGACACCATAAGACGATACAAAGGTACCTTGCTGTTCTATCACATTCCCAAATATTTCTTTCATCATATTTGGGAGAAGATTGCCTTCAATATTCTTCATCCATCCTCTTTTAATGTCGTAATTCATAAAATTCATCTCTTTATCATCAAACTACTGTCAAATTCTCTATCAAGATCTGCAGAAGTGCCGAGCAGCAATTCTGACGTTATATAATTTTTCCATTTAGTCTTGCATTTACATTCAACGCTTAAATCATTTATATTCTGAGAGAACGAAAATTTTTCTACAGCTTTAAGTGCCGATTGATCACATGTGCCACAGTTATGTACCCCTCTTAACGATCCTCCCCCAGAAGGCGATGATATTATCCTCGAGCGAACAGTGCCAGATAGTTGTTTCATAACTTCGATTAAAGACCACACCCATGGAGGTCTATAATCACCTCTCTTCCATATATGCTCGACAACAGTGCCACTCTGAACATTTATAGGATTTATTGAAATTTCATCAGAAAACGAGTCGGCAAATTTGGCTGATTCTATAGTGCTACTAATTGCTCTCATCTCTTGCATAAATAATGGCTTTAAGAGAAGATATGATCTTACAGACAACCCACAATCTTTTACAATATTTCCGGCTGCTTCACACTGCGCTGGTGTGAAGCCTTTTCTAATACTTTTTTCCATAATTACCTGATCGTGTGTCTCCAACCCTAGTGCTATGGTCGATGATGAAGGTAAAGTGGACAATACGTCACGGGTTATAAATTCTGGACGACTCTCGAACAAGATGCGTTTACATTCGGAAAATGCATCAAATATTTTGTTTCTTATATTAGCAGGAATCTCTTCTTCATCGAGAAAACTTCCAGACGTGTAAATCTTGACGAATGGTTCGCCTTTATACTTTGATGTCGCTTGATCTAGTTGTTTCAGCAAATCTTCGGCTGTTACATTGTTTAATGATGCGGAACGATATCCGCACATAGTGCATCCGCCCTTCTTTGCCCATGCGCACCCGTTGGTGCGCATAATCATAACCATAGTATCGACAGTTTTACCATTAGCAAAGTCCTTTTCTTTCCATAAAGCTTCTAGCTCACTTGGTATTCTATTTTTCATTTTTTACCGTGTCTATAATATATTTCTCATATTAGCCATGTTAGTAAATTACAGATAAAAATTATATTAATTGGTTCAATAAGCATCTGATCTTGATGCCGAAAAAAATTATAGTTATTGGATCGGGCGCAGCAGGGATGAGTGCCGCATCCTCGGCAAGAAAATATGATTTAGAAGCAAAAATCACTGTGTTTACAGAAGATGAGTATATTGCGTATTCTCCATGCGTGATCCCTTGGACAATTGGAGGGAAGGTTGGCTGGGATAATATCATTATGCACGATCCACAGTATTACAAACGAGAAAAAAATATTGATGTCATCACTAAGACATTGGTGACAGATGTTAATGACGTAGATAAAACTGTTACTGCTGGCGGAAAAAAATATGAGTACGATTCACTAGTTATTGCGACTGGCGGGACAATCTTTATACCTCCTATTGATGGAAGGAACCTTAAAAATGTATTCGTCGTAAAGACGATTAAAGATGGACAGTCTATTCAATCTGCTCTTAGGGAGTCTAAAACTATAGTTATTATTGGAGCTGGTATTGTCGGTCTAGAAACGGCAGCGGTACTAAACGAAATTGGTAAAAAAGTTGTTGTTGTCGAAATGATGGATCAGATCATTCCGCGTATTATAGACAAGGATATGGCAGATACAGTTCAGAAGCATCTGGAGGAAAAAGGCATAAAATTCATCGTGAGAAGTCCTATTCAAGCGATCAATGGAAATGAAAAAGTGGAGTCTGTTACTGCTGCAAATATAGATTATCCGTGTGATATGGTCATTTTTGCCACTGGAGTCTGTGCTAACCTGACAATCCCAAAAATACTTAAACTCGATATTGGGCAACTTGGAGCTGTTGAAGTGTCAGCCGCTATGCAACCGTATAGGGATGGAAAGATAGTAAGTGATATCTTTCTTGCTGGGGACGTTGTACAGTGTCGTTCAGCAGTGGTATCCGGTCCTATCATGAGTCAACTTGGTTCTACGGCTGTTAAACAAGGAATGATTGCCGGGTCGAATGCTGCTGGTGATAAAAAAATTGCTGGGCCAGTATCAAGCCCGTGGGTAGGTGTCATCGGTGATATACATGTTGCAGGAACTGGTCTTTCTTTAGGCCTTGCTTCATGGTACGGTATAAAGACTTTAGAGGGCAAAGCGACAGGATTTACTCGTGCCAGGTATTACCCTGATAGAAAACCTCTTACTGTAAAAGTTAGCGCCGATGTCTTTTCACATAAGATTGTCGGTGCACAGATAATCGCTGGGGAGGATGCTACGGGGCGCATAAATTGGCTTGCATCAGCTATAGCAAGTGGTACTATAGTTGAAGATTTCATATATCGGTCCGAAAACGCATACTGTCCACCGACTTCAATGGTCAGAGATGTTGTATTGATGGCAGTAGATGACCTTCGTAATAAACTTTAATCGGGCGACTCATATGGATTATCAGGATTACAAAGAGCTATACGATAGTCTTTCTGGATCGAAAGATGTTATCGACTTCATTAGTAAGGGTTATGACGATAAATTAATCAAGACTTTATACACACAAAAAATCAACAGAGATGTCAAGAAGAAATTCTACGCTGTGAAGTCCAAATCTAAGTTAATGCTTAAATTGTGGAAGGAAGGTGCAACGATGATGGAAATTTCTGAGAAATTCAAATTTCCCCCAATTCTTATTGCCATGATGATTTTTCAGCAAGATGGAGCAAGCAAAAAGGAGTTTTGGAATTATGTCAATAACCCAGACCAACTCAATGATGAAACAGCAAATGAATTGAAAGAGGTGATCGGCAACGACCTTATATATTCGCCCGCTGCCAACGAAGAACAAAGACAAAGAGGAAAATGGGGAGAAGCCCTTCTACATCAATGGTTAGATGAGCAAGGAATCGGTTATCGTACAGAGGATGACCTTAAAGGAATATATGAAAAAACTCCTGATGCGCTACTTGACGAACCTATGTTGTATAATGGCAAGAAAATCTTTTGGGTCGAAAGTAAGGCATCGTTCGGAGACGATATCGAATTTAAATATAATTCCAAGAAACAGCTCATACCCTACACTAAGATCTTTGGACCTGGCATCGTCGTCTATTGGATAGGATGTCTTAATAATCTTAAGTGCCCAGAAAATATCTATGTCGCCGACATTTCTATCTTAGAAGATGAACTCATCAGAGTTGATGAATAAATTTTTAAAATTTATCATAAACATCTAAAAAGTCCTCAATAGGAGTGTCGTGATAAAAATAAAAATACGTCTGTGATACACATCACACCTTTTCGGACATGGAGTGTGTGAGGTGATCTTTCATTTATGTTAGAAATTCAAAAGACGTTTTCTAACCGTAATGCGAATGAGAGAGAGTGGTAGCGAGGAGTCGATTTGAACGACCGGTCTCCGGGTTATGAGCCCGACGGGATATCCTGGCTACCCCACCTCGCTATATTCGGACTTAGACGGATGTCATATATATAAGGTGCGGTCCAAATTATATCAATAGGTCAAGTCAGAAAAGATTTCTAAGATGCATAATATCATCTATTTTGCCTTTGACAATGATCTTTTTTGTAATATATGCCTTCATAGGCCTAAGTGTTCCTTCAATGAGAGCGTTAAGATTTTCTGGTGTTGTTTTTAAAGTGATATCTGCTTTTTCTGATAGTCCCTCACTGAGTTCAGCAATTTGCGCATGCTCCAATTTAAAATTATATGTCTCTTCACCAAGATCGATATTGACAGTTTTGGTGATGATCTCAATTTCTTTTCTTATCTTCTCATCCTTCTCTACTTTTCTACAAAATTTATCAATCATTGACTGAATCTTGGATCGCATCATCCCTTCTTCACCAATCCGTTATCTTCGTATTCGCTGATATTGAAAGCATATTTCTAACAGGTTGCCAGGAATTACGAGTATGTGGCGGTAATACCCCGTTATCATTTATCCATTTTTTTATAAAGTTCATAGTTCGAGGGTCACTTGGATATCCGCTTCCTATATTCTCTCCAAGTTCTTTCGAAATTTCTTCGATTATATGGTCTCTTTCAACTTTAGCAATTATTGAGGCTGCCGATACTACAGGATAGATGTCATCGGCTTTATGACGTCCTCTTACAACAACATTTTCTAGCAATTTTGAAAGTTTAGTAGAAAAACGAATTTCGTTTACATAAAAGCAGTCTGCATATACTTTTGTAACAGGGACCTTTGATGTAGCCTCATGGAACATATTAAGTTCTATATCATTTAGAGACAAACCGCTCAGTCTCTTTTCATCGATGTCCGTTGCCGATATTTTAACAATAGAATAGTCTGACGCAGATGACATTATTTCGCAGTACATTCTCTTTCTTACCTCTGGCGTTAGCTTTTTAGAATCTTTCACTCCTATTTTTTTGAGAATATCATCGTTTTCAATGTAGACAGCCCCGACCACCAACGGACCCATGACAGAACCTCTGCCGGCTTCATCTACTCCACAAAACATATTACGATAATTGGTTTATCTATAAATTGGATTGTCGTCCATCAAGTTTTGTCAACTATATTTTTGGTTACTGGAAGATATCTTTATCTAAAATTTTTGTCATCCCCCTGTTATCATGTTGCCAGTATGCGATGTACAGAGCAGAAAAATCGATACAAGTTTCAGGCTGACCAAAGTCGGGGTCTCTGGCGTTAGGAAACTCATTTATGTGGCCAGACCAAATAACGAAATTCCGACGGAGCCGCTTGTATGTACCATTGATGTATCTGTTGATCTCCCTGCAGATCAAAAAGGCTCCCATATGTCTAGGAATTTAGAAGTAATTAGAGAAATCATAAGCGAGAATATAATAAACCCGGTTACTGGCATTGAGGATTTGGCAGTACAAATTAGTAAACTACTCTTAGAAAAACATGAATATGCTACAATTGCGAATGTGAATATCGAAGCTGAATATTTTAAGAATAGTGTAACCCCGCATGGCAAAAAAACTACAGAGATATATACACTCATAGGTGGAGCGTGTGATCAGCGTGGACAGACAATTCATAAAACTGTTGGTGTACGGTGTATTGGAATGGCCGCCTGTCCATGCGCTCAAGAGAATATCACACAAACTCTAGGATGTTCCAAAAAATGGCCAGTTATAACTCACAATCAAAGAAATATTTGTTCCGTTATGATAACGATGGATGAGAACGTCAGTATTGAAGCTGATGACCTTATCGATCTTATTAACGAATCTTTTTCATCACCTACATTTGAGTTGTTGAAAAGAGATGATGAGGCTGCCGTAGTAATTGATGCACATAATAACCCTAAATTTGTAGAAGATATTGTGAGAGTTGTTTTAAAGAAGATTACAGACAGATATTCTGATGTGCCAGATGATGTAAGAATTACCGTTAGGAGCGAGTCTGAAGAATCTATTCATAAACATAACGCATTTGCGGAAAAAACAACAACGATGGCGGAGCTTAGGAGATAATACATTTTAAAGGCTTTGAAGCCTGGGTGAGGGGAACACTGATATCGAAGTGCTTCGCATTTTTAAATGAGTGTTTTTGCTTCTTCTGGCGTTATATCAAAAGCTTTAAGCATGTATTCAATGGCTTTCTTGGCGTAAGGAGCTTTTGCTTTAGGGTCATCCATAATATCACCGTACGTTGACATGACACTATTAAAATATTCTACAGCAAATTCAGAATATAGGTTGGGTAGTCTAGACGGATCCGCTTCGGCAGCCTCTGTAAATGCTTTCTCCGCTTCATCATACTTATTGATTGAGATGCAAAACAAACCATATGACTCGTAGTAATCACAACTAGGATTGATCTCAATAGCCTTACTATAGGCTTCTATAATTTCATCGTTAGATACTTTTGTACCGAACATGCCAGATGCCATGTTGCCACATTCAGCTTTATAGTACCAACAATCTGCATTATTTGGATTTTCTACACAAAGTTTTTTAAAAGTACTGTATGCCTTTTTAAAATCTCCATCATCCATAGCTTTCATACCAGTTGCTAATTTTTTTGAAAGATCGTCTGCCATCTTGATCGGTATCTGATATCAGTAATATTTTTAATTATTATCTATACGACTACCTTAACTCGATAATATATAATATGGAATGAAACAATTGCCGCCTGTTTATGAACAAAGAAATAGTCAAAAAAACTGCATGCGTTGCACATATTGCTCTGACAGATGAAGAATTAGACAGATACAGCACAGACTTAGATGAGATGTTTAGGTATTTTGAGATTCTGAACGATGCACCTGAAATCAAAAATCACGGATTCAATCCCGTTGAAATTGCTGACGTGTTGAGAGATGATGTTCCTCTAATGGAAATTCCGTCTGAGGACTGTATAGCAGATATGAAAACTTATGACGGCTACATAAAGGGGCCAAGACTATTATGAATGTCAATAACATAACGACCATTAACACTACATATAGGATGTTTTCCGCTTTTACTGATAAAATAGAATCCGACGCAAAGTTTACTTTTTCTGTTAGTGATAATCTAACTTCAAAAAGCTTTGAGACGAGTGCTGGTTCAAAAATTCTTGAGGGTTATCGCCCTCCGTTTGATTCCACTACAATAAGGAGGATGAAAGATGTAGGGGGATTTTTAATGGGGAAAACCAACATGGATGAATTCGGGTTTGGTACATTTTCTGTGAATTCGGCATTTGGTATTCCTAGAAATCCTTTCGACATTGAAAGGTCATGTGGTGGTCCATCTGGAGGTTCAGCGTGCGCTGCAGCGGTATTTGATCATGTATCATTGGGGACGTCAATTATGTGTCCGGCATCTTTTTGTGGAGTGTATGGCTTGTCACCTTCATATGGTCGTGTTTCAAGATATGGCCTCATAGATTGTGGAAATTCATTTGATAGAATCGGCATTCTTTCATTCAAGGCGTCTGCTCTTAGAGAGTATCTTCCGATTATAGTAGGTAAAGATGTTCATGACCCAACGTCAATGATTCAACCTGACTTAAAGTTGGGAGGTAAAAAGATGTGTGCAGTTGCCGTTCCTAAACAAATAATAGATAACAAAAAAGTAAGTAAAGGTGTCATAGAATCTTTCAATAGGTCTATCGAATCTCTAAAATCTATTGGTATTGATGTCGAGTACGTTGATATTCCAACTCTGGAATATTCTGTCTCAGTGTACTCCATTATAGCCACATCCGAGGCATCGACGGACCTAGCAAGATACTGCGGTATGAGATGTGGTCCTCAAGACGGTGATTATACTCTGAAATTTGATGATTATTTTACATCGTTTCGTTCACAATATTTTGGGGATGAGGCGAAAAAGAGAATACTTCTTGGAACACTCATAAGGATGGCAGGGTACGTTGATAAGTATTACAATAAAGCATTACGAGTAAGGGAGTCTATTATAGCAGATTACAAAAGGCAATTTGAGAGATTTGATGCGATAATTACACCAACGATGCCATTTATATCGCCAAAATTCGATGACGTATCGAAGATGTCTACTCTTGACTCTTATAAGTCAGAGTTTCTAACAGCGACACCGATCGTTACTGGAATGCCCCATTTGTCCGTTACATGTGGATACTCTGAAGGCATGCCTATAGGTTTAATGTTTACATCAGATCATTGGAACGAAAATGTCTTAGTTGATATGGCTGAAAGATGGGATTGTTCGTTCGATGTCAAACATGCAGAGGTGAATGCATGAAAATTGGATTAGAAATTCATGTGCAACTCCCAACCAAATCGAAAATGTTTTGCTCGTGTCCTACTACCGGTACAGAGACTGTGAATACACATATATGCCCCGGATGTTTGGGTCTCCCTGGGTCAAGACCGTCACTCAATAAAAAAGCACTGGAACTTGGGCTTACTATAGCTAAAAAACTAAAATGCACCATACCTGAAACTACGTGGTTTTCAAGAAAAACATATTTTTACCCAGACCTATGTAAACATTTTCAAATTACTCAACATGACACGCCGATTGGGTTTGACGGAGTGTTTTATTTGGGCAAAAAACCTATTAGGATTGCACGTGTACTTCTTGAAGAAGATCCAGGCAAGATCAAAAGGGTCGGTAACGGTTCTTCGCTTATAGACTATAATAGGAGTGGCATTCCACTTACTGAAATAGTGACGGAGCCAGATCTTTCTTCTCCATCTGAAGCAAGAGAATTTCTGTCGGAGCTTCTGACAGAGATTAAAAGTACTATTGGTTTAACTGACAGTGGTGAACGAAACATTCGTTGTGACTGCAACATATCTGTTGGAAGTGAAAGATGTGAAGTCAAAAATGTTACTGGGCTTAAAAATGTTGAAACGTGTTTAAAATATGAGGCTGTCAGACAAACAAAGCTTATAAAATCTGGCGGTAAAATTGAGCGTGAGACTCGACATTTTGATGAGGCAAAAAGGGTTACAACTTCTGCAAGAAAAAAGGAGTTTGAAGCAGACTATGGCTATATAGGAGAACCTGACCTCGGCATTTACCACGTCGCAAATATGGCAAAATCTATTGAACTTTGTGAAAGCCCACTTATTATGATTGACAGATTTCAAAAAGAATATGGAATTGATGAAAAGATTGCAAAACAGATAGTAAATACATCCATAGAACTTGCAAAATTATTTGAAAAAATAGCAAAGATTACTGATGTTGATACTGCTCAGACATGGATTATGGGAACTATAAGCGCTAATTGGAAATCCTTCGAAAAAAATTTCGAAAAGTATGATGACATTGTGACGATAATTTCTAAATTTTATAAAGGTGATACAACTGACACTCAGTGCAATCTCGAACTTAAAACTTTAATGACTGGCGTTTCTGCTGAAAAGGCTGCTTCAATTTCGGCAGACCTTGATACAATTATTAATAAGATAATAGAGGACAACCCGTCATTCCTCATCGATTATAGGAGAAATGAAAAAGCCTTTAACTGGATTGTCGGTATAATTATGAAACAGACTAGAGGGAAATATTCTTCAGAGAATATCATATCGGCAGCGAAGAAACTCATTGAGGAGAGACTTTAGTGGAATTCCACAAAAAGTCCTGTGCGTAGGCAGCAAACCCGTTTACAATGTTTTAAAACCTTTTTTCTGTGACACTTTTCGTTGAGTCCAATCGCTTATAACTTAATGTTTGGGGTATCCCCCTTAGCATGTAGCTGCTCTTGATGCGGTGTATTATGCTCTTAACCCTTACATGCATTGAACTTAAATTTTTCAATACTCTATTTCTTTAGTTCTTCGATATTATCAAAATCTGTGTCATTGATAGCCAGAGACATTATTTGTAACTCTTCTAGCCTTTCATCATCGACTTTACCAGGTGAATTATCGACGAGAGATTCTGCTTTCTTATTCTTCGGAAAAGCTATGGTGTCGCGGATGGTCTCTTTATTCAGAAGAACTGTGATGAGTCTATCTATCCCTATAGCAATCCCACCGTGAGGAGGTGCTCCAAATCCAAGTGCTTTGATGAACCAACCAAAATCTTCATCAATTTTTTCATCACTCATACCAAGAATGTGGAAAACTTTTTTCTGAACATCTGGATCATATATTCTTAATGAGCCTGAGCCAATTTCGTACCCATTGAGTAAAATATCAAAACACGCTCCTTTGTTATAATTGTCATATGGGAGGACAAACGGGTGATGATATGCGTCTTTTTTGCCTGATACAGGGTCGACCTCAAACATAGGGCAATCAACAAGCCAATGAAATTGAAATGTGTTTTTCGGTATAAGGTTCAAATCAGAGGCCAACTGCCTTCTCATAAATCCAGCCCCTTCAAGCGTTTTCTTCCATGGGCCTGCCATGAAAAACAATAAGTCACCTTCTTCTGCATCCATTTTCGACTTGATGACCTCAATGTTTTCAGGTGTAAAGTACTTTACAATATTGCTTTCTAGAGTTCCATTTTTAACTCTCATCCATGTGAGACCACCGAGTCCAAATTTTTTCGCAAGATCGATGTATCTATCAACGTCGTTTCTTCCAACCTTTTCCAAGGCAATATCACTCTTTAGATTGAGTCCAACAATTACTCCACCCTCAGCTATAACTTTCTTAAAAATACCATAATTTGTATTTCTTAAGTCGTCAGATAATTTTACAAGAGGTAAATTGTATCTTAAATCCGGCTTATCTGATCCATATTTTTCCATTGCTTCTAAATACGAAATTCTGGGGAATGGAATTTGAAGTTCTTTTCCGTATATACTTTTCCATACATAAGCAAGCATGTGCTCTATGTTATCTTGAATGTCCTTTTCCGTTACGAATGACATCTCCATATCTAATTGCGTAAATTCTGGTTGCCTGTCCTTGCGTGAGTCTTCATCACGAAAACACTTGGCTAATTGATAATAACGGTCCATACCTGCAACCATTAACATTTGTTTGTACAATTGTGGCGATTGTGGAAGAGCATAAAACGTCCCTGGATGTACTCTCGAGGGGACCATATAATCTCTTGCTCCCTCTGGTGTACTCTTCGCAAGTATTGGCGTCTCGATTTCCAAAAATTTTTGCGATTCAAGGTATTGTCTTAATAAGTGTACGAATCTACTCCTAAATTCCATGGTTTTAATCATTTCAGTCCTTCTTAAATCAAGGTACCTGAATTCAAGGCGTACGTCTTCTCCAGGAAGCATTCCCTCTTTTTGATTCCCAAGCTCGAACGGAGGTAATTCTGACTTATTGAGAAGTTTTGCCGTAGTAATAAGAACTTCAATATCTCCTGTATCATTACGGATATCATTCGTTCCTTCTACCCTTTTCCTGACAATTCCGTTTACAGAGACAACCGATTCGCGAGTAAATGTTTTTACAATGTTAGCAAGCGCTTGCGTATCAATACCGACAGAAAGACTTTCAGGGTCAAACACTACCTGGGTAGTTCCATACCTATCAACTAAATCTATGAATGTAACTCCTCCGTGGTCCCTACGAAATCTTACCCATCCCTGCAAGCATACCTCTTTTCCCAAATCCGAAAATCTGAGGTCTCCACAGGTGTGCGTTCTTCTCATAATCTGATACCCCATGTGAGGTTATTAGTCCCTGCTACTATAGTGGCTATATAAATAAGTTAGTTAAAAAACAAAAACATTCATAAAAGTGATGATTCGCTATCGAACAATTAAAAATAGTTTACATTTTGCTACTAAAATTTCAATATAAGTTCGATAATCATTTCTGTCATATAAGACGACAAAGATATTGATTTTTTATTATTACGCAGTTGTTCCGATGAGGAGACGATAAAGTTTAAAGGTTAAATTTGTAACTCGTTGGATGTTCATTTACTATACGTATACGTGTAGAGTCGATCAAAATTTGTATCACTTATTCTAGTTAACTGTTGTCTCTTTTTGCTTTGAAATTTTTACGGTAGAAAATAAACCCAGAACTATTAGATCCGTGGAGAGCCGCTGTTAATTTGTTATAATCAGCTGCACATATAAGTTTGTTAAAACCTTTACTAAGGGTTTGCGTAGTTTAACATGTTGATGATTTAACGTTTATCAATAAGAGAGTTCCCAAATAGTATGAAAACATGAAACGTGAGTGTTATTATGACTAATGAACTCTTCAGAAGTGACAGTTATATTTCTAAATTTGAAACTCGAATTACAGCAATTGATGGGGATTATATCACACTTGAAAGTACGGCATTCTATCCTGGTGGAGGTGGACAAATCTGTGATACCGGTAAAATAAACAATTTCAACGTCACCGAAGTGAAATACAAAAACACAGAAATAGTTCACAAGATACCCGGACACAAGTTTGCAATAGGAGACGCAGTGCAGTGTAGTATCGATTGGGACAGAAGATATGAACTGATGAAAGGACATACCGCTGAACACCTTCTGTTTAACGCTTTGCAGCGTCAAGATACAGATATTGTTATCGTGAAAATTTTTATTTCTCCTGAAGACAAGTATCTCGTTGTAAATAAGGATGTTTCATGGGATAAAATCGCTAATGCTGTGGAATTTGTAAACAGAGTGATTGAAGAGAACAGAAATGTTTTCAAAACTACTATAACAAAAGATGAACCGTCTATTGAAGATGTAAGGATCAATCTTGACCGTATTAAAGGGGACAGAATAAGTGTTATAGAGATTGATGGAGTAGATAAGGCCGCGTGTTGTGGAACACATGTGATGAAAACCTCAGAGATTTGTGCTCTGTTCGTAAACAAAAAAACGTCGGTAGGTAATAAAGGATTTGAAATTCATTTCAAAATAGGTAAAGATGCCATCATATCATCGATGAGTCTGGCTACATCATGCTTATCAGTAATTGAATGTCTGGGTAGTAAACCTGAAAATATCGTAAAAACCGTCACAAATGTGAAAAAAGAATTAGAATTTTTAAAAAAACAGCTAAAGATGTCTGTATCAACATCTATCAAGATGTTAGTGCCAAAAATTATCGATGAATACAAAATCTATTCTGGCATATTTCCCGTGTCTGACAATTCTATACTTACAAAAGCCGCAGATGCATGTAAGAAGGAAGGTAACATTGCCGTTTTCATAGGAAAAGGGAACAGCCTTACAATCATAATGGCATCCGGAAATCCTAAAATTGAGTGTAAAAGCATATGTCTAGATTGTGTAAGCATGTATGGTGGTCATGGGGGAGGCTGTTCAGATTTTGCACAGGGTGGCGTTCAGGACATTTTTGTGGCAGATGATCTTTTAAAAAACATACTCTCAAGGATAGAGTCCTCATTGAGATGATATTAAAACTTCCAAATGATGTTCTATGACGACGTGTTCTGTGTTGACACTGTTATATGAAAGTGTTATAATCTCTTAAACGCAGAAAGCGTTGTACGACGTTTTATGTCCTATATAGCATTTTATGCGTGGTGTACGTGTGTGGGAAATAATCTAATAACATGTATATCGCATTTCGATGGTCAGAATTGATTTGGCAAAGATGTGCCACTTATTAATTTCCAATTTGAATATTACTGTACGATTTACTGGGTAATAATGCATATTTTATACTATTCACTGCTAGCGATTCAAACGGTCGATTTGATTAATTTCGGCAGCATCTATCAATAATAGTAAAATAAAAACTGTCGACGGGTCTATGTTTGCAACCCATAAAATCGGTCATGATGTCATGACAATGGCTAATTCTTAATAAATGTTAAAACATACGAGTGGTGACGTGTCTAAAATGAGAGGTATCAATCCCCGTCAGATGAAGCAAGCGATGAAAAAAATGGGTATTACAAACAGGTCGATGGATAATGTCATTGAAGTGGTGATCAGATGTCGTGATAAAGATGTCATCATTACTGATGCAGACGTTAATGTCATAACGGTACAAGGAACAGATACTTATCAGATTACTGGTACTGTAACGGAAAGATCACCTGAGGAGGTTTCTACGTCTGCTATGATGCCTGAAGAGGATATTGAACTTGTTATATCCCAAACACAATGTGACCGCGAAGAAGCAATAGTTGCACTCGAAGCGTGTAATAAACAACCTGCAGAAGCAATCCTTAAAATTATGACGGAGCAACCACATGTGTTTAGCAATTCCAGGTAAGATCATAGCAATAAAAGAACAGAATGGCGATATTGATTTTGGTGGTGTCGTCAAGCAAGCCGATCTTTCGATGGTCGATGCCAATGTTGGAGATTGGGTGGTCGTCCATGCCGGGTTCGCAATTGATGTTATGGATGAAAGGGAAGCCTTGGAGACTATTAAACTTTGGAATGAGGTTCTTGATCATGACGAAGTCACGTATCAGTAAGGTTTCTACTTGTCATTTATAGAAATTTATAAATATAGAATAAACATGAGGCGTTTCTGGTATGACGGCCATAGCGGCGGGGTCACACCCGGTCCCATTCCGAACCCGGCAGTTAAGCCCGCCTACGTCTCTGCCTGTACTGTATTGCGCAAGCGTACGGGAACGCAGAAACGCTGTCAGCCACTTTCTGTTTTTTTGTGGGTTGATGTTAGAGTGTTTTGTCTAGTTTGGTGATCGTCGAACCTTAAATATATCAATTCGTCGAGTGTGTCTCTGTCCAATGATATTAATAAAATTTGGCGGAAGCGTGATTACGGATAAGTCTAAATATCACACGTTTAACGCCGAATATGTAAAAAATATGTGTAATGAGATCAGAGAATCTGGCAAAAAAATTATTATCGTTCATGGAGCAGGTTCTTTCGGACATATATTAGCTAAAAAAAATAATCTTGATGAAGGATATAGTTGTCCAACGCAAATTCCCGCTGTTGCACAAGTTTGCTACGATGTGCGTGAATTAAACAGCATGGTGGTAAAAGAACTGAACAATGCGGGAATACCCGCAGTGTCTGTCCCTACTGGTTCCTGCTTCATGATGAAAAATAAAAAATTAATTATGAAAGACGTGAGCGTTCTTAAGAGCCTGTACAATTGTGGCATTATGCCTGTCATGTTTGGCGATGTCGTGATGGATGAGAAATTAAGATTTGGTATATGTTCCGGTGACCAAATCATAGAAAAACTGACAAAAATATTCAATCCATCCCGCGTGATCTTTGTTTCTGATGTAGATGGGTTATATGACGATGATCCACAAAATAATCCAAATGCAAGGCTCATTAAAGAATTAAGCAGAAGTACTTTCGATAAAGTAAGTACAGATATCACCGTCACCGACGTTACTGGCGGAATTCGCGAGAAAATAGAAACCATGTTTAGGATATGTTCAGATAGTTGTGATTGCGTCCTCGTGAATGGTACGGTCAAGGGGAGATTACTGTCATTGTTAAACGGAGAAAAAGTGATGTGCACAACAATCAGAAGGGATTGATATGGCCAGTATTGAAGAAAGAAAAGCTGATCACATAGACATTTGCCTCAAACGAAACGTGTCTGTGAGGTACAAATATTGGAATGATATAAGATTGATACATGAAGCATTGCCAGAAGTGGATTATGATGAAATTGATACTACATCATACGTTCTTGGTAAGAAATTAGATTTTCCATTCATTGTCACTGCGATAACAGGTGGTTTTGATGTCGCTAAAAAAATTAATGCTAACATAGCAGAAGCTTGCGCTGAACTACAAATTGGTATGGGTGTTGGGTCCGAAAGAGCGGCGATCGAAGGTGTGGATGAGGAGAGTTATAGCATCATCAAAGATTATGATGTACCTTTGGTGATTGGGAACATAGGTGCCCCTCAACTTATTGACCAAAAAGACAAAAAAAGGTTTACAGTCGATGACGTTATCGCCGCAAAAGAAATTGTTAACGCTGACTTTATGGCGATACATCTTAATTACCTTCATGAGTTAATTCAACCTGAAGGAGATTTGAAATCAAAGGGATGTTTCGATGCTATTACGTCGTTGGCACGTGAGTTTCCAATCATTGTCAAAGAAACAGGAGCGGGTATTTCACAAAAAACTGTACAAAGGCTTAGTGGTATAGGGGTTAAAGCGGTAGATATCGGTGGTGCGGGGGGGACCAGTTTTCCAGCTATTGAAATGTATAGGTCCAAAAATTCAAATAATTACATAAAACGGAGATTGGGGCGTACATACTTTGATTGGGGTATTCCAGCGACGGTGTCATTGATGTCTATAAAAACAAACATTCCATTGATCGCATCCGGGGGAATACTTAACGGATTAGATATTGCAAGATCCATAGCACTTGGAGCCGTCTGCGCAGGTGGTGCTTACGCAATGCTCCACGAGGCTGTTAAATCCGCAGAAGCTGTGAAAAATATTCTCAAGATAATGAAAGAGGAGCTCAAAGTTGCGATGATGCTTACGGGGTCCTCTAATGTGAAGGAACTTTCACAAGCAGACTATATTGTATTGGGAAAAACAAAACAGTGGGTGGGGGGACAAACATAACTGATATTCAGACAATTTTGATGAATATATCAAAGACGCTTGATGCTCCTATTAAGTCATATATCAAAGATGGAACACCATCAAATCTTATAGAAGCTATCAGACAGTATCCTTACGCGGGTGGAAAAAGAATAAGGCCGTCTATGATTCTCGCTACATGCGGTGCTGTCGGGGGAAAAAAAGAGAAAGCCATACCGTTAGCTGTTGCTATGGAATATATTCACAATTTCACCTTAATTCATGACGATCTCATGGATGGCGATGAAAAACGTCGTGGAATGATGACATCTCATGTAAAATATGGTATGCAAACTGCCATCCTTGCTGGTGATGCACTGTTCGCAAAAGCGTTCAATATCATTTCTCAGTTAGATGTACCAGACGCCATAATGAGGAAAATAATGAAAATTATAACAACCATGGTTTGGGATCTTGCACGTGGACAGCAAATGGACATCAACAACGAAAAAAGGAAATCTGTCACTATAGATGAATACATTGAGACAGTCCGTCTCAAAACTGGCGTCATGTTCGCAGCATGCACTTCGAGTGGTGCCGTAATAGGCGGCGCTAGTAATGATGTAGTAGAAGATGTACAAGAATATGCAATATCTCTCGGTATAGCATTTCAAATGTTCGATGACGTTCTAGGTATGATTGGTGATCCTGCCAGAATTGGAAAATCGGCTAGTAATGATATACGTAGGGGAAAGAACACCATTATAGTGTGTCACGCTCTCAAAAACATCAAAGACCCAGAGGATATGGAAAAATTTATGTCAATATTTGGCAAACTGAATGCATCTGAAGATGAGGTCACATGTGTCAGAAAAATCCTAGAAAAAACAGGTAGTATTGACTATGCCATTGAAATGGCCAAAAAGTACACTGAAAATGCAATAAAAAAATTGGAATGTCTGGGTCCAAGTGAAGATAAAGATTTCATGATTGCACTCGCAAAATTTGCAATGGATAGAAGTGCTTAGTCACTCTCGATCCCTGTGGAGGCAATGTGATAATTGACGTATTTCCCATCTGGGATGCTGCGGTGTTTGGTTATTACCGCAGTACGCCTGCCATTATTCTTTTTATCGAGGCGGATAATTGTTTTGGCGTTGTGGTATAGGGCATTTCCTCCAAGGAATTCTATCGACCCGGAACCAATGTTTGTGTACACCTGTGATGTAAGAAGAACAACGATGTCGTTCTGTCTCGCCGTGTTTAACAGTGTCTCCGTCTGTCTAACAAAGTCATTTCTTACAAGCATATCGTCTGAGTGTAGACGGTAGAACATTGTCATCGAATCTATTACAATAAGTCCAATTTTATCATTAGCACTGGATAATTTGTACACTTTGGTAATTTTATCACTCTGTTCTTCAAAACTATACACTTGAAATATGAGAAGGTCTTTGACAAACTTTTTCTCGATAAAAATTTGCTCTATCCTGTCAGGTGATAATCCCTCGGTGTCAATATACGCAACCTTCATTCCGGCCTTGACAACGTTATAAGCAGTTTGCAAACAGATGTTAGTCTTTCCTGTTCCTGCCTCGCCATAGAATAATGTAACACTACCTGTTTCTAGTCCTCCGCCTAAGAGATTGTCTAGAGAATTACACCCGGTTGGTATGCGTTTCACGGGGGTTACATACTGCAGCTGATAATAAATTGTTTTGTAAAAAATTGGTGTTACATCTAAAAAATATCAAACTTTATTATTTTTGATAACTATCTCTTTGGAGTCAATCGTTAAGATTAAAAAATTTACAAAATACGTCCCGGCCATCCACCATTTTTAATGTCAATATTTATGATTCTACTGATGAATTTTCATTAAAACTTTACTCTGGGCCTTCGTTGATGTAATACTTCATAAAAATAGTGATGCTCTAGAAATAGATTGTTTGATCCTATTGAAAATTAATGTGCCACTCCATACGTGTATTGCGTAATATATTTTGTTAATCCAACTATAGGCCTAATTTCTTTACTTGTTCTTGAACACTTATGAACTTAGATTGTCGATGCTGATTATATATTTCAATTACAAATCCAGGGATGTGGATGTAAACGAATTTATATTTATTTTGAAGGAATGGAGGAGCATGTGTCTGAAAAGCAGATCAGTATTGGGGCCGAAGCGATCATATCTAAAACCATATTTCTTGGAAGAGATGCCGTTATCAAAAAAAGAGTAGTAAAGAGTTACAGACACCCGGACCTTGACAGACATCTCAGGAGCATTAGAACAAAAACCGAAGCTAAGATGATACATAACGCAAGAAGCATAGGAGTTAGATCACCGGTGATTTATGATATAGATCTTGAAGAGGGCACTATTGTAATGGAATATATTGAGGGGGAAAGTGTAAAATCTACACTCGACACGCATCCTGAGATTGCAGATAAAATTTGTGCAAGCATAGGTGAAACGGTCGCCAAGTTGCATAGAAATGGTATAGCCCATGGAGATCTTACCACATCTAATATGATGTTGACAAAAAATTATGAGTTGTGCTTAATAGACTTCTCGTTAAGCACTGAGAAAGCTGATTTGGAATCTATGGGTGTTGACATTCATTTAATTGAAAGATCACTTACATCAGCGCATTCCAGTATTACTGATGCGTTTGCGTTTGTGCTCTCAGCATATAAGAACAATATGCCAGACGCACAAAAAGTACTTAAAAGAGTTGAAGACATCAAAAGTCGGGCAAGATATACGTGAAACTTAAGGTAATAACATCAAATCCTGGAAAAGTAATAGAATATCAGAAAGCATTCGCTAAGTTCGACGTGTGTGTGGAACATTGCTGTGTCCCATATGATGAAATACAGACTTCTGAGTTAGAAGAAGTTGTAAAAAAAGGAATGAGTGAACTTCGCGCCAAGGGATTAAGAAATTTTATAATAGATGATTCAGGACTGTTTATTCATGTCCTAAGAGGCTTTCCTGGGGTTTATTCAGCGTACTGTCAGAAAACTATAGGCAACGACGGCATACTTTCTCTTATGAAATGTGTAGATGATAGAAGTTCTACATTCAAGTGTTGCATTGGATGCGATATTGATAATAAAACGATAATTGTCACCGGAAAATGCGATGGGCACATTCTGTACAAAGAGACTGGAAATAATGGATTTGGTTATGACCCTATTTTTACTTTTGATGGAAAAAGATCTTTTGCAGAGATGTCTATAGATGAAAAAAATGTTGTATCTCATAGAGGCAACGCTGTAAAACTTCTCATGTCTGAACTTACGTCATTAGGTCTGATAAACACAAATAATTAAATGTATTTTGCCAATGACGTGTCCTGTAATGGGCCTATGGGCTAGCTTGGCATACTTGCGGCTTTGGGAGCCGTTGACTTCGGTTCAAATCCGAATAGGCCCACTTTTATGCACTTGGTAATTTGGTGAATTTTCTGAGATGTTTGCTGTTAATCTCTGGGATAATCTTGCTAAGTTTCACTTTACTAAAAAATTTGGATTGCTAGTATATCAACTACTTGCAATCATGAAAATTGATTAAACTGATTAAAATATTGAAAACCCCCACTATCATTAAAATTTTCTATTTACTGACCGAATGCTGACAATAAAACTAATTTTAATTGGATTGATGAACTTTATTTACATTAGGTATAGACGTATATACAATATTAACAACATAACTCGGAAACTGAAATTACAAAGTAAAAACTCATATTATGCATATCTGGTGGGAGAATTACAAAACTTTACTAAACTCAAAAATATGAGAAGGTCGTTGATTTTTTATAAATAACGTTAATAACGTATAATATTTTAAAATAGAAAAATGGTAGTTGCGAGCATTGTGATAATAAATAAAAATACTTATAGAAAACTCGATGAAATTAGCGAGATGACTGGTGCATATAAAGCATATTTGATACATGTTGGAAAAGATACTGGGTATTTGAGAGAATGTGAATCGATTTCGGACTCATTGAAATGGCAGGCCAAAGATCGAATGAATTATCTAGAAGAAAAAATTGGGTTAGGAATAAAAGACAGTGAGACATTTTCTGTGCTTATTGACCTTGCTTACTCGATTATAGACTGTCTTGAAACTGCAGCTGAAAAATTTATGATTGGCGAAAAAAATGAAGAAGGCGCGTATATAATTAGGTCTGATACAAACTATATAAAAACAATGAATTTTTTTGGAGAAAATAGGAACCCTCGAGATGACTTTCATTTTTTTAAATTTCTAAGGTCATTGATAAGCGCACATCCATTTCAAACTAATCGCGACCACATTAAGAAATTTCTACAGGTAAATTACGCATGTTGTAAATGCGTTGACTATAAAGATCCTGCAGAGGCAAGCGAGCCAGATTTTTGTATATCAGTTAGTGCTGATAATCTGGTACTGTTCGACATTAAAAGTGACGAAATATGGGAGTATGTTAGAAGCAGGTATTGCCAGTTGGTCAATACAATTTATATGGTAATGAAACAAAGGATAAAAAGAATTACAGTGCATAAGTTTGAAAAGGTTATAGATCTCGGGTGTACATCGAACGTTGAACAGATAGGTCGACTGATAGACGTATACTTCAATCGTCAAATAGGTTATAAATATTCGCGGAGGTCTCTTAAAACTGCATTACAGTGTGACTTTTTCCAATCCGTTAGAAAAAGATCTCAACACTCAGTTTCAGCGGTGGATTTGGAAACGGATAGGTTGATTCATAGCAATATACAAAGTGTGAAAAAAGAGTGTGACGACAATCACTGTATTCATCACGGGGCTCATTATAATTCAGTTGAATTTGATAACAATCAGCTGAGTAAATTTAGTGAATTTTACTGTAGTGTCTCATACAATAAACGCTATGTTAGGGTTTTGACACCGAAAAAAGACGATTGTTGTAGAAATTATACTTATCAGACCATAATCAAATAAGGAAACAGAATTGCACGTCTTGGTATAACCTCTAAAATTTACCGGTGGGGACCACTATATTTATTAAAAAGTGAAATTGTTCGTTTTTTCTTTGTTGTTGTGATTCCTGACTTTGTCAAAAAGCATAATTTATTGGAGAATCTGATAGCAGATGAAGATTGTGTGTTGTAGATTAGGGTAATATCTGTGCAACATATAGGTAAATAATTTCAATAAAACAAGTGAAAGACATCGTATAGACGTGTCAAGCCATAATTTGATAGTGTCCGTTGTAAACCATTTTGGGATGAGAATGGATCAGGCTGACCTGAGAATAATTAAGTCTAACTAAAAGCTGTAATCGTAGATAGTTTTCTTATGTAAAATTAAAACTTCAGTAGGAACACAGAGTTATTTGGTAATTAGTGGAGGTCTTAATTTGTATGTATGGGCTTCATAACATTGACTCCAAAAAGTGTATTTTGATAGTAGAACGTTAGTAGAAAAAATATAAATTTTACAAAAACTCGTTGCCTCTGCTTTCCGTGAGAATAAAGGTAAAACTAGGAATGGAAAATTATTTCATATCCTATCTAGTCGCTGGTCGGGTATACTATTATAGAAGGGGTGTTTATGACCCGTGGATATTTCATGTGGAACAAACTTATCCGTTAGTAAAATCTTCACCGCGAATAACTTTGTAAATAAAACGATAACTGAAGCCTGCTAACGGGCGGCTAGATTTTATCAAATAATATTTATTGTTGTAATTGACACCGATACCGTTGTCTACTGAACCAGAAAGACCAACTATCTTGTTGAGGTCGATTCTTAGTTTAAGTTTCTGTCCGTCAATGATCATGTTATTTCCGGTTATCGATAATTTAACATCATTATCAAGAGTTTCTGGCTTGATATTGCGTATAACTTGTACTACCATATGATCATTGAAAAGTATTACATTATCAGGATTATCTAACCATTTTTGACGTTGTGACCTCAGATATTTCCTTTGCCATACATCCCAATCATAAAGATTGTCAAAAATAACTTCATCTCCTTCATAAAATCCATACTCGTTAACAATCAATTTGTAACCACATTCACACTTCAATTCGTGAATATGACTATGGAGTTTCCCGATACCTTTACATTTGGGACACACATACAGCGCTTTTTCCATCCATTCTGCGCGACATTTACGCTTAAATATGCATTTGTGTTCTCTTTGCCACTCATATTGATTTAATTGCAGATCTTTAGCAATAAGTTCATTAATTTCTTCTGGAGACATATTGGATATTTTCTCTTTGGTGTATGTTCCGACAATTTCACCAAAAGTCTGCCCTCTTGCCGTATGTTTGGCCCAACTTGGTTTTATAAAATACATCCCGTAAAGACGAATGGTTACAAGTCCACAATTGCACTGCTTAATCATTTCTCCAGTTCTTGTTCTTATCGTCTGTGTTGCACCATTCACAGTTTCCCCACCTTCTGGTGCAATACCGACGGATACTCCATCCTTAATTGTGGATATTACGCTCTTTACAGTATTGTCAGCCTTCTCTCCCTTCCTTCTATAGATAAAATCGGTGGTCATTGGAAAAAAGATACCTGCTAGTTTTCCCATGACCATCATATCACTCATCACATACCTGATATATGGCCTGTATAAGTCAACTGTACAGATGAAGTCAAAGTCTGTTGAATGATTATATACCATTATCGCTGGCGTTTCAAAATTTATCTTCGGTTTTTTTGTTTTAATCCCTAAAACAAACTTAAATAGTGGTAAAAAGAAAGTTCTGGCAAAAAACATGAATGTCTTATACCATAACTTATGCTTGGGAGGAATAACCCCCTTGTCTACCCTCATGATTATCTAGTATCTTATCAAATTATACAATGGGTTCTATTCGTTACAAAATGTGTCGGTCACAGTTAAATTGATGTAAAATTATGATAGTTTTGTAATGTAACAATTTGTTTTATTATCTGGACGTCAGAAATATGACAGATAGCTCAGGGTTTTTCAACTTTGTATTTGACGCTTCTTATAACGAGATATCAAAGAATTGATCGCCAATATAGTGCTCTTAATAATTATATTATCATAGACGAGTATCGCGTAACCATGACAATAGAAATTGGGGACGTTGCACCAGATTTTACAGTAATGTCGACTGATAGAGAATCATTCAATCTTTATACAGAACTAGAAAAAGGGCCGATACTTTTGAACTTCTACATAGGTGATTTTGGGATTAATTGTATGAATTACATGATAAAATTTATTGAATCTGCCAACAAAATAATTGATCTTGGGGTCACGATGGTACCGATTAATTCTGACAGTCTCGATAGTCACAAATTGTGGAAAAAGAGGATCGACGCCCCCTTCGAATTTTTATTTGATGAGGATAAAAAAGTAAGTAAACAATATGGCGCAATCGTAGGACCAGGGTATATGGTATCTGGATTTACAAACCGTGAGTTTTTTCTTATTGGTAGAGATAAAAAGGTTAAATTTATTTGGAAGGCCACGACACCGAAATCGATACCTACTTTTGATGAGATATTGGAAGGCATTAAAAAAGCGATCTAGTTCACTTGTCTTTCAGCTCTATCGAAATAATATCATATGTGCCAGATGAATTTTTATAAGCAACGCTATGCTCTAAAATTTTTATTTTTTTTCTATGAATGGGTGAATCTAACGTAAATGATTCGTACTCTCCACCTTCACCCATAATGCTTATACCGTACTTCTTATTAAGTGCCAGGAGTTCTCCTTTCATATCTTTATCTATATGTCTTCCTAACCAACTTTTATTAAATCCGTCCGCAAATACACCTACGATAATAGAATCAATACCCGCAGCAAGCATTTCATCATAAATCATACTTTGACTTTTTCTCCATAGCGGTGCAATCATTGCTAAATTCATCTTGCCTAAAACTCTGTTTATTCTATCCCACTGATAGTCTGACCATAGCATCCCTACAACTACGCCGTCGATATCTAGGCCTTTAAGAACATTCGCCAATGCTCTTATATCTCCTTCTTCTGTGCCATCGGTCTTTGCAGTCACTAGTGGAATGTTTAGAGCATCCGCCATAAATGGGACGTATTTGACATTAGGTACATGAAAAATCCAAGAATCATTATTACTGGGAATAACGTTCACGAGGTAAGCTATTTCGTGTCCCATCTGCATTGCTAAGTAGAGACCTAGAGAAGAATCTTTACCACCAGAATAGAGTGCAGCCAACCTCACGTTTTGTACAGTAATTTCATAGATTTATCGGTTGTCATTACGTGATTTGCCAATTATAAACAATTAAATAAGATGAATATAACATCCTCTTCGAATTATAGGAGAACTACTGGTGTCTGACATAAATTTAAAAAAAATAGCTGCCGAAACGGCTGTTGGTGATTACGTAGAGAATGATATGGTTGTTGGCTTGGGTACTGGTTCTACTGCGTACTATGCTATCAAAAAAATCAGTGAGTTAGTTGCCAGCGGTTATAATCTTACATGTATTGCTACATCTGTACAAAGCGAGAAAGTTGCTAAGGAACACGGTATCAAAATAGTTGATATTGATGATGTTGACTACATAGATGTCACAATAGATGGTGCAGATGAAGTTGATAGAAATCTTCAATTGATTAAAGGTCTTGGAGGAGCTCTTCTTAGAGAAAAAATTGTTGCGGCTGCCTCATTGAAGGAAATTATTGTTGTAGACGCATCGAAAAAGGTTGACGTACTCGGTGTAAAAAATCCACTTCCAGTAGAAGTTCTCAGATTCGGACACCATAAGACAAAATATGCTTTGGAAAAACAGGGGTGTAGTGCCAACCTCAGAATGATTGATCACACTCCATTTATTACGGACAGTGGCAATTATATTTATGATTGTAAATTTGAGTCCATAAATAATCCGTTTTTTTTGGAGTCGAGGATAAACACCATCCCTGGTGTTGTGGAAAATGGGCTATTTCTCAACACTGCCACCACTGTACTCATGACATCCGAAAATGGTAAATTAGAAAGGCTAGTAAGTGGGGAATGACCCTTTTTTGACTATTGATGACAATGACATTGATTATATATGACCTCGATATTAAACGAACTCCACGTATAGGGGTGAATTGAAATGAAGATGCCCAGAACGATTAAGACGTACTGTCCTTACTGTCAAGTTCACACTGCGCACGACGTGGAGAGAGTTAAGAAGAAGAAGGCGAGTGAACTCAAATGGGGTCAAAGAAGGTTCAGGACTGTAACAGCTGGATATGGGGGCTTTCCTAGGCCTAAGCCTGAGGGAAGAGAGAAACCGACTAAAAGGGTTAATATTAGATATAGGTGCGTCCAGTGTAAAAAAGCACATTTGACCTCCTGTCTCAGAGCAAAGAGGTTTGAACTTACGGAGTGAATCGTATGGTTAACAATTTTATCAAAATTAAATGCGCCGACTGTGGAAACGAACAAATCACTTTCAGGAAGGCTGCTGTCATTGTAACATGCCATATATGTGGTGCAACTCTTGTTAGGCCAATGGGCGGTAATGCAGAAATTAAAGGCGAAGTGGTTGAGGTTTTCAATTAATGTCTAGATCCAAAGAATTTCCTGATGATGGCGAATTCGTAATCTGTTCAGTCGTGAGTGTCAAAAATTTTGGTGCGTTCGTCACTCTCGATGAATATGACGGCAAAGAAGGGTTTGTACATGTTAGGAATATTGCGTCGGGTTGGGTAAAATACATAAGAGACTTCATAAGGGAAGGACAAAAAGTAGTCTGTAAAGTGTTAGGTGTTGATTCATCTAAAGGTCATATTGACCTTTCTCTCAAATCTGTTAATGACCATCAGAAAAGAGAAAAGATCCAACAATGGAAGAATGATAAAAAGGCTGAAAAACTTATTGAAATTGTCGCTGATAGACTCTCGGTTTCTATAGATGACGCTTACGATGAATTTGGAATCAAACTAATTGAATTTTACGGATCCCTTTACAATGCGTTTGAATCGGTTGCGTCTAACCCGGATGAGCTCCGAGAAAACTATGAAGGATGCTGGGTGGACAAGTTTATAGAAGTATCACAAGAGAATGTCGCCATCCCACATGTGAGCATAGAGGGAATACTTAAGATGAAATCTATGTCTCCAACCGGTATTGAAGACATTAAAAAGGCTCTGACAGAAGGAATGGAAGCTTCAGAAGATGCGGACGTATCTATCACGTCAATTGGTTCGCCTAGGTATAGGATCGTCATTACTGCCGATGATTATAAGACAGCGGAAGATGTAATGAAAGAGGTGTCGACTACAGTAATTAAATCTCTGACAAAGGCAGGTGGTGAAGCATCTCTTAAACGTGAGAACAAGTGAGATATTACGCTTGCCACTTATCTGCAAAAAGCCTGTATGTGAGTGTTGCTACCTCCTTGCAGCGAATGTGGGACGCCTGCTTTGAGGCCGTTGCTGTGCGTCCGCCAGAGTATCCCCCTGTCGAAGAATGAGAGTGAAAGAAGAATATAGAGAAATTAGTGAATATGACAACAGTGAAGTATAATTTATCGCCAAAGTTAGACAGACCTATATTAATCGAGGGGCTTCCGGGAGTAGGGAACGTTGGAAAGATAGCAACAGACTTTCTAAGTGAAAAATTGAATGCAGAAAAATTTGCCACTATATATTCTGAAAATTTTCCTCCACATGTAATGCTTGATGGTGATTGTGTTGTGCATATGGCGTGCAATGAACTCTGGTATGCAAAAGATGTTAACAAAAGAGATATTATATTTCTGAGGGGAGACTATCAAGGGTCAACACCCGAGGGGCAGTATATAATATGTGATGATCTCATGAGAGACGTGTTTCTTAAGATGGATGTATCGTACATTTACACACTTGGCGGGTATGGAACCGGCCGAATGGTCGATAACCCTCGTGTACTTGGGGCTGTATCAGATATATCACAAAAGACAGATTTGGAAAAAAATGGTGTTATTTTTTCGCCCGGAGAACCTTCGGCGGGAGTCGTTGGCGCATCAGCAGTTCTTGTAGCTATGGGGCAGATCTATGGTATACCTGCAACATGCCTAATGGGAGAAACGTCTGGTTACTTCGTAGACCATAAAAGTGCCATATCGATGCTCGTAGTACTTGAAAAAATCCTCGGAATAACATTGGATAAAAGCGATTTAGATGCTGAGTCTCATCAAATAGATGAGTTTACTGCCAAAGTTAGAGAATACGAAACTAAAAAGAATTCATCAAAAGATCTCGGATATATAGGGTGACTTTGTTATTGATTATATGTATCCTGTTGTTGCTGTCAAACTCATAACTTTTATATAGCGTTTGCATATTTTGCCATCATCCTCACTTAGCTTAGTCTGGCTGGAGCGGCTGACTGTAGAGTGTTTCCGGTAATACCGGTGCAGCCGTAGAGATCAGCAGATCCCCTGTTCAAATCAGGGAGTGGGGACCATTATCTGTTTTTTATATATTGTAGGGTTAGGTGTATGAATTTAATCCGTCAACTGTCGACAATAAAATCACACAGACGATCTAAGTGATTGTTTT
>JAKSHX010000039.1 GCA_024399155.1 archaeon | reverse complement strand
CATACTTCAAAGCTTTTGCTATTTTGCGACCCATGATTTCTACATCAGTAGTAATGCCTTCAGAACGTAACATCATAGCCACACGATACGCATCTATTTTTACATCATCAGAGGCAGGGAGAACATATGCGGTTATATTTTCACTTTGATAGGTCTGTCCTTCCTTTGTAATAGCGAGAAGAACTCTGTCAAACCCTAGTCCGAATCCTGTGGAAAATACCTTTTCCCCACCGAATAACTCTGAAAGTGAATAGGAACCTCCACCACATATCTGCTTTTCTGCACCCAATGACGGTGCTTCTATTTCAAAGACTATTCCTGTATAATAATCAAGTCCTCTGACAACGCCAAGATCGATTAATATATCATCAATGCCCACTGCTGAGAGAGTATCGACCACCTTCTTTAGGTAATCTCCTGCGTCTCCTGAAATTTTTGAAAGAACTTCTTCTCCTCCGACGACTTTTGTCAGCTCAAATATATCTGTAATGATGTTATTTTCAACACCCATTCCAGTAAGGAGTGACTCCGCCTCATCATATAATTTTTTATCTAGCTTTTGGAGAACTTTTGCCATGTGTTCTTTAGGAACTCCAGCATCTATGATCTTTTGTTTCAATATACCAATATGGCCTATTTTGAGTTGATATTTTTTCAGTCCAATTGATTTAACCATTGATGCCGCCATCGCAATAATTTCAGCGTCCGTTTCTGGATTTGGATTGCCAATCAGTTCTGCACCAAATTGAAAGAACTCTCTATATCTCCCACTTTGTGTCCTCTCATATCTGAAACATTGTCCAAAATAAAACATTTTAATAGGTTTTGGTTCGTTGCTCATCTCATTGACGAACATACGGATTACTGGAGCAGTCATTTCCGGACGGAGGGCAATTTCCCTATCCCCTTTATCTCTAAAATTATAAAGCTCATTGAGAATATTTGGTCCAGATCTCAATGTGAATAATTCTATGTCCTCGAATATAGGCGTAGATACTTCCCTAAAACCAAAAGTTTTCGCGACCTTTCTAAGGATATTTTCGTAATATTTTCTTCTCTCCATATCGTCAGGGAGAAAATCCCTTGTTCCGCGTGGACGTTGGATCATAACCAGTCAATGCTTAAAGAATATAAAAAAAGTTTACAAAGTTATACAATTTCAAAAATTCTTCTTGACAATAATACATAGTATATCTTCATCCATAACCACATGATCGAGACCTACTGTTTGACCCGGAAACTTGGAACTTTTACCCCAAATCATTGCATACCTAAAATTGGAACGAAATTGCCTATGAATTAATTCACATACATCTCCTACGGTATTTCCGCGTTTAACAATCAATGGAACATCTGTGTCTGCCTCTTGACCCTGTGGTTTTAGATAAATACGAATCATATCAATGGTGTCGTATATTCCCTGTTTAAGTTCGTTCATTCCAAACCCTGTGGATGCAGAACATGGAAACAGTTCATAGATCATGTTCATTTTCTTGGCATTGTCTAATTCATCACGTTGTACAAGGTCTACCTTGTTAATGGCCATAATCGCTTTGATATAAACGCGGTTCCCTGCCAAAACGTCTAACATCTGCTCGACATCAATATCTTCACGTACCACTATGGTGGCATTTACATATCCGTAGGCAGCTACCATATCTTTTATTATTTCAACTGTAATTTTTGTAAGTTTAACAGTTGGTTTTACTTGAATTCCCCCTTGGTCACCTCCAGTAATAGTGACATCGGGCTTTCGTTGGTTAATACGAATCGCAGCATTGTACAATTCATTAAAAAGAACTGAAATATCCGGATTGAAGACATCTACGACGAGAAGTATTACATCAGCGGATCTGGCAGCTGCAATGACTTCTCTCCCTCTTCCTTTGCCCTTTGAAGCATCTTTTATAAGTCCAGGCATATCTAAAATCTGAATTTTGGCATGATTGTATTCCATAATTCCAGGAACTACATCAAGCGTGGTGAAATTATATGCACCAATTTCAGATTTTGCACCAGTGAGTTGGTTAAGAAGAGTAGATTTTCCAACACTTGGAAATCCTACCAGTGCAACTGTCGCATTTCCTGCTTTTTTAACATAAAAACCTTTTGTACTACCCTTAGACGCTTTTCTCTTTTCATTATCCATTGTCAAACGAGCAATTTTGGCTTTTAACTTACCGATGTGCCCTTCAGTTGCTTTATTATATTTGGTTTTAGAAATCTGTTCTTCTAATTCTTTTATTTGCTCCTCAATTGTAGCCAAAAGCGTCCTCTCTAGCCCAAGTGATATTTCATATCTATTTTTAAATACCGTTCATTTACAGATAATGGTGTCCACTGGATGATTATTCTCAGTAGACACCATAATAAGACAAACATTGAAATTGGCTAATAATGTGTAACACTTCGTTTATGTCTCATACCGAATAAACACCAAGAACAATTCATACAAAGCCTGAAAATAAAACTGGGAAAGCATACATACCGGAAACTATTGACTTACATCCCTCGCTCTATTTTAAATATTTACGTGTTATCCCGAATCTAATGGAACAACAACGAGCACCTCAGCCTGGTTTTCAGAATTTTACAAAGACCATTCCCGGGCACATCGTTGGAATAATTCTCGCCATAGGATTCAGTCTTCTCGGAATGTATTCAGGTCTTTTTAGTCAATGCTACGGACTTGGTTTCATTCTTATTGCTTGTTTTGCATTATACATTCCCAAGATATTCGGTATCACAAAAGTACGACACCTTGTAGCAGTGGGGGTGGCATTCTTTCTGATTCTTACCGCTTTTGGAACTTTTGTGGTTTCCAAACCGATGCTTGAAAACAATAGTGTCCCATACAATAGTGAAAGTTTTTTTGAAGTTGACACCGAAAACGGGAAAATTCTCGTTCCATGCAATGAAACACCGCTTGATGATGTTAAATTGAATTTTAATAAAGTACAACCATTCGCATATTTGACGATTAAAACTGACAACGAAAATCCTCATTTAATACAAAAATCGGATGATGGGCGCTATAAATCTGATATTAAAATAGAAAATGGGTGTATTTACCAATATTCTCTTGAAAAGAAAAGTGACGATCGAATTAAGTTGTATTACCTTAATGCGGTTGATGATACCGAACTGGTAAAATTCTGTCTACTAGGCAACGCGTATTACTGTGGAATTATCTTTACCATCAACATGCTAATGCTGTTCTTTGGCATACGTATTAGAAAAAACCTCGAAAATATGAGGGCCAAGATGGAGGCTGAAGGTCGTCTTTATCCTCAAGGATATGGGCATTGCAAAGAATGTGGTTCAATAGTTCTTCCAGGAGAAATTTGTTGCAGAAGATGTGGTGCTTACATAGAGGTGCCAGATGAATTCAGGCACAGAAAGGTTGACATGGTGCAATGTTCCGAATGTGAGGCTGAGATTCCTCGAGACGCCAAAACATGTCCAAAATGTGGTGTAACTTTTGATGAGGAAGAAGAAGTTGTCTATGTCGATACAAGAGAAACGGACCTGGTAGGTTGTCCTGAATGTGGGATGAAGATTCCTTCAAATGCAAAATTTTGTCCAAAATGCGGCGCAATCCTCGATAAAAAAGAAAAAATGTGAAAACCGGAAAGAAAGACTATTTTTCTTCCCAGTTTGCCAAAAAGAAAAGTAGTGAAATTGTTTATTTTATTTAGTCATCGACACGTACGGGGTTGTCTTATCATACTCTCCATATTCACAACCGACATGTTTCGCTTCGATCTCATCAATTAAATCATTTCCATCATAAAGCTTCAAAATACCAACTCCGTTCCCTCCATTCCATAGCCTACGATGTCTCATTTGGCCATCAGGGGCCTCATACTTGATAAATATCATATCCTTTTTTTCACATGTAATATCTGTCACTAAGCTCGCACCCGATGCTTTTTGTTCAACATGCCAGATCACCTGAGTATCAGTTTCATAGCAGTTAAATTTTGTTTTTGACCTTGTCCACGGTTTAGAAAAGTTAAATTCGTAATTCTTCCCCTCATAAAATATTGCTCCGAGAAGTTTTCTATCTAACGCTATTGGTCCGATTTTCGGTTTTCCACCTCCAATATCAAAGGCTGAATTTTCCAGTCTTTTACCTGTTACTCTGCTCACCAGATCACAAGATGATAACCATACCCAAGGTGTAGTAAAATCGCTCCCCCAGTTTTTGTCTTCATACCCCCAACATTTGCTAGGAATCACTGAGTACTTTGTACCGTTAAATTTGATGTATCCGTCGTAAAGGCATTTCATACCTTCAGCATGCCAAAACATTTGGAATGCCTTTAATGCGCGAAAAAATCCTCCAGCCCCATATCCAACATTAAACGCAATTTTTGGATTGATTTTAATACTCCATTCAAAATCCCCATACTCACACAGATACTCTGGGTGAGCTTCCGACTCCTCTTTGCTAACACAGGCACTACCTTTCATTTCTGTTTCAGAACAGAAACAATCGTCAGCCTTTACCGAAAACGGAGTTTTGAAATGAATATCTACATCCTTCCAAGGAAAGAAACGATGAACCTGGACGCCGTCTTCCCCCCACGTTCCAACCTTTACCATTAAGTATGACGGCTTAATCCCACTCTCTTTGTTTTTAGGAAGTTGCCCGAATATCGGTGTATCTTGCGCCAATTCGGGATTACATACATAATATTCAATGAAGAACGGTTTTTCCTCACCCGTTTCTTCATTTATCGCCGTCATCGAATGCCACCACCAGTCATATCCCTGCTTAGCGAATTTACCGGTGAGCATGCATTGATTCCTTTTATTGTCGAATTTGTTTGTCATCGAATGCAAAACTCCTCCCACAAACACATATCGTACATTTATAAGTGTATATTGTCCGTCAAAATATATTATGAGAAACAATTCCGAATTAAACTATTGTTTTAATAACAAAAATGTAATACGAGGCACCGGATGCGACCTGATACTGGTGATAAGGTTACGACAATTGCAGTTAAAAAAGCCGCACCTTTAGCCGAAAGATTGGCGACTAAACAACAGGAAATTTCGGTTACTGAATTTTTTGAGAAGAACAAGCACATCCTTGGATTTGATTCTCGTTCCAAATCCTTACTTATGGGAGTCAAGGAAGCGGTAGACAACGCCTTAGACGCTTGTGAGGAGGCAGGAATACTTCCCGACATTTCTGTAAAAGTGGTACGTCACCCCGACGATGAGTATTCTGTGACAATAGAAGATAATGGGCCAGGAATTGTTCATAGAATGATGGGAAACGTATTCGGACGTTTACTATATGGTTCCAGGTTTCATGCCATCAGACAGTCGAGAGGGCAACAAGGTATCGGAATTTCTGCCACCGTGATGTATGGATACATTACAACTGGAAAACCTGCACATATCATATCAAAAGTTGATGGTATTGACGAAGTTGCATGGCAAATGGACATCATTATTAACACCAAGATTAACAGGCCCGACATAGTAAATGAAAGTCCATTTGTATGGAAAGGAAAAGAACATGGCACAAGTATTGAATATACCATTAAGGGAAGATACGTGACTGGCAAACAGTCTATATTTGAGTATTTAAAAAATACCGCCATCGTCAATCCCCACTCAAAGATAACATTTACAGACCCTGATGGCAAGATCTTTATTTTTGAGAGAGCGACAGATGTAATGCCTCAGAGACCAAAAGAGATCAAGCCACATCCCGCCGGAATGGAAATCGGGGATATACTCAAGCTGTCACAGCTCACAGAACAAAAAACTGTTAAATTATTTCTCATCAACGATTTTTCAAGAATGACATCTAGGATTGCAGATGAGATTATTAAGAAATCCGATCTAAAAAGTAGTATAAAACCAAAGAATCTGACGCACGAAGATTGTAAAAAGATTGTTAAATCTATAGAGACTGTGAAGATAATCGCACCTCCTACTGATTGTCTTTCCCCAATAGGTGGTACTCTTATCAAAAAAGGGTTAATGCATGTTCTAGAGGGATTGCGTCCTGATTATTATGCACCGCCAATCACCAGATCACCAAAATCTGTAAATGGAAATCCATTTGTTGTAGAAGTCGGAATAGTATATGGTGGAGAAATTCCATCTGACGGTCAAGTTTCTATTTTGAGGTTTGCTAACCGTGTACCGTTACTTTTTCAGCCAGGCGCTTGTGCCATAACTAAAGCAATAGCAGATGTTGATTGGAGAAAATATGGATTTGAACAAAGGGGAGGAAAAGGGATACCCTTCGGACCAGCTATTTTTCTCGTACATATTGCATCCGCGAAAGTACCTTTTACATCCGAAGGCAAAGAAGCAGTTGCCAATATTCCAGAGATAGTTAATGAGATAGAACTTGCCCTTAAATTATGCGCAAGGAGTCTTAAAACTCATATTAACAAAGAGGAGAAAAGAAAAAAAACCCATGTTAAATTTGAAATTGTTCATGAAATCCTTCCAGAATTTGCCAAAAAGTCTGCGAAGTTTTTAAAACGTCCCATTCCAGAATTAGGAGGAACAATATCAAAAATTATGAATGTAGTGTGGATCGAACCAACTGTTGTTACATCAAAGAAAAACAACCGTAGTGTTTCGCTTACAATATACAATTATACGACAAAAGACAGGAGCATCTGTCTTCATGCACAGCTTCCCAAAGAAGCTGTTGATCTCACACTTTTCAGTAGCGAATTTTTCACGGATATGAATGATGAAGGTAAGACGACATGGACAATAAACAATATACCTGCATCGAAGAGTGTAACGGTGGAGTTCAAACTATCCGGTCGGATGAGTGATATGTTTTCCGCAGATGATGTTTATGTCTCAGGTATTGATCCTTCAATGGTCGTGGGTGCGGACCAACTTCCCGGAGATTGGGGAATCAAAGGTATGGATATCGTCGAATTAGATACGAAAGACATCGAAGATGATATTGACGTGGAAGCGATAGAGGAGACAGAAGACCTTGAAGATGAATGACAGACAGAAGAAAGCGATCGGTAACCTGACGACTATTATAAGTTCACTTTACGACCAGATGAATACGGGGGAAATTCCTGCAATGGCGCTTCCATTGAGGTCCAAAAAAAATATTGAATTTGATCCAAGATACAACGTATGGAAGTATAGCGATCTGCAATCTACTCGCACAGCCAAAACTGCACAAGGCGCAGTAATGATGCTCAGAACAGTTTATACCGTCGACTTCATCGAGGATATGATCAAGAATAATAAAACGTCCACGCTAAGGGAAATGTACTATATTTCGGAAGGATGGAATCATGCCAAGTTTCATTCACAGGATGAGAGCAACCTTCTTGCAGAGGATTTAGAGACAGTGTCAAACTGTATGAGGGAAGATTTTAAACTTAGACCGGAAGAAGGGTCATCACACGTGTATGGTAATCTCAATTTCGGTACTATGACTAGAAAAGGTATGAAAGTGTTCAACTGCATGGATGACGTCTCTGAAGCGGGATTCAGTGTACCATATTCTGTAGAGAAAGAAACATTTGAAATCAAAAAACCCGACATCAAATTCGTTATGGCAATAGAGACAGGGGGAATGTTTGCAAGGCTTATTGAGAATAAATTTCCTGAGAGACACAATTGTGCACTTATACATCTAAGTGGTCAACCTACTAGGAGCACAAGGCGTCTTATAAAAAGACTCAACGAGGAGTTTGACATACCAATTGTCGTGTTTACCGATGGCGACCCATGGTCATTTAGAATTTTTGCATCAGTGGCATATGGCGCTATTAAGACCGCACACATCTCTGATTATCTCGCGACACCAACTGCACAATTCGTAGGCATTACGGCATCAGATATTTTGAACTATAATCTACCTACCGATAAGTTATCGGATAAAGATATTGGTGCACTTAACGCAGAACTCTCAGATCCTAGGTTTAAAGATGAATTTTGGGTTTCAGAGATACAAGCAATGTTGGCCATGGGAAAAAAAGCTGAACAACAGGCATTAGCTAAATATGGCCTCGATTATGTCACGGATAAGTATCTTCCAGAAAAACTCACCAGCATGGGTATACTTTGAATAAATAGTATCTTCTCAATGTGAGCATAAAACTAAACTTTGCTTGTTGTAGATAACAGTCCCGAATTAAGATACATCTCCAAGATCTTTTTTTCTGCTGTACGCGTAATCACGCTAAGGGTAGATTTGCTACATC
>JAKSHX010000038.1 GCA_024399155.1 archaeon | reverse complement strand
AAATCAATTTCTGGTAACCCTTTTTGTTGTGCCTCTATCACCGAATCGATGGATTGATAAGTTGAAAAGATAACAGTAAAATTGTTACCTTTGGAATATTTAATAACAATATTTTTGGGATTGGAAGTTACCGGGTAGCCTAAATCTGTTGTTGTTTCATCGATATCGTCATTTTTGCGTTTACCCACACTTATGTCAGAACAAACACATATCGCGTTGATTTTTTCATCAGCGTTGGAAACCCATGACCATAACGTTTGTCTAACGAGTGAAATAGATGGTGCTAGAAACAATACTAGTGGTGTTTTATTTGTTTCTTTTAAATTTTTTATTAATCCTTCTGCGATTTTGAGAGAAGTAAATGTTTTACCGGTACCGCAGGCCATTATCATGCGTCCGCGGTCTTCTGTCTTGTAATGTGATATGGCTTTATTGTACGCGTTTAATTGATGCTCACGCAATTCAAATTTACACGTTCTAGCGTCATCACCGTGGATGCCGTTTTCAATTTTATCCCAATCTACCTGTGATTTTTCTAGAATATCTAAAGTGACTAGTTCTACAGGAATTGTTTGTCCTTTTGTAACTTCAGTAGCGTTATCACTCTGATTGTTTGTTGTTGCCACTATCAAACGCAGTGAAAATGATTTTATGCCATCATCATCGTGGAATGTTCTTCCAGATGTTGCAAGAAACGTATCCACGTCTTTCTTTGAAACATAATGATCTTCTGCATAACATTTGCATTGTATAGCCCAATACTCATCACTGTTTGTTTTGGCGACTAGATCAATACCTGTGTCAACACTGCCTAATTCATTTTTATAAGGAAAGTCATTCCAAATTTTGACCCATTTCAATAAAGATTTGTATACTGGGTCTGTCATAAAATATCGCGTCATCAACTCTTCGAATTTGGTTCCTTTTTCTTTTTCAGAAAAAGATTCAACGCGATATTTGTCCAGAATGTTACGGAATGACATATGTCGTTATCGTACAAATAGAATAAATAATTTAACCGATAGGATGCGTGTTGTGGCCGGTGCTCTTCTGATGTAGCCCATATAGTTTTGTACAACATGATCGGTATGATATTTTGTAATATATTTTTACGGATGTTGTTATTTATATTTCAATCATAATCAGCCCTTTGAAATGGAGTTTAGATATACAGAAATTGAAGAAAACATAATTAAGTCTGTCAAAAGTGGCGTTGAAGATAAAGAAATCGGTGTTGCTTTTTCTGGCGGATTGGATTCCAGTTTAGTTTCTGCGATAGCTGCAAAATACGCTAAGTCTGTAACGTTGTATACCTGTGGTACTGAAAACTCATTTGATGTGATTATGGCAAAAGATTTGTGTCAAAAACTTGAATTGAAATGGGTTCATGTGCCAATATCTAAAAGAATTATTGAAATGCGCATTAGAGATCTAATAACATCAACCGGTATATCTGACCCGTTTACCATTTCCTACGAAATGCCCTTGTTTTGCGTTTGTATGACGGCAAATGAAGAGTATATACTGTCTGGACAGGGTGCAGATGAAATTTTTATGGGTTGCGCCAAGTTCGTCGGCCAAACAGACAGTGATTACTTTGCACTAAAACGATCTAGCATGGAGAGATTGTTAGACATATCAATACCTTGCGAAAAGGCAATCGCGTCTCATTTTAGTAAGACTATAATTTATCCATATATGGAACAGAGTGTCATATCAACTGTATCAATGCTAAAAGAGGAAGAACTGAGACCTAAAGATATGGATTCCAGAAAGCTCGTTTTAAAGGAGATAGCCAGACATCTTGGATATAATACCATTGCAGATAGAAAGAAAAAATCTTCACAATATGGTTCCGGTACAACCGACCTCATTCGCATTGTAGCAAGAGAAAGGGGTATGATGTTTAACGAGTATATTAGGTCGATATACGAGGATGTTTTTTGTGAGACTGAAAGATGTGTTAACGCGTGTATCGATCCACAAATAAAAATAAAAGCTGAAAAAATACTCGCAAAAAGAGGTATTTCACCATCACAAGCAATCGAACGCTTATATCGCACAATAATCGACGAAGATGAGTAGTGTTTATAAAACAGGTTCAGTCGAGTTCGTACCCGCCAATTTCGTTTTCATTTAAAATTATTTTTTGTGATGAATTTACGATTTTGGTATGTCTAGATTTCATTACGGGTCTATTTGATACGATCAAATCGTGCTACTCCAGCTTGTGCTATAATAATTTGATAACATTTCTTTAGATGGACGTCTAACCATATTGAAAATACTGCAAGGGGTGTGTTTGCCCGCTATATTTCACAATTGATCGCATGTATTTAAATACAAGAACTATACCGCGGGCTCTTTAGGATAGATGGTAACTGCTATTGCATTTGGTGATAATTTGCCTTTATAAAATTAATGGTGTGATATACTCATCCATGAACTTATATCAGATGTATGAATAAAAATTAATCAAAATCAAAAATACGTCTTATTGAAGTTTTTAGTAAAGAATAATTGTCTCATAAGATCATGAAGTAACAAACTTACTATCTGACTAAAAATTAACAATATATGATTGCTGCATGTTTTATTAGTAAAGAATGTGCAAATGTTGAAGGGGACATAAGCAAATATAAAATGTTATAAGTGAAAATTTTTAAAAAATAACCAGTCTTGGAATTAAATAAATTATAGATGCCGACCGAGGTATCTCACTAAGTAAAAAAATACAATTTAAAATGATAGTTAACAAAAAGATAGAGCCCATCTATCTGAAATTAAGTGGAATTGGCAATGTTAATATACTGTTCAACAGATGTGATTTTTTAGTTTCGGGAAGACCGAAACGTATTGGTGATGACCATGAAAAAGTGGAGATGTTTAGTCTGTGGAGAAATCGTGATGAGCAATGAGCGTCCGGACAAATGTCCTACATGCAATGCACCTGGCGATAAATTTGAGGAAGTCGTTAGTGAAGACAGAGCCTGGGCTGCTGAGCATAAAGTTGGTATCGTTGATAAGATCCCTCAAGATATCCTTGATGGACTTAAAGCCAACTTCAATGGGGAATGTACAGAAGTAGGTATGTATCTGGCCATGTCACGTGTGGCATTTCGCGAGGGATATGCTGAGATTGGATTGTACTGGGAAAAAGCTGCGTTAGAGGAGGCCGAACATGCGGCAAAGTTCGCCGAAATGCTCGGAGATGTCGTAACTGATAGCACTAAGAAGAATCTTGAAATGAGAGTGGAAGCTGAATATGGTGCAACATCCGGGAAGACAATGCTGGCGAAAAGAGCCAAGGAAGAAGGACTCGACGCAATACACGATGCCGTTCATGAAATGGCAAGAGATGAAGCAAGGCACGGAAAAGCATTTGATGGACTGTTAAAAAGATATTTCCAGTAAGTTTTATTGACGGGTCGACCCGTCAATACAAACATGTTTATGGTTCTGATCGACGTATCAGCGGGTCGGGCTTGAACTGTCGACGAGTCGCGCAAACAACTTTTATATGGTGATTGTGAGGCACTATTCGACGATCGCTCTCGATGGCGTTTTGAATGGTGAGGTTTGTAGTGAAAGTTTGGTGTTTATGGATTCATGATTAAATCATTTACCGATTTTACTATCATTCTAACAAAAGTCCTTAATTTGAAGGTGCATGGATCCTAATTTATGTTTTACGTCACTGAAAGAATAAATTAATAAATCCATTTGCATCAGCTGCCTTATGGAGCATATAAGGACTGGAAAGGTAAAGGAAGTTTACGCAGTTGACGACGATACACTTGAATTTGTATTCACTGATAATATATCAGTTTTCGACAAAATTATACCATCTCAAATTCCTTATAAAGGGGAGACACTTTGTAGAACTGCTAAGTATTGGTTCACGCTCCTAAAATCAAAGGGTATTGACAGCCATTTCAAAGAATATATCCCTCCAAACAGGATGAGAGTAAAAAGGTTTGACATTATAGAAAGTTATGATAATATTCACAGAAATACAGTCAACTTCCTTATTCCTCTTGAGATAATATGTAGACATTATGCTGCCGGTTCGTTGATAGACCGTGTAAAAAGTGGGAGAATCACTGCTAAACAGTTGGGGTTTCCTGATGAATATAAAATTAAGTATGGGGACAAACTTCCTCAACCTTTCATCGAGTGCACTACAAAATTAGAAGCTCACGATAGAGAACTTAGCGATGAAAATGCAAAAAAAATCGCTTCGCTTTCCGACGATGAATATAGTTCTATAATGAATACAGTACTGAAAATTGATGATATTATTGAGACAGAAACAACGAAAAGAGGGCTTATCCATTGCGATGGTAAAAAAGAATTTGGTTACGATGAGAAGAGAAATCTTGTGCTTATAGATACTTTTGGTACACTCGATGAAGACCGGTGGTGGGATGCTGCAGAATATGAGAATGGAAAAATCAATGATCTTAGCAAGGAGCTTGTTAGACAATATTATAGAGAAATTGGATACCATGCCAAGCTCATGAATGCAAGAGAACATGGGCTTCCCGAGCCTGATATTCCTGCCCTTCCTCAAGATATTATCACCCGTGTGAGCGAACTTTATGTAAATATGTATGAACGCATAACAAACGAGAGGTTTTGATAATTTAGGATATAGAAGTAATAGATGATGGTCAACTTTGGGTAAAATTTGTAACTGTCCAGTGCATATTCAGAGCGATATCCTATTCGTTGTGCTGGAAAACATCAATTTATCTTATAATGTCTTTAATTGATTTTTATAATGGGAAGATGTGACGAATTTAGGTGCGCTGATAAGTTTTGGATTATAAGCATGATTCATCGCAATAATGATCTTATGGGTCTGGGATTACCCTAAAGGTTGAATGGCTGTGGGATGCTATAATAAGTATATTTTAATAGCCACTTTATACTGTTCGTGCTTGTGATCCCGTTCACACTCTCTCTTGGCGGGTTATTTTATTTTATGTTTGGGATCACTACTTTTATGGGGCTGGTGGGCTCACGCCCAGAAAGACTTGTGTCGAGGTCGCAAAAGATAATTAAAACAACTATTGTAGTCTGGCGATAACCAAATTATTATTTACTTGGCAATCTGTTTTTCCAACTATATCGGAAACAGTAACTTTATCTCCTGTTTTTATCCCTATGGGATGGCAATGCTGCCAATGGTCACACCCCATTCTTCCACAATCGGATTCTTCGTAAGTTATAACACTTCCTTCCATCGCCGACTTTTTTGGTATACATGCAAGGACTGGCTTTTTCATTACCTCGACAACTCTCACGCCACCGTCATGTACTTCGCATTCATGTTTAGTGTCTCTGATACTTGTAATCTCGTACATTCGACCTTGTTCTAAATTAAAACAAACGCCCTTGAGTTTACACTCCCTACAGCTAGTTTGCGGCCCCATAAAATAAAATCTGTTTCCAATACGTGCTTGATTCTCTCCGATTAATGTTATCAACACCATATTTTCACTTCTCAAATTACCATTGTGGTTTTAGCAACAACCTCAGCTGTTTCACGATCAATACCTGCACCCAGAATTGTAAATCTATCCTTGCGAATATTTGGAGCCTCGACAAGTGCATCAATAATATCTTCCGATGCTAATCCTAGTTCATTTGCAGTAACTGGTGCGCCAATATCCTTCAGTGCATTCCTTATAGCCATCCAATCTCCACCATGTAAAAACATCATCATTATCGAACCGACTCCACATTGTTCTCCGTGCAATGCATTACCTGGGTGAAGGATATCTAATGCATGAGAAAACATGTGTTCTGAACCACTTGTAGGTCTGGAATTGCCAGCGACATCCATCGCTATACCTGAAATAATTATAGGTTTCATAGCGATCCAAGTACTTTCTTCGAGTCCTGGCTTTATATTTTTTGAATTCTCGATGATTGTGTTGGCAGATAATTCCGCTAGCGCATAGGCGGAAGTACTAAAAGATTCATTTCTCAATCTTCTAGCAAACTCCCAATCCATTAGTGCCGTCTTATCAGAAATAACGTCTGCACATCCAGATGCAAGGTACCTATATGGCGCTTTTGATATCACCGATGTATCTGCTAAAATCCCCATTGGTGATTCTGCATCTATCGATTTGGGGCCTATGTCCATTTTTAACGACGCTTTTCCAGACGCTATACCGTCATGTGCCGCCGATGTGGGAATGCTGATAAATGGTATTCTTATCTCTTTCGCAACCATCTTACTAATGTCAATCTTACTTCCCCCTCCGACAGCAAGAATAAAATTGGCTTTAACTTCTTTCGCTTCTTCCACTGCTGTTTTCACATTGGCAAAAGTTGCATCACCGGTCTTGTGCACGGATACCTCATAACCTCCGTCACTCATGTATTCTTCTATTTCTTTTCCAGCAGCCTTATAAGTTACATCACCTGTGATTATGATCCCTTGTTTCATAAACTTAAAATCAGAACACATGCGCGCTATCTGTGGGAGTGCCCCATGACCTACGAGTATATTTCGAGGAAAGATCATGTCTTTTGCTTTTGAGAAGGTATCGTCGTCTGTCATCTAAACGAGTTGGTTATATTTCTGAAACATATAAAACAGTTTATAGCAATGGTGCCGCGTGAAGGTAACAATTTTAGTAGGAAGTGCGAGAAAAGAAGGAAATACAGATGTTCAATGTCAATATATAGCGGGAGCACTGACCGAAAAAGAACTCGATGTAAACTTAATTTATCCTTCAACATTAAAAATCCGGCACTGCAATAATTGTAATAAGTGTATGATCGATGGGCATTGTTACATGAATGATGACATGCGGATCATTTATGGCGCGTTTGATGAATCTGATCTATTCATTCTAGCGACGCCAGTCTATTTTTCTGGACCTTCGTCAATTATTAAGCAAGTGATAGATAGATTTCAGTGTAAATGGACATCGATTAATAATTCTGAAAAAAGAAGATGTATTGCTTTGCTTTGCAGTGGTGGTTCTAAAAATACAAATTTTGAAAATGTTGTTTCCATTGCAAAGGCGTTTGCGTTTGGCACTCACTCTGAGTGGGCTGGCGAATATCTGATTAGTAACACAGACATCGACGACTTATCAAAATATGCCAAATCATTATATCAATTCAGTAATAAACTCTATATTAGGCTTATGAACACAGCGTGAAATATTTCTCGAATCCTATTTCGGAGAACCGATCACCACTGAACTTGCCTGACATGGATAATGGTATCACCGTGGGGTCTTTGACAAGACTTTTCCAGTCCCATTCTGTTAAAGAATCGTCGAGGTCAAATGTAGCCACTGTCCCAAAACCTATATTTGTAAGCCTTTTTAAGGCATCTTGATACCGCAGATTGTCGCCTGTACAAACACACGTACCTTTTCGAATGAACATTACGGGTATCACTGAATCAGAAATATTGAAAATATCTTTCATCTCCTCCACTGATCTAACAGTGTGCGTGGGAACCATTATACTTTCAATATTGGCGTTGAAAACATCAAATATGTCGTCAGTATCATCGATATTTGTCAAGATCCATAATCTTCGGATATTCAATTTCTTCAAAAGAACAATATCAAAATTTTTTCTTTGAAGACCTTTGACGTCTATCACTGCAGTTATTGATTTACTGTAGGAGTTCGAGATAGTGACTTTTACCGGATTAGAATTTAAAACGCGTGGAGTGAGACCATCGAATGAAATACTTACATGGTATGCGTTGTTTTCCTCGTTAGATAACATTGGTATCAAAGGTATTTGCATTTTCACATCCCTAATTGGAATTCTATGCTCTCAATATATTTCTTTACAGACAATGATCCACGGACAGCATTTGGTTCAAGACCTCCAATTATAGCACCGGATAAATCACTTATACCCAAAAATTTGAGTGTTCCGGTTATTCTTGTAAGTACTCCTCCGTAGCTCATCTCACCATCGGGATTACCACATGTAAGGATAACAGAGCCTTTCTTTACATTTCCAAAATCAATTGATCTCTGATCATTTACATTCTTAACCATTGCATAAAAACGATCCATGAAACATTTAATCTGACCTGTCTCTGCGGCAAAATATATTGGAGATGCGATTACGATCATGTCTGATGATTTTATCTTTTCATACATTTGGGCCATGTCATCTTTCTGCACACAAGCACCGGTTTGCTTACATGTTTCACATGCTCTGCATCCATGAATGTTTAATTTGCAAACATTTACAAATTCTGTTTCATAGTTATACTTCTTGACGGTTTCTGCAATCATCTGACCAATAACTGCATCTACACCCTCTGTGCGTGGACTTCCATTAATAAACAGTAATTTTTTGCTCATACTTTGCGTACTACATTCATAACGTTTTATTGTTACGAATACCATGATGAATAAACTAGTACAAA
>JAKSHX010000037.1 GCA_024399155.1 archaeon | reverse complement strand
CGAAAGTCAACAAAAAAGGGTGGCGAAGCCACCCACACATGTTGATGAAGAGCCGGATAAAATAGTTTTAAATGGTGTTGTAGAAATGGATGAAACATTTTTTGACATTAGTTATAAAGGCTCCAGGAAAATGCCAAGAAAACCACATAAACGCGGTGGTATGATTTCTACACGTGGTATATCAAAACATAAAGTTTGTGTGGCATGTGGCATAAATAATGATGGTTTGTCTATTTCCAAAATTTCCAATCTAGGCCGTATTTCTACCAATAATCTTCAAAATGTTTTCAATGGTCATGTTGCTGCCAATAGCATTATTTGTTCTGATGAAAATTCTAGTTATATCAAATTTTCAAATAATATGAATTGTAACATTCTACAATTTAATGCTAAAAACCACAGTGGAAATGGTTTGTTTAACATTCAACATATAAATAACTATCATAGCCGTTTAAAACGATTCCTGGCACATTTTAATGGTGTTTCTACCAAATATCTAAACAACTATTTGCTTTGGAATAATTTCGTTGTTTATGGCAATGGTACGGAAAATGATTTGTTCAATCATTTGGTAAATGTTGTTTCTATAAATAGAAATAGAACCATTCAAAACCGTGTGGCAATTCCTGTTTTGAATGCTGCATAATTTATTATAAATACTAATGGAGAATGAAATTATGGAAAATGAAAATGAAGAAAAACGTATTGATGAAAATGTTCAAAGTGAATCTTATATAAAAGGTTTAAGCGATTTACCTCAAGATAAACCATTAAGTATAGACAATGCCATGGACTTACTCATAGATATTTTAAAGAGGGATATTTTAAAATGAGTGAAGCGAATGTTTTGCCCAAAGCAATTGCATCAGTCTATAACTATTATGTAGCAATGTCAAAAAAATATGAATTTGATGAAGATAAGATTGTTTTATACGTTAATAGAATCCGTAGTATTGCTAAGGATATAAATGAAAATACAATTTTTAGAAAGCCACAAGTAAAGAAATATGCAGATGCAGGATATATAGAATTTTTTTATATTCCAAGACCTAGAAAAAATGGAAGAACATCCTGGTACTTTGAATGTAAAAAAGACGAACATGGAACTATCGTGATTCACGAAATAGTACCTTCTGCAATGATGCATGATTCATGGTATATACAAATGGCAGTAAGTTTTTTAAATGAATAGTGAGGAAATGTTATATGAATGAAAATGAGGAAATATTTATAGATAACACAAATTTTGATTGTGAAGATTTTGATCTTGATGTACCCAAATACATTATTTGCGGAAATCCAATCATTACACATTACGAAGGACACACTGATATAAATGTCATAAATGATGCTCTTCGCAGAGAAAAAAGCTATGGAAAAAAAGGAAAAATAGGAATCTACAAATTAGTAGATTCAGTAGAATTAAATTAACCCTTTATTTGGATCTTCGCCAAACGGTATAGCAGATAATTCTTTATCTGCTTTTCCTTTATTATATCGTTCTTGATATTCTTTTAATGATTTTGTAAAATATTGTCCTTTTTCATCTTTTACAAAAACCCATTCAATACCATTAGAATCTTTATATCGTTTAATTCCTTGCCACATAAGTAACTCCTTGTTAAAGTTGGTCTGTTCAGTAATATAATCTAATTATCAGTGAAATGAACTAAATATGATATTAAATAAATGACTATATAATCACACCATTTTGGTTTAACATAGCCAAGTTCAAAAGATTTGTCGTAATTTATCAGCATAAGATATTGATTTGACTTAGAAAACAACCAATCAAACATATTTATCTCCGTTTCGGGAATATTCGGTTTATCCAAAGGGCACACGGATTAATAGACACGGAACCCTTTTCGTCCTTTTCGCAAAGAAAGCCGAATTCTAGCAACAGCGTTTCTAAATCAGAAGGTTCCTCCTGAAATTTGGGGAGCTTTCTCTGTAAAGAATCGCTGGACATACGATTAATATAGGATTATTAAGGATTGCATTTTCAATATTTTAATCCAAATCCTTCAACAATCGAACGTTTTAACGTTTCGTCTATAATTTCAACTTTATCAAGAATTTTTTTTAATTCATCAACATTTTCTGTCCGAACTAATTCATCGAACTTACCCATTAAACCGCTTAGATATAGTCGTTCATTAACAGTCATGCCTTTATATTTTTCAGTCATACAATTCTCCACTTATGGTTTAAGAATTGAGAAATCAAACAACTAAACTTTTTCTGGATTAATAATATGTTCATTAAGTCCTCCAATATTTCCATCAAGAGGCAAGGCCTGGCGACTTTCAATTATATCAAATCTATTTACGCGTCCAACAATCATAAATTCAGCAGTGTTATTTGATCCACTTGCGCCACCGGATGGCAACCCTGCCAAATTTCTATAATCGCGCACAGTTGTTGGATTTATATCAGTCCATGAAAATCCTTGTGCTCTTGCATCTCCGCCCAAAACACGATAAACATTTTTATCAAAGAACGCCTAAACATCCCTTTGTCAACCACCTACAAGCCCGAAAACGTGGCGGTCTGCAAAAACGAGGATTCCTTTCCCTTCGAGCAGCAATTATGGCCAATATCTGACAGTAACCTTATTTATTAATCTATTTCCTGAACCTTGTAATTCTGAAGTCAGTTCGTTTCCACCCCATATATCAGAAATCAAATGATCATGGGTTTTGTACTTTTTTACAAGTTCTAAACAATGAAGTAAAGTATCTAAACCTTCTTCATTACAATGTATTTCTATTTCATCATTAGATTCGGTCAATTCAAAACTTAATAACTTACTATTCATAAAGTTTATCTCCTAATGGAAATTTACGTTTTGGAAAACTCGAACCTTTGGGACGGTTCACATCAACATGGGGAAGTTCTGTTCCTCTTCTATAAACATTTCCAGGATCAATTAACGAATGTTGAATAGTGTTTATATTCTCGCAGAGAAACCCCAGCTCAAGCAACTGCGTTTCTAAATCAGAAGCTTCCTCCTGAAATTTCTGGGGCATTCTCTGTAACGAAGCGCAGGGCATAAGGTTAATATAGGATTATTTATCAGAAAGAAAAGGAAAATCTATTCATATCAACAATCCCATTTTCTTGCAAACGCGGCGGGCATAGCGGATATTTGACGGATCTACATTCCATATAAGATACCCATCAACGGATGAATCTATTTCACCCATCCGTTCATCATCTTTGATTTTATCAATCAAAGAATTTTGAACATGTGCTGAATTCAAGATATTGACTGGATAGACATCCTTCAGAAAACCTTCGCAAACTTTTCGATCATCAAAACGCCAATTTTTGCTACCATGATACAAAGCGTAAGAAAGAGTTCCATTATTCTTCCATTTACAAATAAAACCATAATCAGCAAAAAAGAAATTTTTCAGATACGAAAGGAATTTTGAAACATCAGAATTTTCAAAATATATCAGCATGTAATTAAAAATCCTCCCCTCCCCATTTTCAATGGTTATAAGTGGATTTGAAATATTACTAGAATATCCTACAGAAACATCATGCATTGAACTAAAATTAACTTTCGAAATAGATTTTGCGGACACAGTTTTCATTCCATAGTACACTTTGGTAATGAAGTGATAATTACGCGGTTTGAAATTTATTGTTGGATAAGAACAAATTGCATCAAGCATTTTTTTCGTCAATTCAAAAGATTTATCATAATTTATCAATACTATATATTGATAAGACTTTCCAAACAACCAATCAAACATATCACCCTCTGTAAGCTTCCCCATAATTGTCAGCTACCCAAAACTATATGTATAATCTTTAACAAGTAATTTCGCAGCGCACCGCCGCCACGGCCCGTGCTCAGCACGGGGCCGCTCAGGAACCACGACTTGTCCTGACTATCCTTCGACTCGCTGCCTTTCTGCTGTTCCGCCATACGCTAAAAATTAAATATTAATCTCGCATTGATGTTCTATTGTGTACAAATCGATAGAATTCATCCCTGGGAAAAGAAGAATAAACCTCATCGCAGTGGTCCCCCACTTTTTTCAGCTTATGAGATTCCATATCGTAAAACTGCAAGCATCCTTTAATTTGGGGGGACGAAGATACATTTCCGTCTCGATCAATATCTATTGTGTAAACCTTCTTCCTGAGGATCCCCACTATCATTTCAATAGAATAACCACTTTCTCTACATGCGATATTTTCGGCCCTTCCCAAAGAAATCCCGCCATCGTATTCTTCAAAATCAAACTGAAAAATCTCTTTAAATTCTTTTCTTGGATTGCCTTTAAAAATTTGGTATCCAGTAAGCATCACATACGAACTGTCTTTTGGGTCTATGCAGAATTTTTGGCACCTTTTTAACGAACCACAGAACAGGCCGTTTTCACAGGCCCATTCTTCATTACAACGAGTATAATAATCAAGTTGTGTTTCGTCCAACCACTTTGTTATAAGTGCCTTTTCATCTTCATCTTGTTTAGAGGGTTCCAAACCCTTCTGTTCTGGCAAATCCTTTATGCAGCGAACAGGAAACGCCAAAGCATGCATTGCCATCTTGTACCACACATCCACATGAGATTCAGTTCGTTCACGGTCAACATCCCATATAAAATTTTCCCACTTATCGTAATATTTTTTCCGAATATGATTTTTCCACAAGCTAGAATAATAAAAGCCATCGCCGTCCTTATGAAGATACCAGACACCGCCTCCAGAATTTTCGGCAGAATCATTTATATTCTTGTTGGCGACACTCCAAAAGAATGCATTTTCCCCTTTGGCAAAATAGAACAACGAATCCCAAATACTCAAGCCATTTTTCTTGAACGCGCCAAAAGAAAGAGAAAGATATCGAGGAATACTGACATCATAATATGTGGGGCCATAGAGACCTAATTCGTACAATTCACTCCGATATCCTCCAGGAAGCGCATTGAAGCCATTCTTACGCCCTATCGAATCCCACTCGGGACTTTTCAGGACAGAAGCTATATTTTTTTCATCGGCACCTCTGGCATATTCTCTTAACTGTCTAAAGTCATTTTCGGTCGGCAAACGCCATCCATCAGGGCATACTTTTTGTGCAGCATCCCAAGTGTATAGCCGTCCATATTTTTTGCAGTTCAGCGAGTCCCCTTTGTAGCAGAAACTCCCACTAACATCCGTGTCCATATTTTTCGCCATCCACACTTGTTCACCGATACGAACGAGTTCTATTCCATTCGATGGTTTGACATCGTCTTTTAAGCACGCAGCCAAAAGCAGGGCAAGCAACAAAACAAATAATGAAAAACTTTTTTTCACATCCATGCCATGCCTCTATTGGAATTTATCATAACTAAAAAATTCCGAATCACCATCATCGTACTGTAATTCTTGATTGTCTTTATTTTGAGGATGATCGACCCTTTCTGTATCCAGCTGTACTTTGATAGAGCCTTTCCGTCGTTCTTTTATAGATTTATAATAGACAACGTTCACGCCAGAATCTAAGCATTCAATCCTTTTAGCCAAACAGCGAGCATAAGGAAGCGTGTTTTCTTTTTTCTCTAGATTTTCCTTTAGATTATATCTTGTAATTTTATCTTCATGCAAGTAGCCATGGAGCACATAATATTCACCGTTCGGCCCCTTGCAAAATTTTTGGCACTCCGGAATATCGCCACAAGGTCTATTGTTTGGACAAAACAAATCATTATTGATGTAAAACGGATACTTATTATTGGGGAAGCGAATGTAATTATTAAAGTCACCATTGCCGCTTTCACTACAAGATTGAAAATATGGGCTCATCGTCTTTCTTTCCCAATATTCTATGAGTTGCTCTTTCTCCAGCATAGCGAGGGAATCATTTTTCGACAATATCGCGATAGCGCTATTATTCTTTACACAACGCACGGAAAGCGCAAACAAACCGTAATTCATAAAGGAACTTCTAGAATAAAAGATTTCCTTTTCCCCTTGCGCCAAGTACCACAATTCAGCAATGGAATCGCTCCCCGTGGAGCTCCAGAACATGCTTGCACCAGACTGAGCAATAAACTTCATTTTTTCATATTCGTCGGCAAAATGCAACGTAAAATATCCATAGCCAGCCGGAATGGCGTTAAAGGCGTTCTTCTTGCCAGACGATTCCCATTCGCTTGATTTCAGGACGGAAGCAACATTCCCGCTATCAATGCCCATGGCATTCTTTTCAAGTTCGCGAAAGTCCGCATGAGTCGGAAGACGCCACCCTTCGGGGCAAGCGTTCTGAGCCGCCTTCCAAGTGTAGAGCCGCCCGTACTTTTCGCAGTTCAACGAATCGTTGTCGTAACAGAAACTTCCACCGATATCGCGATTCAAATTGCGCGTCATCCACACTTGATTACCAATGCGAACAGACTCGTAATCCTCGCTATTACCAATGCGAACGGACTCGTAATCCTCGCTAGAACATGCTGCAAGAAAGAGAGAAATAAATAGGGCACATTTAATCAGAAATGAGTTCATTTGCCACTTTTTTTGAATTGTTTGATATTTCCTATATAAACTGGCGATTTCTAATCGCTAACGCATAATGTTGAACTTGTTCGAAATATATTCATTTGGGGTCAAACAGTCAAGTCGCTTTCTTGGCCTGTTGTTCAAATTATCCTCAACCCATTTTATAAAACTTTCATCAATATCTTCAATCCTTGCTTTTTTGGGAATGGGTAGCTGACACCTGGGGTACATGAGCCCGGTTGCCTACCGTTTGCAAAAACTTAGCGCATAACCTTTAACAAGCAATACGAAAAAAAAGTGTATATTTATTCCATCAGCTAATGAATATGATTCATGAAAAAACCTCTATTAAAAAATCAACAAGTCCAATAATAAAATGTTTTTTTTCTGTATTCTTTACCATGTACCTTGTCTTCATCATCTTTTCGTGTGATGCTGAGGCAGAAAAGAATAAAAATGCCGATGTGATTGAAGTATTGGAAAATAGGGATACAACAGTCATTTATGCAGAAAATATTGACAATGAACATGCTATTTTATATCGCACCATCTACCCTAATGTACTTTTTTTATAAAAAAATTAGATTCTGTTTTATACGAAGTGGATAGCATTATAGATTTTAATCATAACTTTGCTATGTACCGAACAGAGGCTGAATTAATCGAGATGATGGGCGACAAACCTGGAATAGATATTAATGTCAGACTCCGTAAATGGATTGATTATGGAGGGAAAGAAAAGTATCATATAACTCAACCTATAATGAATCGTTTTGCAGGGGAATTATTTATTGTTGATGACGATGGTATTTATGAATTATCATTGTCTAAACGATTGTTCAATAAAATAGTTCAATATCATATGGTTTTAGACATATTTGAAACTTGTAGCGACAGTATGATTTGGAGGCTTCCAAATCCACAAAAAAGTATTTCCTCATCAGCTATTAGAGTATCTTTCCAAGACAGTAGCTTTTTTGAACTTACATCAAATGGAACTTTAAATATACAGGTTGTTGACAGCAATAGTTGCCTGAAAGTGAAAGGTGAATACAATCAAGTTCACTATGATTATGCGGAGGGCAAAAAATGCAATGCAAGGATTCCTTTGTGCGAGCCTTTCTAATAGGGTACGTAGAAAAAAGGAAAGGAGTCAAGGGACTAAAGCCTAAATCTTCTAAAGGAGTATGGTAAAAATGAAAAAGAAAGTTGCCATAAGTTTGGTTATTATGTTTGTATTTGGGTTTCTTTTGGGACACCAAGTAAACCTGGATTTTTCAAAAAAGGATATTTCACCCCTCATTGAAAAAAAATCAAGTATCGAAAAAAATAAGATCGATTCTGTTCAAGTTCAAAAAACGGATATCCAGTGCTTTGTTGAGGCATTAATTATTTCAATTTATCCAAATACAGCTCTTCGCTTAAATAATTGCAAATCAGCTCATGTTGATGTTGCAGAAAATGGCTTCAAAAAATTGGCGGTCAAAGATAATGGCAAGGATGTTTTAAAAGCCTTAAACGATTATTCCCGCTCGGATGTGGAGTTGGACGATTTTAATTTTTTTATTAACATGTTGATGTACCAATTGTCTCTTGAAAATGATACAATAGGAGGTGGTTCTAAGAATTGGATTTTATTTCCGCAAAATTTATTGATTCCCTATGAATCTACATATCCAGAAGCATATTATTATTTGGCTTTAGGTTATCTTCAGACATATTCTTCAAAAAATAATTGTAAAATTGCATTAGAATTTTACGAGGAATATCGTAAATTAGGAGGAAATGTGGAGATTGAATTTGAGGGAGCCTGTAAAGATTAGAATTTTTACAAAGAATTCTTTATCTTGTCTTCTTCACATAGACAAAGCATCTCCACGAATTGAGGAACTTGCTTCTTCACATAGACAAAGTGTCTTCACGGATTGAGGAACTTGCTTCTTCACATAGACAAAGTGTCTTCACGGATTGAGGAACTTGCTTCTTCACATAGACAAAGCATCTCCACGAACT
>JAKSHX010000036.1 GCA_024399155.1 archaeon | reverse complement strand
ACTGCTGGAAATTATTTACCGAAAATTGCTGGATTTTTATTTGCCAGTTTCAGCAAAATATCACTTGACGGAAAAAGAAATATCATTCATTGAAAGTATGATAAAACCAATGTAAATCTGAATAGCCAATATTGTTAAGCACAAATATAAGACGAGCCTCCTGCTTTGAGAAGCGAGAGGCTCGTCTGAAAATTTAATCCAAGGCTAAAATCAAAGATTTTTCCAACACTTCGCCTATAGGAACTCCATTGATTTTTAGTTCATCCCATATTTTGGTGGGGTCATCAAAGAACGCTATGACATCACCTGCAGATTCAGGTCTATAGGTCATAGCCTGCAAAATGACCTATAGACCTAAATACAAACATTTTTAATTCCGCCAACGGGTGTAATAAAGGTAACCTCTACCTTCTACAGGACTATACATAGAATTGATAGATTGCCAACTTGGGTTACGAAATATTATTCGTAGAACTGCTTAAGCCATATATTTATTTCATCTTTAGAATCTAGAGAGATAAGATGCCTTTTATCTTTTTCTGTGAAATTTGGCACTCCAAAATTTTTAATGTCAACTCCACTCAAAGAATAATAATCAGAAGAATATGGTTTTGCGTTTTTTACTACATAATTCCAAAACAGTCTGCTCTCAAGTATTTTCTGAATTATTTGTAATCGTTCTTTTGAATCACATACAAATGCAATTCCGTTATAAAGCAACAAATCAGAGTCTTCAGATAATACACATTGCAAAGGCCTATTGGCAAATTTAGGAAAGAAAAGTTTGTATTTTGGCATCCACAAAGATTGTGTCCTACCGTATGCATACCACGTTTGATAGTTCTGTGTATATCCTTTATCTCTTAATAACAAGATATTCTTATTATACTTCAAATATTGATAGGCACCTGGAAAGTTTGTCTGCATCTTTTCTTCTTCAATCACGCAGGTTTTGCCATTATGATCCATATAATATGGATATATCACTTTTTCAATGATAGAAGCGAAATCTACGTTAGAATTAAGTTTGTTTGAGTTGACAACATCCCTACATATTCCTTTTTCTATCACAAAATTCAACCCGTCTTTTTCAATATGATAATACAATATGTCTTCTGAGACTGGTCTAAATATATATGTCTTGTTGCTAAGAGTCGCTATGCCATGTCTCGATTGGCAATATTTTCCAATTGGTATTCCGACAGCTTCTATTTTTTCCGTTTTTCTGTTTTCGTTTAGATTCCATCCTTTTTTGTCATCAAGGACAGAATATGGAATTTCACGAAATTCAAACGGCATTCTAATCAGGCCTTTTTCGTCAACTACATATTTAACTCCATTTGCACAAATTCCCTTGTTAAGAAAAAACAGACAAGTATAGGTAGTTCTCTTATCGAACACTTGATAGCCCCGGAAATCGACAATGGATATATCCATTTTTTGAGAAGAAAAGTATTTTCTTAGACTACGACCATTGACCGACCTAATGAAACTGTTCATTGTAATATATCCAAGCACACCACCATCTTTCAACATCTCATTCGCAATTTGAAAGAACGGTATATATAAATCTGGATGGCCTGAACATGCCACTTCATATTGCAGCATCTTATTCTTTATCTGCTTGCTGACATTGCGAGAACAAACGTATGGAGGGTTGCCAACTATCACATCAAAAGACGTGTAATCTTGATTCCAACTTTCCAGACAGAAATTAAGTGTATCTGCTTGCATAAGATTGAATTCGAAATCGCAATCTTCTCCATAAGTAAGGGCAAGTAAAGATAGAAGTATCTTTGTTCGTTCAACAGAGTAATCTTGAATGTCTATACCATAGATGTTGTCTTTGAATATATTTTTGAATGTCTTGCCAGTTTTGACATGGATATATTCTGCTACATCCATTAGAAATCCGCCGCATCCGCAAGCTATATCACATACCCTAATATGGTTCAACTGTTCTGGAATATATTTCCCCAAGCAGCACTCTAAAATTGCAGATCTTATCTGTTTTGGAGTATATATCGCACCATTAACAATTCTATCAGAAGGGGAAATCACAAACTCAAAGAGTTTTATTAAAAATTCCAAATCAATTGTTTGAACATTTGATTTTTGGAATTGCTTCGAAATAAAGGTGATATATAAGAAATCTTTATGTCCTTCATTCAGAACTAACTGTGATAATAACCTATTGTATATAACAGCATGGTATGTATTACGTAAAAAGAACGTAACGAATATTCTATTAACCGTCAGTGCGTCTGAGGGTATATATTTATTCAGATATGTATGAATTGATGTGGACATTCATTATTGAAATACAGGAACTCCGCGAAGTGTTTCTTCGAAATTTCTATATTCTGTATTAATCTCTTTGATTTTCTTCAACTGCTCTTTATCTTCAATATCGATATTGTCTAATTGTTTCAATATGATACGAAGTTCTTCCAATTTCCATTTTAGACGGTGAATAGGATTGCCTAGATTCAGATTTTTCCACATCCAACTGCCAAGGTCTGTTATTGATTTTATTGATCCATCATCTAATCTTTTAAAATGTAACGGATAAGCAACAGAACAAGGATCCACAAATCCAACCTTTCCATCGTTAGGAATCATTTCGTCACCAGAAGGCCACTTGGCTCGTTTGAAATTGTTGCAAGAACGACACGAATATACTAAATTGTTGTAATCATTTTCTTTTATGGATTTCATGAATTTTTTAGGAACAAAATGATCCACTTCATAATATGTTTCTCTAAAGAAGTCATGATCTCCACAGTACCCACATCTTTGATGAAAATCTTCGCGCAACAATTGCTTGTACTCTTTGTATGATTGTGATACGGGGGCATCGTCTCGTCTCTTTGGAGACTGTTTACGAAAATCTGACATAAATCATTCCTTTTTATAGTTTGCAACAATTTCTTTGGCAAGAGAAATCATTTCATCCAACTTGGCAAATGTGTTAGATTGTATCATATTACCTCTGACAGATGAATCTTTATCTAATTTTGACAAAAATAACTCCATGTCAAATTTATCAGCTATTTCACACTCTGAAAGAGACTCTTTTCTATCCATTTTCTCTTGCAAGGAAGTCAAGAGTCTGTTAGCTTCTTCTTTCTTCTGGTTGTAAAGTCCAATACCAGCTTTTACCATATTGATTAATGTATTTATGGCATCCTTTATCATATACTTGCCTCTGATAGATTGTGTTTCCTTGCATTCTAATATTGCATCATCTTCGTATGAAGTAATTATGAATACTGGCAAATATTCATTATGCTTACGAATCTCTTTGACAACATCATCACCTGTGTAAGAAACCGTTCCCGCATCATTGAGACGATAATCCAATATTACAGCTTGAGCATCAAATTCATTTATCAAAGACCATACTTCTTTTACTGATTTAGGCATACTCTCAGGAATGCACATATCAAACTCATCGTGCAAAGCCGTATAGGCGGTAGTTTGCCAGCCCACTTCTTCGTCTAAATAAACGATTCTATATTTATTGTTCATATCTTATTATTTTAAAAATTGTTCTTATTCCAAAACCTTTTGAAACAGGTAAAATAGCAATTGCTGCACCTTGGTACATAGATACTACTCCTTTTGCGATAAACAATCCCATTCCAGTTCCTACCTTATTGTTCTTTTTATCAACTTTTGATGTTTCAAATGCATTGAAGATAATATCAGGATTATCTCTATATTCTTGAGCAAGTCCAACACCATTGTCTATAAAGTCTATTATAGCAAAGCCATGATCTTGATAAGCTACTATCTTTATTAATTTATGTTCTTCATTCGAATTCAAGAATGCAGATATTGAGTTGGAAATGTAGTTGTTGAATATACTATCAAGATCCATCTCTATGCCTTCAATCATACAACCGTTCAAAGCATTAAAATTTCCATCAATAAAAATGCTCTTTTTACTTAAGGTTAGTGCCCAAGATTCTATGAAAAATTTGAAATATCTATCTAAACTAATTTTGGACCAATCACGTTTGCTGCGTTGTATAGAATTAAGTGAATAACGTAACCAACTATAAAGTTTCTCGTCTTCATCATGCATTATATCCAATTGCCGATATGGGTTCTCGAATCTTACAACATCTTCAAATAAATCTTCAGGGAGATTCTTCAGTAAGATTTTTTTTAGATCCTCATTTCTTGGAATCAACCTTTCCATGATACTCCTGAGCTCATGGGTAAAGGTTGCAACCGAGATGCCAAGACTGGCCAAACCTCGTAACATTGCCAATTCAGAATCCTTATCATGCAGTTCTGATTCAAGGGAATGATAACTTTCCGCAAGAATTTTCAATTCTTGAGCTTCTGTACTATTTCTTTCTTCTTTTGAAGTTTGAGACAATACTTTCTTTGCGATGTCCTGAGCCTTTGCAGTTGCAGGATGCTCTTCCTTATATTGCTCAGACATATTGAACATAACATGATTGCGATCTTCTTCAAAAGCAGATATGATTTGGAGCAAAATGTTTTTAAAAACAATAAACGCATCTGTTTCTTGAATTCCCTCACGATTTGATTTGTCTTCAAAAACCTTATTTGATAATCTTGAAATGTTTACCGCTCCTGCAATCTGATTAGGTCGCACTCTATAACCACCAAGTTTCTGGCCAGCACCGCCAGGGCTTTTAGCTTGTCTTCGGCCAAGATCCAACCAATCATTACCATTCTCTCCGTATGGCCTCACACGGAAATTGTCCCTGTATATTCTGATACCACCAAAACGTTCAATCCAAGCCTTCCTTAGTGCGGAATCAATCGGATTATATGGATACTTTTTGTCTTCATCTCTTTCATTTTCATCTTTGATTTTGTTTTTGACAAAGTAAAATGAAAACGAAAATGGACCAATACAACTTACCAACTCATCTGGTACATTCTCACTTATCTTTATCTGCTTCGTAAAAAATCCTTTTCTGAATTCTTCTATTGAATATGGGTAAGCCTGCATTTCAGGACGATTAAACACTCGCGAATATTTCGTTTCAAGAAGTGATACATTTAATTCGTTCCTTTCAATTCTAAGATCGATATTTCTTTCTCCAATAAAATTTGCTATAACCTTATAATCATAGTCTTCATATTCAATAGGTTCAATCTTTCCTCCCCAACCTAAATTACGTAAATCGTATAGATATAAACTAAATGCAGTGTTTATGTGAGAAGGAATCAATACCTCTAAATTTTTCAGAAGATTATTCGAATCATCCAAAGTCCAACTATCATTAAGGTTAGATATGCGAAGAATCGTTCCATGAAATTCAGATTTAAAAATTTTATCTATAACCTCAACTTTTGTAATATTATCGTGCGAAAGATCGTTATAAATTTCATCAATATGGATATCATCAATGCTTGCTTCAATTTCGGAAAGAATACTCGCATTTTCAAATTGAGACCAATCTACATTCCATAATTGGCCGACTCTGCATTCTTTCGTAAAGGTAGCCATCTTTGCTTCTTTCCCAAGTCTATTCAATGCAAACCTTCCAATTCCTTTTGCTCCACTTTTTATGCGATTTAATCCAGATGAAAAAGCATTCAAAAGTTTGTCATTCGTACCTATAGTCATCCAATGGGAAATAATGGTGTCTTTCGTCATTCCTGAGCCGTCGTCAAACACGTATATATTTGACAACTTAACATTCTCCTTTATATCAAGCACAACAACGCACGTTCCAGCATCTGCATCATAAGAATTTTTGACAAGCTCAACTATGGCTCCTTCTGCATTGGCAAAATTCTCTAGACCAATCAGTTTTGCAGTTCGTGCTGATATTGAAAAGGGCACTTTCATTGTAATACAGTTTAAATTAACATGCCTCTATTAGACAACACACTCAAGATAAAATTCACATTGCAAAGATACTACTTTTTTTTGACATAAACGGATTTTTGAGGATGAAAAAAAAAAAATCGCATTTTTATTGTGCTATAGGTCTAACATTCTATATGAAAATATAAAAGGAAAAAACCAATAATGGGACAAGTAACTTTCATTCAAAAAATTCGCTGAATGAATATTCAGCGTTGCAATTCTCATTTTGACGAAAAAATCCAGTAATTGTATGTGCGATTTCAAATAGAATAGAGAAATTGGAGGCACTGAAAAAGGCGAAGAGACAATGCGATGATACCATCAGCATACTTTGTGGAATCTCAATCCGTATGCCTCTGCTCATCTACGGGGCAGAACTGACTGTCAACATCAAAGAACCGTCCCAACAGCCTCTATTCCTTGAGAACAGATGTCGCCCAAATGCGGAATTTTGTGGCGCAAATTGAATTGACGCGATATCCAACAGATATTATAGCATCCAGATTGTAATACTTTATTTTGCTGTCAGACAAGCCTCTGGTGCTATTCTGCATGGGAATAAAATTTCTTTAATTGCCATATCTGGAGACAATTCTCCTGATAGGAATATATTCTTGAAATGGTAGGAAATATTAGGCACAGTCACACCAAATAGTTCGGCAATAGCTTTCTGAGTTGCCCAAATGGTTTCTGTTTCAGCTGCTTCCTTCCTCCGCACAGCAATCTGCTAAAAATAAACTTCAAAATCGTCTCAACCTAATTAATAGAACCACCCTATAGTGATTACATCTGGTTTTATGTTTCAGCTTACAAAAGAAGAAAGGAATGGTTTGCAATGCCAAAATGGCATTGCAAACTCAAGATGTTTAACTCTGGCATTGCGGACACCTTTATTGCTTTTTAGAGATGCGTTTGTCTGCCGTGCCAATGGCATTTGCACTGCACACAAGCCGGCAAAGGTGACAGCCAACGCATTTACTGCCAATGAGTTTAGGCTTGCGTGTAGTAACATCAAATTCAATGGCTTGATGACCGCCGTCCAGACATGAAATGTAGCACCTGCCACATCCTATACATTTGTCAAGGTCGAACTTAGGGAAAAGAATGGTGTCACGCTCCATCTGGTCATGTCCGACAACGCTCTTTACGGCAGCACCGATGATTTGGCGGACTGAGCCAACCTTTGTTTGTCTCAGGTAACACTTCAAGCCTGCTATCAGGTCGTCAATAATCCTGTACCCGTATTGCATTACGGCAGTGGTAATCTGAATGCTTCCTGCCCCCAGCGAGATGAATTCCACAGCGTCACGCCATGTCTCCACACCTCCCATACCGCTGATATGCATGCCTTTCAGTCCCTCACTATGACCGAGGTCTGAGATGAAACGTAGCGCAATAGGTTTTACGGCAGCACCCGAATAACCACCCACCATTGATTTGCCGTGTACGTCAGGTTGCGCTGTGAACGAGAAAATGTCAACGCCTGTTATGCTGTTTATCGTGTTTATGGCGGCAATACCGTCTGCCCCTCCACGCTTGGCGGCAAGTGCCATAGGAACCATGTCCGAGACATTTGGCGTGAGTTTCGCAAGGACAGGAATAGTAGTGCCACGGCGAACAGCCCTTGTGAATTTCTCCACCATTTCAGGGCTTTGACCTATGGTTATGCCAAGGTCGTTAGCCTCCATGTTTGGACATGAGAAATTGCATTCAATCACATCTGCGCCAGCGGATTGGCATTTGCGTGCAAGCATCTCCCACTCCTCTTCGTTCTTGCCCATGATTGAGGCTATGATGACTTTGTTAGGGAAATCATGCTTCAGCCTACAGAAAATATCAAGGTTCTCCTCTAACGTGTGGTCTGATAATTGCTCGATATTTTTGAATCCGTAGAAATGGTTTGAATTGCCGCTTATGGTCGAGAAGCGTGGCGAAGCCTCGTGCTGTGGAAATGAACAAATTGTTTTGAACGCCGCGCCTGCCCATCCTGCCTCGAAAGCACGTGCGCACATATCGTAAGTGCTGGCTACTACGGACGATGATAGCAGGAATGGATTTTCGAGTTTCACGCCGCAAATATCCATACCCAAGTCTGGCTGTACGTTCTCATCCGTAACATCGTCAGCTATGTCAAGTTTGCGTATGTCATTGACCAACTGGCGGATAGGAATAGGTGTATAGCGTTTTGCCAGGACGCACGCACTTTCGCATGGCGCTTTGCAGCCTGCACAATCCGTCGTAACGGCAAGCGAGTGTGATGATGCCGTATTCAGAAAATATGCCGAACGTAGAATCCTGTCGATAGGGTATTGTTTAGGACATGCTTTCGCACAAGGCGTGTCGTGGCACAACAGACAACGGTTCAGTTCTGAACGGTCTATGCATAGTTCCGTTTTCCCATAATTTGTTTCCATAATCGCTTTGTTTTTATTTGTTTTTTATGTTTTTGATATATGCTACCGAATATTGCTTTGGGTTTCTTGTAATTCGGTTATCATAACATTCTGGTCTATAGAGTGATTACTTAATGTTTATTCGGTTGATAATAACGTTGCAAAGTTACAACTTTTGGCTCTATAACGTTTCGTGTGATAACTTTGTATGCAAACTCAAAGCGCTGTAGGCGCGACATAAATCAGCCCAGGGTGTAAACCCTGGGTAACAAGGCATTACCTATAAGGTATTCCCCTCCTTGGGGAGGGTGGCAGGGGGTGGGGAGTATCCAATAGATGATTCATACGATTGCAGTTCATAAAAACTATTTCCCATATACTTCCAGATCCGATGAATTTCGTTGAGTATTGATTAAACTATTCTTAACTGCATACATCCTTATATCTATATTATACATAAGTTAGCCATAGCACGGCATAATCAGGTATAATCACA
>JAKSHX010000035.1 GCA_024399155.1 archaeon | reverse complement strand
GTTTCTTGCTCCCGACTGAGGGTGAACTCGTTCACCTTCAACTCGAGGAACGAGAAATGTCCGAAATTGCAAATAACGAAACCGTCAAGGCAATCATCCAAGATATTGAGAAACGAGTTCAAGATAAAATTCTTGAACCGACAAATGCGGAACTCCTCAAGAAGTTGATAAGCAATGCCGAATCCCTAAACGAGGCTATCTCTATTGCAGAATTGGGTACATCATATAAACGGACGGGATTGCATTTTGACAAGCGACTCGAGAAGATGTCGAATGATATCAGATATTTTAAGAAGAATGAAAAGTTAAGTTTCCATACAGATGATGCAAAGCCTATTAATAAACTGATTATAGGCGATAATTATGAAGCTTTGCAAAATCTCTTGATTCAGTATCGGGGGATGATTGATGTCATTTATATCGATCCACCGTACGGGAAAGACAGTATGGGGCAGTTTGCAGATACAAACTATGAAAACGCCGTTACAAGAGACAATTTATTGTCCATGCTATACCCAAGGTTGATCTTAGCAAAACAGTTGCTTTCCAGCGATGGGGTTATTTTCTGCAGCATAGATGATAGAAATCAAGCGTATGTAAAATGTTTATTCGATGAAATATTTGGAGAAACATCATTTCTTTTAAATGTTCCTCGAATAACTAAGAAGGGTGGGAAAACAACCACTACAATCGCAAAAAACAATGACTATATACTTGCGTATTGTGCTTCTCAAATACAGTTTAGTCAAGAAGAAAAAACAGATTTACAGAAGTACAAATATGAAGATGAGTTTGTAGAAACTAGAGGAAAATACTCCTTAACTCAAACTCTTGATTATGACTCTCTTCAATATAGTCAGAATATGGACTATGTGATAAACTTTGAAGGAAGGAAATTTGTTGCAGGTGGTAGTGAAGAAAAAAGAAACCAAAGACTAAAAGGGTTTCATGGAAAAAAAGACTGGATATGGCGATGGAACAAAGAAGCTTTTGAATGGGGAGTAAAGGAAAAACTCTTTGTGCTAAAAGGTGATCGCATATATACAAAATCGTATTTGAATTGTAGAAAGAAAAGTGGGAAATGTGAACTTGAAGAAATTGATGCGACCAAGGCTTTCACAACATTATCTTATCTCGATAATAAATACTCAAATGATAATGCGAAAAAAGAATTAGATGGCTTATTTGAGAATGGCAATACCTTATTTAGAAATCCAAAGCCTACTATTTTGATTGAAACATTAATTAAAATGGTTGCACCGGATAAAACTAATGCAAAAGTTCTAGACTTCTTTGCCGGTAGCGGTACAACGGGACATGCCGTTCTTGATATGAACGAAAAGGACGGAGGCGAAAGAACTTTCATCCTTTGTCAAGTCAATGAGATTACAGAAACGAATCCTAACGGAATTGCCATTGATGTTACTACAAAACGTTTGAAGCGAGTCATGACCGGCGAATGCTATGATGGATCCAAGGACTTCAAGTGGGCTCAAGAGAATGAACCCTATGGAGGAAACCTCGAAGTATACGAAATCGATAGTGTGTCCAACTTTGAATCATCGAAGGACAAAACTCCATTTGATGTAATTGATGAAACTCTATATGGGGAAAATAAATTTCAAACGCTGCAAGAAAAAGTAGAATGGGTTTGCAGAAACTTTAGAAATACGCAAAAGGTGTTGGAGGAAAACTAAATGTTACAAGAAGCTAAGAACCTTCAGCAAAATGCGGTGGCGTCTCTTGTTGAAAAAATCAAGAAAAGCAAGGAGATTACGTTTCGGGCGCCGACCGGTAGCGGAAAGACAAGAATGATGTCCGATTTTATGAATCGGATTCTTTCTGAAAATAGTGATGTCATTTTTCTTGTAAGTACCCTTTCTAAAGGAAATCTTGCAAAACAGAATTATGATGTTTTTAAAGATTGTGTTGACAAGGGTGATTATACCCAGTTAAATCCATACTTGATATCTTCTGAAATAAGTGACGAAGAAGCGTTGTATATTCCTACAGATTACAATGTTTATGTTCTTCCGAGAGACTTGTATAAAGATGGTAGCCGTTTAATGCAGGGGTCCCTTGAAAAATTTTTGAGGACCGTAACAGAAAATTATTTCGGCAGGGGACTTAACAAGAAAATCTATTTAATTAAGGACGAATGCCATCAGGCAACCAATAATTTGGATTCCCTGTCATCAAATTTCTTTTCAAAAATTATCAATATGTCCGCCACGCCAAATTTAAAACGTGGACAAAAACCGGATGTTGAAATTTCTGATGAAGAAGCCGAAAAAGTTAAGCTTATCAAGACTGTTGTGAAAGGTGACGAAAACGATTCTGTAGAAGTTGCCGTTCAAAAATTTGAAGAGATAAAAGAGCAGTACCGTAATTTACTGGGCGTAAATCCATGCCTTATTATCCAGATTTCAAACAAGGATAAGGCCGAAGAAGAATGGACGAACATAGAGTCTATCTTAAATAAGCCTGAACACCTGCATTTGAAGTGGATGAGTATTGTTGACAAAAAGGAAAAATGCAAGACAAATGACAAAGTCGGAAAACTTCCACTAGAAAAATGGAAGGATTATGCAAAGTCAAATGGTTCAACAATCGACGTAATAGTTTTCAAGATGGTTATTTCTGAAGGTTGGGACATTCCTCGAGCCTGTATGTTGTATCAAGTTCGCGATACCAAAAGTAAGCAGCTTGATGAACAGGTGATGGGGAGAGTTCGTCGCAACCCCAGATTACTTGATTTTGAAACGCTATCTTCGGATGCGCAAGATTTGGCTATGACTGCGTGGGTTTGGGGAATCACTCCGGAATCGCGTAAAGTCCTTCGTGTAAAACTCTGTGGTGCAAATGCTTCTAATATCACATCAAATCTTAAAATTAAGACAACTGTAATAAAGCCGTTAACACAGCGCAAGGATTTTGATTTAGATAGCTTTGTCAATTCCCAGAAGGAAGCTGTTGCTCATAAAGGAATTTTTGAATTGCAATCCAAACTAGAATGTTGCGATTCTGAAATCAAGAAAATGTGTTACAAATATTGTGGCGACAACTTTCAAAAGTGGTGGAAATTTTGCGAAAACATTGATGCAATACAAAATGAATACAATAAATTCATCTGTAATTACGAAGAGAGCATGGATCTTCGCAAGGATGACCATGGGAACGTAGTATTTTCTTCATTTCCCTCAAGTTCATCCTATGTAGATAACGGAAATTACAATAGCGTCAATAATTGGGCGTGGAAAAGAACAGATGGGTTAAAAAAGTTTTCGTTTGATAGTGAAGCGGAAAGGGAGTGGTGTGATGTATTGAAAAATCTTGCCGAGGATGGGTTGGCAAGAAGCGTAAATGTTGCTAAAGAAATTGAACCAAATTTATTCGATGACCAAAATGTGGAAACGAAACTTCTTTGGGGTAAAAACTTCCTTGAAATGTCTGATGTGAAGTTTGAATACTATTCAAATGGTATTCATGCATCTTATCCGGACTTCATTATGGAGGATTGCGAAGGTCGAATTCATTTGTTTGAAGTTAAAAGTCTTAATTCGTCTTCGATGCAGATAGATTCTGATGCCTATCAAGACAAGGTACGGGAATTAAAGGAGTGCTATAAGCATGCGTCAGTAAAAACAGGTCACATATTCTACCTGCCTGTATTAGACGGCGACATATGGCATATAACCCGTTTTGTCAATGGTATAGAAACAAATCTTACGGAAATCAAGATGAAGGACGAATTTTTAACTTGTTAAATATTTGGAAATTTTTGACAAGGTATTGTCTGGTGAAACAGAAAAGGATTTCGCAAACGGAAACGTTTGTTTCTTCGAAATGGACAAAGAAAATACCATCATTGAATTTTTTTATTTCGAAGACGAGGAAAATCCAGACACATGCACAGTCAACACGAAAGAACTGCGTTCTTTGATGGATGAATGATTGCTGAAAAAAGCAGAATTCTTGCAATCGCGTTAGGGATGGTTACCCGTATGGGCGGAGACTTGCAAGGCAAGGCTCCGTGAGCGAAGCGAGTACAGCCCGACCCCGGCGGCGGTTACATTGCGTGGGTCCCGGAAGTCGGGGGAACGCCCTTACCACAAAATCGTTGGCATCCAGCTGGATGTAAAGTCCGTAATGCGTAACTATCGTCGCAACGAAATTGCCCAATTTAGGTTGGCGGAAGTTGTGAAATCCCGGGTTGAAAGCACCTTGGAATACGCAACAAATGAAATTAACGCGTGATGGAAAACTTGTCGCGGTGGCAACTTTCCTTGACTGCTACAAAATGAAAAGAATACTCTGCGTTTTTTTTTGCGTGGATATTCTTTTGATTTTAACTGATGTGCTAAGAAACGACTCTAAACTTTATTATTTTGCAACATAAAACACAAAATTGCGATAAAATGTGTTTAACTTATTGACGAAACGAGCTTTTTGACGTATATTTAGGTTGGAGAAGGTGTTCTTCTCTCCAAGAAAAAAGGACCGGCCTGCAACTGCAATTGCTGGTCGGCCCCGTAAAGGACTTTGTAGCCCCTTTGAGTCTTGTAAAGCTACATAAATCCTTTGCTCTTGGCAAATTCATTTAACCGCCCGTGAGGGCAAAGGAGTCTGCTATGGCAGATTATGGATCTCTATTACCTGTTATCGGTTCTGGCGTACCGAGTGACACCATTTACACCCATGACTTCCGACCTTCCCCTGGAGTTGGAGGGTTGGTTCCAGCCTTTTCGTGGACTCGTAATTTGATGGTACCAGAAAAACCGGTGTTTGATCAGTACTTGCAGTCCATTCAGGACATGGAAAAACTCCCCTGCGTGAATTCATGGGAAAAGGACTGGCAACGTAAGAAAGGGTTGGAGTTGTTCAAGGTTCTTCGAGATTACGGTGGCTATGACGGCATAAGCTGGATGCTTACCTCTGGAATTGCCAACAGAATGTTGAATTACCATATTCAGTACAAGCATTCGGCTTATCCTAAGCACTTTGCTAGAAACGGTAAATTCAGTAATATGCAGATTCCTGGCACAGGCATCGTTGTGGATGTCCCGCATTTTAACGCAGCGATGAGCAAGTACCTAGATGACCCTAACGATGATGCGGTCATCCCCTCTGAATGGGCTAGCTGGGCAGGAGACATGTTTACCTATGCTGATACTTTGCAAAAATTCAGTAAACACAACAAAATTCCTTTGGATAGCGCCAGGTATATAGCGAATAATTTCATTGGCGGAGATAATGATACCTTGAGTTATTCGTTTGACTCAAAAGATTTCTACGCAGACATCGATGCCCGCAACATCGCCCATCTTATAAAGCGAGGTCAATCACCATACGAAGCGATGAACGACTACTACCGAAATCAAAAATTTGGTAGATTTAATCTGTTCGTTCACTCTTATGGAAGCTGGAAAAATTTTGTGAACAAGGTGAAATCACATCATTTCTTTCCTATAACTCCTGGTGTGGACCCCGTGTTTGTTAACATGGTTAAATCTGCGTTTATACAAAGGATTCAGAAGGAGCTTCTTCATGAAATGGGGCTGGATTAAATATGTCATCCTTCCGGTTGCAGTAATCAGCACATTTGCTTCGTACAAGATTGTACTCTGGAGAAATCTTATTCCAGAGTACTTCTTTTCAATTTATTCGGACAAAATGCAATTGGGTGATATGGATGTTGCTGTCTTTCTTGACAAAGATGTTGTTCCAAAATCCATGCATGGATATCCGGTCCATTTCAATGTTTGGGTAAAGGGTGATAGTTTATTTTACAGGAAGACCCATAGTGTATTCTTGGAACGTTATTTTGACGTGGATGCAAAAGATATTGAACCATATTATGAGTATTTTCCACATAGAGGCTCTGTTAAATTTGTGAGTATTGTCAACGGCCCTAGATACAGGGATAAACAGTATGTGCATATGTTGGCGCGGAATCGGGACGGTGTTTTGTTTGCTTTGACTATTGTGGAGAAGTTATTGGATTCATCAGGTAATGTAACGAGTGAATGCCGTTTGTGTTTTCCAGAAAAGGAATCTTGCGATTACATTGGTGACGAGAAAAATCTGCCAAACATGAAAAAAGAGTTGGCGAATGATTTGATTCTTGGTGAAGAAGTTCATCAAATCGCGGGTTGGTATGCCTGGCGTCCGGCAAGTTGTCTTGATTCTTTATTTAAAAGAAAACAATATTCTGATGAGTAGAAGATTATTTCCATGAAATGGGGCTGGATTAAATACATTATCCTTCCGGTTGTAGTAATCTGTGCATTCGCTTCATACGAGGTGGTGGTCTGGAGAAACCTGACTCTGGACCACTTTTTCTCCAAACGAGTTTCTGTGTATGAATATGGAAAGTTGAAAATTGTTGAGAGTGTTAATGAAGTCGGGCTTCATAAAAAGGTAGTCAGTGATCTTTATTACAAGTATGATGGCGAAAGTAATTTCAAGTACCTTGATACACCTGCCGGAGAAAAGGCTGAGATGGACCTTTTTCAATTTTCAGGGCACGATTATCTTTTAGTTAGAAATGTACCAATGACTATATCGGGGGATCGGAGCCTATATGTATATCCAAAGATTTTTATACTGGAACCTGGAAATCAAGAACACTTAACGTTATTGATTCTGAATAACGACCCTGCTGCGGAATTTTCTAGAGAAGACGGAGATAAGAGTCCCCACATTGTTCATTGTTATTTTAAATTGCGTGCCGATCGGATCTCGGGACCATCGCGGAAGCGCCAGGAAAAGCTTCGGCAGGAGCAATGGCGGAAATACCTAGATGAAAAAATGAGGGAGCCCGCATTCGTGAAGGGACTATCCTCTGTTTTTGATTACCTGAACGTGGATAAATCCTGCCTTGACAGGAATTGACTGTCAAAATGTTCACTTTTCTTAAAAAACACTTTTTAGTATTTTTGTGCTTAACATGAAACCATTTGAAGCGGAAAATATAGAAAAGGCATTGGATTGCATCGATAAGAACGAGTTCTTTGATGAACTTGTGGATTCCCTTGCGTATATGAAATTCTTTTCATCCACCTTGGAAGAATCAGTTGCCAAAAGCATTTGCAAGCAGTCCTTTCTTTGGAATGAAAACCGATTTTCTTCAAGTATGGAAGATGCTAGGATTTCGCTTGAGGATTCTCTTGAAAATCGTGTTACAGAGTGCGACAGCAAGGACTTAAACGATTTGGACAACTACATGGACGCTATGAGTTGCGGTCTTTCGTACTTGATTCGTGACGGCAAGTTCAGCGAGGCGATGATCTTGAATATGCACAAAATTCTGCTGAGTGGGAATGTGCACAAGACTAGCGAAAATATCGGCTGCTACCGAACTATTCAGAACTTTATCCAAAATAAGACGACTAAGGAGATTTCCTACGTGCCGCCGGAGCCTTCTAAAGTAAAGAAGCTGATGGATAATCTTATCAATTACATGAATTGTCCTTCTTCTAAACAACGGAATGTCGTTAATGCGGCCTTGATTCATGCGCAGTTTGAGACCATACATCCTTTTGATGATGGTAATGGTCGTGTAGGGCGAATGCTGATTACTTTGTTTTTGTCGTTCAATAAGGAAATTGACAATCTCAATCTTTTCTTAAGCGAGGGAATTGAAAGGGAAAAGCATCGCTACTACAAGTACTTGAACGACATTCGGACGAAAGGCGCCTGGAATGAATGGATAAAGTTCTTCTTGAATGTTGTCGTTGTTCAGTGTAAAAAGTATAGCGACAATATCCACAAGGTGGATTGCCTGTACAAGGGCACTATCGAAAAAATTGATAAAATTTCGTCGTCCCAGTTGATTAAGAAGGTTATGGACTGCTTCTTTGCGTGGCCTGTAAATACCACCAAGTCTCTTGAAAAAGAAACTGGGTTGTCGAATACGACTATTAATCGTATCCTAGATAAACTGGTGGAAAACAACATCGTATTTTCGAACCAACGTAAGCGCAGTACAACGTATTTCTTCTATGACTTGATGGAATTGCTTTAAAATTATGAAAAAGAAATTTGTTTTGTCGGCGGCGATGATTGCTGCTTTTGGCTTGGCGGGTACCGCCCAGGCGGCACAGACTCCCGAGGAATATTTCGAACGCTAGGAAATGCTGAAGGATGGCTTTATGTCTTCCACGTGACCTTTACTATCAAAAATTAGATTAGCAATTGGCTTCCCGTAACGATAGTTGACTAAAACAAGCAGATTTCCCTTGTCGTCAAAATAACGGTTTGGACCATGTTTTTTCCCGTACTTGTAGAATTCAATACACATTAGTTTTCCATTAGGATAGAAACATCGACGAAATCCATCGAACCCTCCATTGAATATGGTGTATTCCCATCGTCTTCCGTCTGCAAAAGTAGCAATACAATTACCGTCTTTCCATTCTTCTAGGCGATCTAGTGTTCCGTCATTTTTAAGATTTTCGTAGACTCCGTCCACAACGTAGCCCTTAGAAAAATTGTATGTGATTCTAAGCATTCCATTTTGGTGATAGATGACGGTCTTTCCTTCTAGATGACCGTTGACATAACGGAAGGATCGTTTTAAATCACCATTCTCATAAAAGTCTTGGCAAATCCCATGTTTTTTTCCTTTATGGAATTTGATAATTTTTCTTAGATTTCCATTTTTGTAATAGATTTTGAAAACGCCCTTGGGCTTAAAATTGTAGAATGCTCCCGTTTCCAGCAATGTTCCTTCTGCATCGTAACGGCTTACGGAATTGGCGTCATAAGACTCCGTGTAAACGGATCCGTCTCTGGAAAAAAAGGCGTAGGAGCCGTTGACCACATGGCCTCGTTTCCAGAGAAGGTGACTCTTGAGGCTTCCGTCTTCGTAGTATTCTTCACAAATTCCATCGGCTAATTCTTTTCCCTTAACGGTGACCACATGGTATAGTCGCTTGAGCTGGCCGTTATCGTAGTATTCTGTAAGTTCTTCTTGCATATGTCCTGATGTTACGTTCTATAGCAATATTGAATACTGAACAAATGCGCTAATGCTTGAAATATAACTAATTTTAGGGTGGGGAATTTCAATTTAAGGCTAGCGCAATTGATTTGAGTTTTTTTATACTTTCACTTGTAAGTTTTGAAACTTGGTGCAATAGGTTGTGTAAAGATGAATGTTTTTTTGAACTATGGAAAACTAGCGATACTTACTGCTCTTGGCTTGACCACTGCTGCCCAGGCGGCACAGACGGTGATTAAGGTGGATGATACCAAGC
>JAKSHX010000034.1 GCA_024399155.1 archaeon | reverse complement strand
GCGATATAATCAACGAACGATATAGGTTCTGCACCTACACATATGGTGTCGTTAACGTTCATGGCGATACAGTCAATGCCGATTGTATCCCATGTGTTTAGTTCCTCTGCAACAAGAAGTTTAGTTCCAACACCATCAGTTGCCAACGTTAGATAGTTATCACCAAAATCAATGAGGCTGGCAAATAAATTCTCTATATGAGACATTTGCCCGATTCCAGTCCTAGTGTACCTAAGCTCTTTAACTAAAGACTTAATGGCCCTAGACTTCCTATCGATATCCACGCCGGCTTCTGCGTATGTCCAGTTTTTTGATATCATACCCTTCATTCACAATATTTTAAGAGTTTTATATATTGTTGTCAGCATGATAAACAGTATTAGACTTTATTGATAGTCATAACTCTTATATTTGTGACTAGTTGTGATCGCGTATATGGGGATTCATGAAAGATGGCTTGATGAGAGGCGTCATGAGCACTATTATAAACTTGCTAAGAAGACTGGGTATCGTTCCAGAGCCTCTTTCAAAATTATGCAAATTGACGACCGTTTTAACATATTTAAAAAAGGAAATTTAGTAGTGGATTTAGGAGCATTTCCCGGAGGATGGTTGCAAGTTGTTAAGAATCGTATTGGTGATGATGGCAAAGTAATTGGTGTTGATTTAAAATCAATTAAGCCAATAAGTGGTGTAGAGACCATACGAGGAGATATTACTGATAGTAGCGTCATATTTGAATTATCAAAGAGGCTTGGAAAAAAAGTTGACGTCGTATTATCAGACATGGCGCCAAACATTACCGGCAATTATACTGTTGATCATGCAAGATCCATAAACTTATGCACATGTGTCGTGGACATTTGTGATCGTATTTTAAAGAAAGGTGGAAAGATGGTGATGAAAGCTTTTATGGGTGATATGTTTAATTCTTTGAAAAAAAAAGTTGAAGGTCGTTTTCAAAATGTTAAAGTGTATTCTCCAGACGCTTCAAGGTCGACATCATCAGAGGTCTATATAATTTCCAAAGGATTTTTTGACAATAAAATGGTAGAAGTTAAACCAATCATCCCTTCTTTTGAAAAAAGAAATGAGTTCGCCAAAAAAGGTGATCTAGTATAAAGACTGTTCATTAAGAAAAAATATGTATTTAATAAGCTGAAGAATCTGTAAAAACATATTTTTGAAATCTCTTACCGATGTTATTCATAGTGAAAATCAGTGTTTATAAAAACGTCCCACGGTGAAGTATACTATTTTCCTTATCGGGGATCTTAACTCATATTAAAAGCCTATGACGGTACGTAGAATAAATATGCTGAATAACAACATAAGCAACTTGTTAAACCAGGACTAAAGAACTTCATATTAAAAAATAAGACACAAAGTTAATCCCAAAATCTTTTATTTTTCGCATATAGCATCTCGGCATTAAGGATATCTTTTAAAAAATCGTCCTCGTCAGTATACGCAGTCTTAAGGATTTTAGAAGCAGTGTTTGGACCGATACCTCTTCCAGAAAGAACCATACACGCCTTACTGCCGTTTTCGTTAACTATATTGGCATTTCTTGAAAGACGCATTATGTCATTTTTTTCTTCTGCCGTCAAATTTTGTTTCTTCAAAAGTTTAATTTTATCTCTATCATATTCTTTTAACAATGCAACCATACTACTTTTACAATTTTGGCAGATGAAATGTTTTGGAGCATTTAGTACATGTATCCTCCATTGATTCTGGCATCTCATACACGACGCATATAAAACTTCCTTTTCAAGACGTTTTTTCAGTGCCATAAGGATGTGATGACTAGCACGAACTGGTTGCATTAATTCTTTAGACCTAGTTACTCCTTCCATACCAATAGGTGAAATTGTGGAAATTACTAACTTAATAGAGCCGTCATTTATCATATTTATAACTTTTTCGGTGTTTTCAATATCCAAATCTTCCCACATAACTTTATTCACTGCATCATCGTAAACAGGCGTACCCTTATGTACATCAAATAACCTAGAAAAATTAATAAAACGGTAGTCAGCCTCTTTTTCAATAATGCCAAATTTTTTCGCTACGTACACAAACCTCCATCTTAAAAAAGATGAATTGTCAATAATCAATTTTATTAATTTTTCAACAGCGTTGGGCTTCACCGAGCTGATTGTATTTTTTATTATATCCTCGCCGATGTTACGAGGTAATTTAATCATTATACGGTACGGATCAATTGACACAGCAACACTTTCTCCTATTCTAGCCGTCAAAAGTGCTGCATAGACTTTACCTAGAGTTTCATTCACACGGGTACCAAAGCACGCATTTACAATGATGAGGCGGTCTCCTATTTCAATTGTAACGGTTTGATCTGATGGCAATACATATTCTTTCTGTTTCTCTACAAAGTCACGAACGCAATCTTTTGAATTTTTATCTCCAGGATAATCATTAAAGTTTTGCATCCTTCTTAATTTTCCAACTTCCATTGCCACTTCAAAAGGAACGGGAATATCAGAGCCAGTCCATGATGGAACAGAACCTATCTCCTTTATTTGTTCTACAAGCAATTCATTCTCATGAACTTCAATCACGTGCCACGTGCGCCCCTTTGTAATAAATGTTGCATAAATTTCATCGAAAGTGGCTACAAAACTCTCATCGAGTGTACCAATAATCATTCTCGAACTTATATCGCGAACCACATAACTTTTTTCATTAGGGATCATCGAAATGTTTTCGTAGAAGTAATTCATCCCCTTCTTGGAACGTCTAAATCCATTTTCATCTTCAAACAACATACCTATTGATTTTAATTGTTCTAAGACACCGTTCATTTTTTGTCTGTCTAAATTTCTAAACACGTAAGTCTTTTTGAAAATGTTGTATGCAATATCACGGGTTATATGGCTAGTCATGGTCATTGCTATTAATTGATTAGCGACGACAGTTAACGGACAAGGTCTTCCTGATTTTTTTTCGAGTTCTTTGGCCTTAGTTTTTCTTGCAATAACCAACGCTTCAGTCACTTCATCAGGGGATGTAGCAATTATTTTGGCATGAACGATTTCATTCACATGGTGTCCCGCGCGTCCTGCACGTTGTATCATTCTTGATACTTGTCTCGGTGAGTTATATTGGACTACCAAATCAGTAGTACCAACATCTATTCCTAACTCGAGGGATGATGTACATATTAATGCCTTAACGTTACCATTTTTGAAGTTATCTTCCATTTTCATTCTACTTTCTTTAGAAAGAGAGCCATGGTGTACATCGATAGAGGTCGTTTCGTCAAATAAATGAAATCTAAAAGCTAGCCATTCTGCAGTTTCTCTGGTATTAACGAAAAAAAGCGTAGACCTTCTATTTTCGATTAGTTCTTGAACTCTTTGTATAACTGCAAGAATATGTGGTTCACATTGAAGTTTGTCAATAAGTACTGGATCGTCACTGGCAGGTGGACACTCTACACTTATATCAAAGTCTTTTTGAGTATCATATTTGCATATTGTTACATCTCTACCAACGCCTCCTAAAAATTTTGCAACTTCATCGATATTACCGACTGTCGCCGATAATCCAATCCTTTGAAATTCTCCCGCAATTAACGTTAGCCTTTCCAAGGCGACAGACATTTGTGCCCCTCTCTCAACGGTGGCGAGCTCATGGATTTCATCAATCACTACCCATTTTACATGTTTTAGATGTCTCAGTAGTCTTTTACCAGTAAACATTACTTGAAGTGTTTCAGAAGTTGTAATGAGAATTTCTGGGGGGTGTTGTGATTGTCTGTTGCGTTCTGCTATAGAAGTGTCACCGTGTCTCACCGCTACAGTAATATTCAATTTAGCTCCATACTCGGTCATTCTTTTTAGCATGTCTCTGTTCAGCGATTTAAGTGGTGTGATGTAGATACATCTTATCCCAGGGAGACCTTTACTTGTAAAAATGTTGTCAAAAATTGGGAGCATTGCAGCTTCTGTTTTTCCAATACCAGTCGGTGCTACCAAAAGGACATTATCACCTCTTGCAATTTTGGGTATTGCGCCGATTTGAGGCTCCGTAAGATTATCGATACCTTGTTCATGAAGTATCGCTGCTAACCTGGGTGATAGTAAATCAAATGACATGATAAAAAAGAAATAAATTAGGAATTCAATAACCAAATAGTATAACTTTTGTTCGTCCCTTCACACAATAAAGCTTTCGCCCATGACTTACACCTCAACCTGCACCACACTTATTCACACTTTGGCCGTTCCATCAAATCCGGAAAACACCGAACTTTCATACAATTAATAACAAAACTACCCCAACAATAGCTCGAACACTTACAACATCATCATGCGACCGCGTTCGTGCTATTCAATATCCTTTTCCAGCAGCCTTCAAGTACGAACCGCATCCTTCTTAATTTCTGCAACCCACTTTTTATGTCGATCTCTCAATTTCAGGTGCAGTAACCTGAAGAAGAATTTCTGTGATATCCACAACTTTGATATTAGACTCAATTTTCTTCGCTCCCTGTTTTAAGTTCAATACACAGAAAGGACACGCCGTTGCAATAATTTCAGCACCAACTTCCTCAGCATCCCTGATTCTTTCAGTCGCAATATTGACAGCAAAATCGTTGAATGCTGATTTATAACCACCACCTGCGCCGCAACACCTGGAGTTTTCCCTATTTTTGCGCATTTCAACGAAATCCAATCCTTTGATCTTTTTAAGAATGTTACGGGGCTCTTCATATATCTTTGAATGTCTCCCGAGGTGGCACGGATCATGGTATGTAACCTTTGCCTTGAACTCATTATTCAAACGAAGCTTTTTTTCAGTGATCAGTTTATCGATATACTGCGTAATATGGTAAACATTTTGCCCAGGTTTTCCGTAGTATTCTACATAATTACTTGAGACAGTTTTGTAACAACCAGAACACGACATAACCATGTCTTTAGCCCCAAGCGCATCTGCCTTAGAAACGACTTCCTTGCTTGCCTCTAGCGTTTGCATGTTGATACCGGTTCTTAAGAGCGGTGACGTACAGCAGACCTCATTCTCTCCAAGACAATTAACCGTCACTCCAGCGCGATCAAGTATAATTACGGCGGCCCTCGGAATATCCTGCATTCTATATGAACCCGTACATCCTGCGAAAAAGATTGCTCGCGGGGGAGTAGTTCTCTGAACTTCCTCAGGCCACCACGCATCTCTTTTAGATCTAGGTTCATTGTAAGGGTTCCCATTGGCAACAATACTTTTTTCAAGCTTTTTGTGAACAGGAAGAGGTGCGACGCCTTCATCAGCCATCCATTTTCGAATTTTTTCCCACAATGCTACAAGATCAATTTTAGCGTGACAAACCGCCTCACAATTTCCACATCCCGTACATTTGTATACAGCATCTACAAACTCAGGATTGAGCGTCACCCTTCTCCCCAGGAAGCCATCCATTACTCCGAATCCAGCTTTATCTAATTGATTAAGGTAATATATTTTCCCTCTTGCGGTAACTGACTCCCAAGGCGTTTGTCTGTGTGCTTCACATACGTCTACACAGTATCCACACATCTGACACTGAACCAGCTCTTTTTGAATGCGAGGCAACTTAATAGGCAGAGACACCTCAGACTTTGCTTTCATTTGAATGTCCTCTCTTACAGGGTTTACGGGAGAATTCCCAACAGACACAAATACGATAAAGTGATAGTATAAGTATTTTATTCGATTTTCACAGCGTTGCGTGTAAACGGCATTTTTAAATTACGAAATTCGCAGAATTTTTGAGTTTTATCAACAAACTAAATTCAACGTATTTACCTTTTTATTCAAGATATTAATAACATTGTAGCGCTATCGCACATTATAATGGCGATCAAGAGAGTATATTTTGATAACAGCGCTACCACAAAAATATCGCCCGAGGTACTGAATGCTATGATGCCATATCTTACTGAGGAATATGGTAATCCGAGTAGCATTCATTATATGGGAGACGTTGCAACAATGGCGGTTCATACCGCGAGAAAGCAAGTTGCAGATTCATTAAACAGCCGCCCATCTGAAATTATATTTACGTCCGGAGGAACAGAATCTGACAATTTAGCAATAATCGGATCGGTACTGGCATGTAAAGATCCAAAAAGACAGAGGATAATCACAACGACGATTGAACATGAAGCCGTACTGGAAGCGTGTAATGAACTGAAAGTACGCGGGTACAAAATCACTGTACTAGGCGTAGATAGAGAAGGATATCTTGATCCCTCAGTATTGGATGATGCTATGGGTGATGACGTTGCACTGGTATCAGTTATGGCAGCAAATAATGTTGTCGGGACAATTGAGGATATTTCAGAATTAGCGAAAGTATCACACGAATACGGTTCATTATTTCATACAGACGCTGTACAAGGGTATACTAAGATGAAACTTGACGTAAAAAAAGATAGCATTGACTTGCTTTCGCTATCAGGTCATAAAATACACGCTCCAAAAGGTGTCGGTGCACTTTATGTAAAAGATGGAACACCAATACTTCCTATCAATTTTGGTGGAGGTCAAGAGAGAGGGCTCAGATCTTCTACAGAAAATGTACCAGGCATAGTAGGATTGGGTAAGGCGGCAGAGGTTGCCATGTCTACTATGAATGAAGATATTATTGGCATGTCTAAGTTAAGAGATGAGATTATTAGCAATATGTTGAGTATCAATGGCGTACATTTAAACGGACCCATTGGCAAGAAAAGATTGTGTAATAACGTTCATTTTAGAATTGACGGATCAAAAGGATCAGATATTGTAATCAAATTAAGCAAAAACGGCATAGCAGTTTCTGCAGCATCTGCATGCTCAGCAGGTTCTTCTGAACCATCTTATGTGCTCACGTCTCTCGGTCTAACAGCAGAACAGTGTATGTCAGCACTTAGAATTTCTCTTTCTAGATATAATACCAAAGAGGAAGTCGCGTATTTCACAGAAGTTATGAGAAATTTAACATCATAACTTTTGTCCCAATTAAAATAACGAAGCTTCATCATCCTTATCACTTAGTCATCTACTAAAAATAAAATTAAATTGCATTTTGATAACAACACAGTCATATTGTAGTTGTTTACTTGAAACGACCAAATTTCTGTTAACAGAATAAAGAGTTGTGACGTTGACTCCCGATATCCGCAACAAAATGAAAGCATTGTAAAAGTATTCAATTCAAGTGAGATACATACGCGCGTAATAGTGTAGTGGGCCTTGCCGGATTTGAACCGACGACCATCAGGTTATGAGCCAGACGCTCCACCGAACTAAGCTAAAGGCCCGCATCGTAGTCAAACAATCGTTTGGTTATATAGGTGTCGATACAGCGCAAACGAGAATATGGCGCCGTCGCACGGGATTGAACCGTGGACCTTGTGATTAACAGTCACACGCTCTACCAAACTGAGCTACAACGGCATCAGTTTCTGCAAAGTGGGGCGTGTATTAAATATTTACTATAAAACAATCCACTTATGAAAGCTCGTTTTCAGGTTTTTCAACCGTTCTGACAACGCCGTCCAATTTTTTGAGATTTCCTTTATCTGGATCATATCATATTAGTTATTTACATCCATTCGGTGGAAGGGCACCAGGGCCCTTGTTCCAGTAGTCTAAGCAAATACATTACCCTACTTTCAGAATACCTAGAATCTCCGAAAACAAATAACTCCTATGACCTCATCTTCCTCTAAAAATCTAAACGTGAAAGTGCAGCATTCCACGGACCTAACTCACTCTAAACCCGGCAACCGCGCTTTGAGACATCAAAATTCCATCCTTCGGGAAGGGGTAGGACTCGTGTCAACGCAAACCAACGCATAATAACAGCAAAAGAATTAGCTTACCTACCATACCAGTGCTGTTTACCCCATTTGTTATAGTTAATACACCATGCCTGGATCATAGAGTTACAACAATCCAAAGCAGACTGCTCTGTCGTATGAGTTTTATAACACTTAAGGCACTGGTACCTCATTTCAGGCGATTTTTCCTCGGTCATCGCACCCCAACCGATTAATCAATACATAAGTTTTTGTAAGATTAATTCAGCTAAGGCACACCTCATTTCAGAAAATAAAGACTAAAACCATGCAAACGTTGATATTTTAAAAATTGCAAGGTCGGCCCCCCATTGCTTATATAATTTTAGCTTTTTCCGCATAAAATTTTATATGTTCGCGAGTCATGCGCCCCCTCATGAATAGAATCAAGGTCATAAATGAACCTTCTGAATTGGTACCCATGCTTAGATCGGTGGATACCCCGGTGAAGAGGGATGTTTTGAAAGAAGTGACCTTGGAATGGAGGACCGCCGATGAGATCGAAAAAAAATTCGGTCCCGAGGGAAAGGATGCCATAATCTTTTTTGAGAAGATGAAATTGGTAGAAAGCCGCTGGATATCCACGAATGGAAGCTATCCAGAAAAATCATTCCACACCTATTATACTTCTTTCCACATCAGTGCTCAGTGGCCGGTATATGAGGTTAGTGACGTTCTTACTGCAGCCATGATGAGTGAAAAAGAATACTCGGCAGTTGAAAGCAAGATTCTCGCCGAAGTTGGAGAGGATGGAAAGTTTTCTGGGGACGTGGCAGAAGCTCTTGGAATGACGTCTACAATGCTCAAGAGTCTGGTTCGCAGATCTGTTAAAATGGACTTTCGTGGTCATAGAATCGAGCTCAAATGCGAAGAGTAACAGATGTCTGACATCTGGATAATGAGGATAGGGCACCGTCCTGACAGAGATAAGCGAGTAACCACGCACGTAGCGCTTTCTTCCAGAGCGCTTGGAGCAAGAGGCATTTACGTGGACACTAAAGATTCAAAACTCGAGGAAAGTGTTAGAAGCGTGGTCAATCGTTTCGGTGGTGATTATACAATAAAAACAGGAATATCCTGGAAGGTTGCCATAAAGGATTTCAAGGGCAAAAAAGTACACCTTACCATGTATGGACAGCGTATTGATGAGGCGTTAAACGTTATACCAAAAGATGAAGATATTATGATTATCGTTGGTGCAAAGAAAGTACCTTTAGAAGTCTACCAATGTGCCGACTATAACATATCGGTCGGAAATCAGCCACATTCTGAGATTGCTGCGTTGGCAATATTTCTAGACCGTTACACTAAAGGTAAAGCACTATACGAGAATCGTAACGGGACATTAACAGTGGTGCCAAACGAGAGGTGGAAGACAGTTGTCAACAATTCCTGATGAATCCGAATGCTTTGAGATTTTGAAGGAGGCAGGATGTAAAAATAGAGTTATTATCCACTGTTGTACGGTAAAAGTGGTAGCAGAGGAAATGACTAGGAGGATCTCCTGCAACAAAAAATTAGTAACAGCTGGAGCTATGTTGCACGATTTAGGTCGTGCTAAAGATCACTCGATAAGACACGCACACGTTGGAGCGGAAATAGCTAGTAGTTTAGGTCTTCCGTATGAACTGGTTTGTATAATAAGGAAACACACCGGTGCTGGACTTAATCAGCAAGATGTAAAAGAATTAGGTCTCCCCCCTGGTGATTATATGCCAAAAACAATCGAAGAGAAAATTGTGGCACATGCTGACAATATGGTCAGCGATAATACTGTCGTAAATCATATGCATTCAGTAGAAAAATTGATGGCAAAAGGTGCTAACCGCGGTGCCCAAAAAATTGTGAACCTTCATTTAGAATTATCTAAAATGTATGGTGAAGACCTCGATATCATTGTCAACACTCTTGGTGAACATCCAAACATCGGATATTACGATCA
>JAKSHX010000033.1 GCA_024399155.1 archaeon | reverse complement strand
ATAGCTACTTAGCGCATCATATGCTGACTGTGTCATGAACCTAAACTTGCCAAAGACTCCATATTCAACGCCCATGTAAACTGGGCCTGTTGATTTTGCCAAATACATCTGTATGCTTCCCGAATGCTTTAATGGTATCACTGAATACGGATCAAGAGATTCTGTTTCCCATGATGTTCCATTATACTCCTTAATGGCCATAAAAGAACTGGTAACAATAGCTACACGATAACCTGCACTGACACCACTTGGCAATGTTGTTGTTGTCAATATCTCATCAACTGGCAGTTTCCATCCTGCTTCCTCATCACTGCCTTGGCCAGTGGCTCCGGTTGCCCCTGTATCTCCTTTTGGTCCAGTTGCTCCAGTGTCTCCCTTAACTCCGCTATCACCAGTATCTCCTTTAACACCTTGAGAACCTGTATTTCCAGTGTCACCTTTTTCTCCTTTTATGTTTCCTACGTTTTCCCAAACATTATTAAGCCAAACATAAAGAGAACCATTAACCAAATAGCTATCGCCATCATTGCCTGTCGGATGAGCATTAACTAATTCCTGGTAAGTGTTATACGAACCTTTAATAGTAGTACCAATGCCAGTAGCTCCAGTGTCCCCCTTTGCGCCGGCCGGTCCAGTATCTCCAGTAGCTCCTGTGTCTCCAGTATCTCCCTTAGGTCCTTGTTCTCCTTTCTCTCCAGTTGCTCCAGTCTCGCCTGTGTCTCCTTTATCACCTTTCGCACCAGTTTCTCCCTTATCACCCGTATCACCTTTTGGTCCTGCCGGTCCGGTATCGCCAGTATCTCCTTTCAGTCCGGCTAACTGTTCCGGCGTAAAATCGTCATATGTGAATGCATCACCAGTATCGCCTTTCTCTCCAGCATCTCCGACTACTCTTCCGATTGCTATCCATTCTGTTTCACTCATTGTTTTCCACCTCGTGTGTCCATGGTTCTATTTCTATACTTTCAAATTGGATGTGTCCTCCTGCATCATAAATCATTATTGCTGGATAAAATGTATCAAATGTTATCTTATCGCTGATGTCTGCTTCATAAGAATATATTGAACTTGAACCTGATCTTATTGTTGCTTTAACATATCCATTGTCGTAATATAAATCAAAGTAATAGAGTTGTGAATCAAGTGTCAATTGTCCTGAGCTAACATTTAATTCCCTTACCACATGATCAGATGTTGAATATTTCAGTCCTTTCTTACTTGGATATGCTCCCAATTCCAAAATCTTAGTGTCCCTGTAATGGCTTAATGATTTTGAATTGACTAAAGCTATTGCATCCCCCCATCCCTGATTGCTGTCCTTTTTCTGATAGATTGCTACTTCCATGTGAATTCCATTAGTTCCGCCAATGCCTCCTGAATATACTTTAGGTATTGCCATTACAACACTTGAGCTTCCTACTTCTTTAGCCAAGTTATATACTTCGGAATAATTTACCTCGCCTATGTTGAAGGTATGTGAAATGCTTGTTGGATATTTTACAATGTCATAACTGTCAGTATTGTAATCCCATGCATAGTCTGAAAAGCTTGCAAATGGAACGCAAGTATAATTGACGTTTATAGCTTCTTTTTTCCCGACTTTACAGACAACTGTTCCAGTAGCATCCTGAACATATTGCACAGTAACAGAGGACTTTCCATTGCTGTTGGTTCTAACAACACTGTGAACTCCATCAATCCACCAGTCAACAGGGACTCCGGAATCCTGTAATGTTACGCTATATTCGAATCCTCCCGGTGTAATTATTGTTGATTTTACTGTGTTCAATACAGTCACTGCAAACATCAGAACAAGTCTTTCTGCGAGTTCAAATATTGTGAGTGTATTGTCCCACCAGATATTATACTCCGTCAGTTTGTTTCTGATTTTTGTTCTAGTTGTTCCAAGTCTTGTGTTTTCTAAAATAACATTGCTTGCTATGCTCACATTAACGTCCTCCTATTCCGGTTCATAATATATTCTAGTTTCCCATGCATTGCAGGTAGTATGACTATATGATTTGTAGCCGTCAGATCCATATGCACCAAATACTATCTCATCTGAATTCCATGTGTCAAACGGGTCCCAAGTTCCAGATATCAATTCATTTCCATTTGTGTCTTTGAAAAGGTAGCTCATCTCATAGTCATCGCCTTTCTCCAGAATCATTGTTCATGAAGGGAATGCATGGTCATTGTCATATACTGAACTCCTCTCCAATCCCCATCCATCATCAAGTGAGAATATTCCAGGGTAACCTCCAACGGAACCTATGAATGTTCCAGTATATCCGCTGGCATTGTAGTCTTTAACCATTCCTGATTCGCTACCGTTTGCATCTATCAGAAATCCTATTCCCATAAGTCCATTCCATCCGTCAGTTATGTTGAATTTTGATTCTATTCTCCATCCGTTATTGTCCCCATAATAGAATGTTCCTGGTGTTGTGATGAATTTGCCGAATGCCGCTGTATAATACCAGTCGTCTTCTTCGAATTGGTCTTGGGTGGTGTCGTTTGTATATGCGACATGATATTTTCCGTTGCTGGCACTTGACCATGTTGCAACACTGATATTGGCCATCTTATACAATGTTCCAAGCTTTCCAGCAGTATTCGGATTAACATTAACATCCGTTTTGAATATCGGAAGAATCTCATACTTGTCTATCAATTGATTGATGGTATCAGATTGATTGTAGTTAATCCCAGCATTTGTTAATCCAGTTCTTAGATTGCTTCTTAATGTTGTTAATCTGGAATTCATTGTCTGTTCATTAGCTAAAATCTGTGAAAAGTCCGGTGGTGTAAATGTCATGTTAATCTAGCTCCCCAATAAATTCAAGTTAGCGGTTTGTGTGGATGTTATTGTTCCGATGCTTGTCTGTAAATTTTCAATAGCTGTAGCTACTGGTGCATTTTTAATTGCGTTTGTTGTATCTGTAGTGTCTAGGCTGCTTGCTAGATTGACTGGGCCAGTCACACCTGTTGCTCCTGTAGCACCTGTATCCCCCTTTGCTCCAGTATCACCTGTATCACATTTAGCACCAGTTGCACCGGTGTCACCGGTATCACCTTTAGCACCTGTATCTCCTGTGTCTCCTTTTTGACCTGTATCACCAGTCGCTCCGGTTGCACCAGTGTTTCCTGTATCGCCTTTTGGTCCGGTGATTTCATCGAAATAAATAGTAGCACTTGTATTTACGCCTGAGAATATTATCTGTCTGTGGGCATTGTCTTTGTATACATCAATACTTTCACCATCATCTCCAGTGTCTCCCTTAGCTCCAGTATCGCCGGTTGCTCCTGTATTTCCAGTATCACCTTTTGCTCCGGTTGCACCAGTATCTCCCGTATTTCCTGTATCTCCTTTCAGACCAGTTTCACCTGTTGCTCCGGTATCTCCTTTTGGTCCTGCAGGTCCTGTGTCTCCGGTGTCACCTTTAGCACCGGTTTCACCTGTACTTCCAGAACTAGCTATTTTAAAACAATTAACGTAATTGTATTCATCTGAATCTGGCACTGGATGTAAAGCTATAAAGTCACCTGAAGAATCTTTAATAGCTCTATTTTCACTTAATTTGATTTTATCTGCTGGTGAAATGTCAGTAATGCCACTGGCTAGTTTGAGTCTGTATAGTTGGCCTAACACTAACACACTAGCTTTTCTCTGGCCATTGTCCATAACTACTGGATCATTAACGATTATGCCTATTGGCACTTCATCATTATCTCCGGTGTATTTTTTCACCATTTCTTTTCCTATCTTTGAATTTGGAGAAATTGCAACTGTATCTTCAGGATAGAGTTTAGCAGTGTATTCATAGCCGATATCTTGACCAGTTTCAGTCACTACTTCCTTTGATGTTATATCTCCATCATCCAGGAGAAAAGTAGTGACTTCTTTTCTTGCTTCCAATAAAACTATTTGATTTGACATTAACATCACCTATTTTACATTAACACTTCGTATATGTGGTCACCCTTTACATTTGGGTTGCATTTGATATTCATTCCGTATTTTCTTGCTTCACTGCAGAAATACAAGTCTTCAGACAATATTGTGTCATTATTATAGATCACATATTTGAAATATGGATATGCCATTTTTCTAAAGACATTAACATTAACGAGGCTGATTCCAAGACCACCTCCTTTAACTTCAAAAGGATCATTAAGTTCTGACAATGTTTTTGCATAAATCATGTTTTCACCCGTAAAGTCTTTTCCAAAATCAAAGATAACGGACTCATCTGTTCTTGTTCTCTTCTTGAAATACCATCCTAAAGCAATATCAGAATCACATGCCAATAGCTCATTAACAGTATTTTTTGGAACACTAACGTCTGAATCTACCATTAACACATAGTCAAAGTCATGTTTGACTGCCAGATTAGCTATTTCGTTTCTTGCACGTGCACAGTCATATCCTTTCACATAATCGAAATAAAGATTAAAATCTTTAGGATTTGTGAGACCATAGATGCTTTTGAAGCATTGCGGTTTGATATTTTCAAATGTCGGAACTGCAATTAGAATTTTACCTTTCTCCATCCGCATTACCTTCCAGTTTTTCTATTCTCTCTTCCAGTTCATCCAAATTACTCTTGTCTTCACGCTCACATCTATACTCATACAAATCGATTAGGCCAACAATGACAATAGCTAATGTAAACGGCAATAGTCCTTCAATTAAAGCATACTTTGTTGCATTGGTCATTATGATGTTGATGGCTACGGCTGTTAAAACGGCACTTGAAATTGTTTTGGTAAAATTGCATATGAATATCTTCTTTTTTATTTTGTTCATGATAACAATATCCTCCAAAGAATCTTATTTTTCTTTAGGGAATCCCAATACTCTTTTAGCTTTTTGTTTGGCGTCTTCAACATCTCCTTCGCCCCTAATTCTACTTGCATAATGGCTGGCTATTCCTAAGATTATCATGAGAATGCAGTAAGGAATCGTATTTTCAGTAATTCCTAATGCTTCTGAATAGAGCATGACAATTGGAATGGCTGTAACAAGAAATGAAGTTAAAATGTCAATGTCCTTTCTGTTTCGCTCCAAGAATTCATAAATCATTTAAATTTCCTCCTCTTTGTATGTGTGGCTGAGAATTATTCCGTCAACACAAATCTTTTCTTCTGACCTGTATACTTCTTCAGCATTTTCTTCTACTTTCATCCAGGACTCGTACTCTTCGATTGTTTCAAAGTATTTTATGTATTTCATTGTGCCTCCCAAGTAATTGAGTAATATAATATTCCATCTTCGATTTTAAATTCAATAATGGGTTTTACAGCGTAAGGATAGCCACTATCAACATATCTAGTGCCGTTCCAGTAAAACCAGTGGCCTGTTGACTGGTCAATGTACGGGCCTTTGTTTTCCAGAGTTCCTACCAGTTTCCTTATGGTCATGTTATAAACCTCATTATGATATTATATTTTTTATTATATATTTTATTATATTATTTATTATTTATTTTATATAAAATATACATTTTGGCCATCATCACATCCTTCCCATTCCATGTAGAGTTTGTTGTCTTCCCATACGAAACGGACGTTATTGACAATAGCTACATCAGGAAGCTCACAATAGGTGACTCCATCTGCGTCCTTGACATAATTGGCCTGCGCCATGATGTTTGACTCTGAAGGCACAATCATATTAACGACATGTGTTATTTCGTCCTGTTCAAAACTGCAATCACCAAGATCAATACAGTTCTGAGATTCAGGATACATTTCAACCTCAGACATCTGGCGATAAACTCTGATGTAATCAGTATCTTCATTGTTTTGAAGATTAACGATTGACAACAGCCTTAGGTCATGGCCTTCAACTGGATTGCACTCGCCGTCACTGTCAATGTAGATTCTTGTATTCGGCAATATGTCTTCAGCCACTGGCCTTTTGAGTTTTAATCTAAAGACATCACCTAACACGGCCACAGCAACTAATGTTAATCCTGAAGTCTTAACCTGGACTTTACCTAAAAGATAACCGAAAGCCAATTCTCCTGCTTGAGCTTTTCTAACAATTGTATGTTCCATTGTTGAAGACATGTCTAAAGTTACCATATCTCCGACTGCACATTGATTGGAACAAATCCAAGCCGTATGTTCATCATTAACGTATGTCCTTTCGCCTTCATCTAAAAGACAAGCTATTACATCCATTTTCTCTGTATGTTCAAGGCCTGTTGGATATCCACGGCCATGTCCAATTGTTGAATTTACATCATAATCAATAATCATTTTAAAACACCCAATCCCAATTATGGTTAATTATCTTATCTGGAATATGAAGTCCAGTATCGTCCATGTCACTATCATCAGCATTCCACATTAACGTTGAGCCTTTGTAAGCTTTAGTGTATTCGTGACTTCCTTTATATAATCGAATGCCTGTTTTATCTCTTTTGGTTACTGTTACTTGAGGAATTCCATTAACTGCGAATAATGGGGATGGAAATACCATTAGCCATTTCAAATCAACATAATTGAAATCTTCAAAATCAGTTGTAGCATACAATGTTGGAGAGACTTCAATCTCAACATAATTGGATTGATAAATTTTAGTTGGATTATTTCTGCTGAACCCTTCAAGATAATCTGATGTATTTGACGTTCCTGTTCCAACACGATCATGAAAATGATATTGTTTCCAGTTCCCTTCCTCATCGCTTCCCTGATCGTAAGCATCAAATGAACTGGCCAATACTAAAGTCTTAGCACCAGTAAACATACAATAATCTTTTTCCCCACCCCAATAGTTAGTAGTAGCTTTTACATTAGACTCATCAGGTGAGAGTGTTCCATCAATCTGCATCATGATGCCTCCAATGGTTGAACCGTGATATGTTGCATTATCATTAACAAAAACATTACCGTTAATGTATTTGAATCTGGCTACAACAACACGATTGTTGGCTAATGGTTGACCTGAGGCAAATGTGGTAAACAAATCAGTTGGAGAAGTTCCTTCAAGGTTAGGAACAAATCTAGCTCTAAGAAAATGACCTCCATCTGTTGAGTCATTGTTTGATGATAAACCTGAGTAGTTCATGAAAAATTGTGAGTATGTATCAGAATTTGCATCAAACATTAACACTTCATTACCAGTTGATAATGTGCTTGAGAATGTTGTTCCTGTATCATAGACATCAAGCAATAGCTTTGTGGTTTGTGAAATCTGGCCAACAGGAACTCTTGCAAGTATTGCTGCACTTTGTGATCCATAAGATGGAATGTACAATACCGGACATTCAGTACCGTTAGTTGTTTTGATTTTCAGGTTTTTCAAATCACTTCTGAAATAATTGGAGTATGAACTGCTTGCTAAATTATCCAAGAAGATATAATCATAGTTGGATGAATAACTACCACTTCTCTGGTTGTAATTACTCATTATAATATTGATTTGTAATTTTTTCTGCAATGTCATAATTTATATTTTATTATCCTTTTTATATAAATTATATAATAAAATAAATAATAACAAAATAAATTTTAAAGAGAAAATATATACTGTTAAACATAGGTGTTTTTATGGCAGTTCATGAAACTTACACATGTAAGGATTGTTCGTTTGAATTTACAGACCAAGAGTCATTATTTTTTTATAATCATAATCTTAATATAATTGAAGAGTATACTCATCTTGTTTCAACCGCTGGAATTTCAAGAGGTTCTAAAATTCAAGGACGCATTTATGAATCTTATTGTAAACACTGCGATAAGTATATTGAAACATATTATATTACTTATGTTGATTGTCCAGAATATAACTCAGAAGAAATTATTGATATTGTGAAGTCAGGAATTAAAAATGGATTGAAAAGACTTAAAAATGAAACTATAACCAAAATCGAGGAATTAAAAGAAATTAGATTAAGGAAGGAATATAAAATTGAAAAGAGACCAAATTCAATTGCAAAATACATATTAAAAAAATTAAGCAATCTTTCACAAGAAGAAAAAAATGAGATTATCAATAGACATTTAGAAATTTGTGTTAAACTTGTTGAATTAGAAGGATGTGAGTATAAAGCGGATATCAAAGATTTTGATTCTGAAAAAGAAGCTATTGAATATTGTAAAAGACATGCATTTGGAAATTTTTTTGATGAAATAGACCGTGAAATCTCATGGAACAGCAATTTCTTTAAAAGAAAGTTAAAGTATCTTTATCGTGTCGAATATTGGGATTCTGAAGAATTTTATAACATAACCACTATAAACTGTCCAAAATGTGGTAATGAAGTTTATAAATTTATTAATCCTAACTATCCTTGCCCTAACTGCGAAGGAGAACTAATCCATACACGAACACTTTGTGCAGATTAATTTCATAACCTTAATTGTTATTTTCAAATTAAATATTAACAATACGATATTTGAAACTGAATCCGTTATCACATATAATGATTGAAAAGAAAACAACATTAACAATTGCTAGCGTTAATGTTAAATGGACATGATGAAAATAAAATTAAAAAGCAACTATGGATTATTTGACATTAACCTTTACAATAGCTATCAAAATTTAAGAATTAAATTAGTCCACTCTAGTGTGAATTCCATATATAAGTTCATTTTTACATATTGGGCATTTTCCTACATGGAAACTTCTGTATAATTCTTTACCACATTTTGGGCAGGAAATTTTACTGTCTTTCATCTTTTTTCGAAAATTATCGTATTCTTCGTATGTTTCAAAATCCAAACTGTCTACTTTTTTTTCAAATTGAACTTTGGTTAAAATATTTTCATTTTCTCTGAATTTTTCAATGAACTCATTGTTAAAATAGTCTTTCTTATCATTAAACTCCATAATTGAGGTTAGATGATATTTTTGATGGTTATATAAAAAATCAATATTGTCATTTTCATTAATGTCTGATTTTTTAAGTATATTCTCAAGTTTATGTATAGATTCTTCTTTAGAATATTTTGATTTTGTAATTATATATGTTTTAATTATTTTATCGCAACTAGGACAATATGTCCTATGGATATGTCCAAAAATTTCATTATTCCAATCAATTTCTGTTCTCATCAACCACATAAACTCTTTGAGTTTATCCGTTTTATAGTCAATATAAAAGTGATCAACACCATGAATTATTATTTTGAAATTACAGTTAGTACATAATACCTCAGAAAAACCTACCATGAAAACACCTAATTATTATATTGTTTAAAATGTTATTAGAATATTACTTCTGAATTTAATAATGGTATTATACTATTAAAAAGAGAATAAGAAATATGAATGATGATAAAGTAGTACATTTTAAATCAGTTATTTATCAAGAAATGGCCGAATCACGCGGAAGCTGGTCAACATCTGAATACAGAAACTTAGTTTTAAACATTATCTTACTAGTATATTTATCAAATAAATTTAAAGTGAAATATTTGGAACTGGTAAATGAAAGTGAAGGTTACGAAGAGGATATTGATGAATATTCTATTGAAAATATATTTTATTTACCCCAAGAGTCTCGTTGGGATTATATTATGGAAAATATTGAAGCTAAAAATGTTAAAGAAATATTTTATAGAGCACTTGACTATTTAAAACACTCCAATCCTCCACTTAAAGAGGTTGTCTTCCCATTTTCAATTTTTGAAATCGATGAATATGCATTGAGAACATTTTTATATATATTTAAAGACTATATCTCTGACAATAACCTAGAAAATGAAGTATGGATTAAAATTTATAAAAGTTTCCTAAAAGACTTTGCAGGATTACATCAAGAATATAATTTCGTGCTTGAAAAAATTGATAAAATAATTTAGTATTTTTAATTAAATCATCTGCACCTGCCCATGTTATTAAGCGAGCCAATTCGCCCAGGCCGACCCGATGCCGACCAAAGGGAGGCATCTGTGGGAGGCCGGGGTGAATAGAATTGGCGAGCATATACTATAGGGAGGAACCGACCCTCGCCGGTCGGTTCCGTAAGGCAAACAATGTAAAAAGCATTTTTAAAATAATCAACATTAACATTATGTTCCGTCCGACCGAAGGTCGGACTGGACGCCTTGAGCGAAGCGAAAGGCCAATACTATAGACCTAACAATAATGGTCATGTCATGTTCCGAGGAACAGGGGCTTGTCCCC
>JAKSHX010000032.1 GCA_024399155.1 archaeon | reverse complement strand
TTTAATTAACATTAAAACTATATCTCTTACACACATAACGCGAACAATGGCGGCCGTCAGACTTGGAAAAAACCATTTAAGATGGTGTTATGAATGCAACCTTCCTATATTGGAATCATTAAAATGTCCGATATGTAAATCTACCACATCTGAAGTAGAAATCACTCCTCCCGGTGACGTAAGACCTGCGTTTGATTACGACATTAATAAAATAAGATCACTTGTAGATTTACAATTCGGTAAATTTACGGGCTTAGAACTTATTCCTGAGGGGCATATTGTGCTTCTCAACAAGGCACCATCACTGGACCGTATGGATGAAATTATCATTGACGGAAAAGCTGTAGCATCTTTGAGGTATGATCTCGGTAGAGGATGGATATTCATTAATCGTATGCAAAGTGCTATGAGGATTGCTCCTAGAGCTACAAAAGGATTGGTCGTTTGTGATCCATCAGCCATGAGGTTCGTACAAGAAAGTAAAAATCTTATGGTACCCGGAGTTATAAACGTAACACCAGACGTGAAGGTTGGCAATGAAGTTATTATAGTCACTGATGACCACACAGTTGTAGGAACTGGTGTGGCAAAGATGTCTGCTAATGAAATGATTGCTTTAAAACGTGGTGTCGCTGTTAAGACAAAATGGACAAAACCTGAAAAACCTATTATTAGCAATAAGACACAGACATGGGATTCAATAATAAATGCAAATAGATCTACCATACAAAAAAGGGTTAATGAAGCAGTTACTTTTATTAAGAAGAATATTGAAAATTCTAAGATACCTGCTATAGTTTCATTTTCAGGCGGAAAAGATAGCTTAACTACTCTTTTACTTACATTAGATGCGGGGTATAAACTCCCGGTTCTTTTTATTAATACCGGACTAGAATTTGATGAAACTGTAGAACACGTGCATAATGTATGTAATAAGCATGACCTTAAACTGATAGAAGAGTCTACCTCTGCAGATATTTTTTTTAAAAATTTGGTACAATTCGGCCCTCCTGCCAAGGATTTTAGATGGTGTTGTAAAACTAATAAACTTGGACCGACAGTTATGGCAATTAACAAAAATTTTCCAAACGGAGTACTTTCATTTATCGGACAAAGAAAATATGAATCAGAATCAAGACGTAGCAAGCCGCGTATATGGCAAAATCCATGGACGCCTGGAGAGACTGGAGCATCACCCATTCAAAATTGGAATTCACTACACGTGTGGATGTACATATTTATGAAAAGAGAATCATTCAATGTGTGGTATACTAGAGGTTTGGACCGTATCGGATGCTTTCTTTGCCCTGCATCAGATCTCTCGGAACTTGAAACAGTATCGAAAAATTCAGATAGATACTCACAATGGAACAATTATTTGATAAATTACATGAGCGAGCACGGACTCTCCAAAGAATGGAAAGAATATGGTCTTTGGAGATGGAAAAAAACTCCACAATCGATATGCAATGAAGTTAATAAAATAACAGGAAAAAATGTACTAGAGTTTACAAAACAAACTAAATTCCAGGAAAAAGGGCCGCTTGCTATAACAATTCAAGAAGGGTATTCACCGTGCATTATTGGATATAGCATCGAAGCTGCTTTATCTAGACCCATAAATCTTGAAAGATTCGTAGATTTTGCACACATATTAGCAAGATCCGTAGAAAAAGATGTCAATAGCCAATGGGTGAGTATCAACAATATCACGATATATCGTGAAGGTGCAATAATTTCTAAGGCGAATGTAGAGGCAGACGCACGATCCGCTATAAACAAATTATTTAAACTTATCATCAGGTCCGAGCAGTGCGTTGGGTGTGGACTCTGTGTTGCAAGGTGTGAGCAACATGCACTGTATATAGCTAATAGAAGGGTAGAAATTAATCCCGATGAGTGCATTAGATGCCAAAATTGTTTTGGACCGTGTCCAGCGGCAAATTTCGGAGTATCGGATGATCAGATTGCTTGATTCATACTATAATATATTTGCTTTCTGAAGACTGAGCTTATAAATGTAAATAGCCCCCGTGGTCATTGTTAATTATGAGTGTGCTACATTCTATAGTGGTTCAGTAAAACTCGTTCAAAATTGATTGATCACCGGATACAGAAGTATTCTTTTTATGTGTAAATTTGAGCCTTGTTATGTCATATATCATAAATTTTGCATCGGGACGATATTTGTCTCCATTTTTATGCTTTATAGTTTTGATAATTATATAAATGATTGATTCAATTTGGACTGGGGAGTGTACATCTGGTCGGAGGATTATCCATAAACACTGTTATTGGCGGGAACATTGACATGACGCCGGTTTTTATACTTTTATCTGGTGTCGGTACATTTTTTGCAGCATGCATTATGATGAGTACAAATGCACAGTCGCTCTTCGGCAACGTACTGCGAAGACTTTTTAATAGGGTTTCAGACAACAAATTGGCATGTGTTGGAATCAGTACCGCTACCACTGCAGTTATTCAGAGCTCGGGGGCAACTACTATTATGATCGCCGGCTTTGCTGATGCGGGAATAATAACACTTTCAGTTGCAGCACCAGCGATATTCGGAGCAAACATTGGTACAACAGATACCGCGCTAATTGCCGCATTAGGGGCGTCGTCAGATGGATGGAAGTATGCGCTTGCTACATTTACTTTTGTCGGTGCACTTGTAACTCTCTTCTCTAAAAAAGATAAATACAAAAAAATTGGTGGCATTCTTACCGGTTTTGGTCTGTTGTTTGTCGGTATTATTCTTTTAGATGGGTTGACAGGTGACTATTGTAATGAAATCAAAAATTTCATCGGATCTTTCACATCAGATGGTGGACTCCCCACCTTATTAATCATCGGCATTCTGATTACAGCTGTTTTTCAAAGTTCGTCCGTTGTGACTGTAATTGCCATTGGTATGATTGGAAAGGGTTTAATAAATCTCCAAGAGGGTATCTATTTAGTAATAGGTTCCAACATTGGTGCCTGTACAGCCACAATGATAGCAACGTGGACTGGCGGGAAAAATGCAAAGAGAATTGCGTGGATGCACCTATTATTTAATGTGGTGGGTGCAGCTGTTTTTGTCGTTGTAGGATTCGTCACAGGGATCTGTGGGGTAGAATATGGTGAAATGTTCAATGTTGTCCTACCCAAACCTGAAGTACAACTGGCAGCATTTCACATAGTATTCAATGTGGTAACTACAGCGATTATGCTACCGTTAACAAATAAACTTGTACATTTAGTAACTCAAATTGTTCCTGATGGTCCTAAAAAAGATAAAAGTGACGGAAAACCTTGTCCTCTACGTTACGTCAATGTTTACATGCTAAGGACTCCACCAATTGCCGTCCAGCAGATTAGAAAGGAGAATGCAAATATGGTAGGGTTGGCAGGAGAAATTTCCGATGCCTCTCGTAATATATTCTGTAGTGGAAGTCTCACTGGATTAGAAGAGTTCAGGAATAAAAAGGGACAATTTGATTGTTTAAACAAAGAAATTGTACATTTTCTTGCAAAATTGTCTTCAATGGATTTGAATAGAGAAGATTCAACGTATGTTACAGGTGTATACGGCCTTGCGCGTGATTTTGGACATATCGGTAATGATGCCGAGAGTATTGTAGAATGTGCTGAAAAATACTTCAATTCAGGAGATTGTGTCTCTACATTCGCAATATCTGACATTAAAAGGTTACATGATCCTATGCGCGAGTTGTGTGAAGCGACTATGCGTTGTTGTAAAGGTACGGACATTAATAGTCTTAAAAGAGTATACGAGTGTAGAGATCAAATATATGTTATTGCTGATGAAATTAGTGATGCTCACAAAAAAAGGATTCGTGATGGAACGTGCAAAACTGATTTCGGTGCGGAATATCTTCTTCTCATCTCATATATTAAAGATACAGCATACCATTTTGTAAGGATTGCAGAAACACACCAAAAGCAACATAAGGAGGAGCAACGTAAGGAATCTGAGGAATCGGAGCACCGTCATCAATGACGGCCGATAATTCTTTTTTTATAGTTTTTGTACAATCGAGTCTTACTGGGAACGCTTGCACCTTTAGCTTTTTAAAAACATATATGTCAATTTTTAAATAATAGGAGCGAAAGGTGTTTTGTGCATTATATAATTTTTCAGTAATTTAAAAATTCATTTTAAAGTAGTTTATGTGTCCGACATATGTCGTAAATCCACGAATTGAATAAAATGATTTTTCGTCGAAATTCGATAAATAAATTTTTCACAATCTCTGCTGTTTGATATTTACTGTAATAGCAAAAGTTAATCCTGTACTATATTTATAGTGCTGTAGTCGTCTAGGTGTTGTTCACAACATCATATTTATTTTAATGCGGTGCAGCCGTTTACAGTATGTTAAGGCGCTTTCTCTGGTATATTTTCCATGATAAATTTTTATTTTTAATTTACATGGCTGTCGAGAAATCTGTTGGTTCAAGCAATAAGAAATAAAAAGATTATGTAAGATCATTGTTAAGACACATTTATGTTCGACAATGTGACAATGGATGAATTATTATTAATATTTGACAACGGGTAATTTTGGATGGTGTAAAGTATCAGGCATTAAAATTTGATTAAATGGAAATTGAGACGACACTATAATTGTGGTGGGCCCGTCCAGATTTGAACTGGAGTTACTTGCACCCCAAGCAAGAAGGATACCAAGCTACCCCACGGGCCCATCGTCGGTTGCCAATGCAAAAATAGGTATTTCAATTTATCCAGATAAAACCTAATGCCAACAGGAGAAAACGAGTATATCGTATAAAAGTATATTTAGACATGAATTTTCAAACACACCAGATGCTTCCGAATAAATGTTTAAATGAGACACTCGCATACCCTGTGTCGATTTAAACACTATAAAAAAAATTTACGGTATTGCTTCATGTTTCAATTGTGCATTAGTAGCCGGAAAATATCAGAGAGAGCGTTTAATTTTCGATATTTTTAAGTGTGCCGTATAAGTCTTTAGTATTTTACCACCATTTTGGATAAATTCGCTTGCTTTAAGGTCATTAACAGGTTTATGGTGAATAGTGGGAAAACATATTCGATTCATTTGTTGGAGATGCTATGTATTTATATTATCGAAATAGACGCTTTTGGATTATATAACCACATTAAGTTTAATGCGCTAAAGTTGCATAGATAGTGTGTGAATTTTTCACATTTATACATAAAGATGATGCGTTCGATCTCCTACTTTTCCTGAGAAATGATTGTGACGATCTCATCATGAGAATATCTATGTCATTGAAAACTGCTAGACTAAAGTTTTGAAGCTAGTCTTGTGGTACTTATCCTGTGAATCCACATCCATTTTCCTGGGAAGAATCTGCAACGAGAGGTTGTTTAAAGAGGGAGAGCCGAAAAAGGAGAAGAATGCCAAAAACGATGGAACTGATTTGACTCTCCAACAGTTGCGAATGGTTTCTTCAGATATGCCATTGTCATAATCAGTAAAGTTATCTTATTTGTTAAATATGATTTTGAGGTTATCCGCGAGTGCATCATATATGTTTTTGATCAGTTTCAGAATGGCGGTATTCTCAGCTTCTTCCAACTCATGTTCTCCTTTGGAGGTTATGACGATTCCCGTAGAGAACAGAATCGTCCGGAATCCTCGAAACTCTGACTCTGTGGTAATTACGGTAGACATCGATAATTTCTCGGAATTAACATACTTTAGACCCTGGCTGCGACTATATTTGAAGTATTGCTCCCTGTTGATATCACGTTTAGATAGTTTTTCTGCAAATTTATTCGTATGTCCGACTACGGTAGAGAAGTTCTTTTTAAACGTTTTCCTCTTGTGTATTTTCACATCGGTTTTCTTCATGATGTGCAGGAGGATTCGACGAATCCCTCAGCTCGTTAGACTCTATGAAGTCGCAGAATGACTGCCTCCTAGCCATTCATAACTTTTGACGCTCTGTGCAACATGTCCACGTGTGTGCAGTCCGGGGTCTATTTCTTCGAGAATATGACCATTGGTAACTTACTCAACCTCATGCATACGTTATCCTTGAAGTTAATGCGTGTGTCTTAAATTAGGAGGTGTCTCCAGAACGTTTACCTTTCGAAAAATAGTAGATTGTGAAGACCGTGTGAACGATCTCGATCGAATGCTTTTTACTTGTGAAAATATACTGGTGACGTGTCCTTGTCTCTGTGTCTTCCTGTTTTAAGTTTCAGCTAACTGCAAAAAATCACCAACGGATTTTTGAACGGCCCACAAACGACATGATGACGAATCAAGACGAAGCCATCTCGGTTGCATCACATTTTTCTAAAACCACGAAATATCCACTGAAAAATTGATTTAAAACCATAACGTAAGGTACCTAAAAATTTCCTATTGGTACTGTACAGTTCTAATTTTTCTCCCATTATAACAGTAACCGCTTCTTGCCATGTTTCTACTTTATCAGGTAATTTTACATATCCTCGACCAATCGTTTCTATCGAGTGAGCATCAGAACCAGCCGTAACTGGTTTTCCTATACATTCTGCTAATTTTCTGGATTTAATATTTGCAGAGCGGATAGAACGGGCGTTAAGCGCTTCTATTGCGTCAAAATTATACATGACAGTATTTTTTTTGCCTATACCGGACCACCACCTATAAGGATGTGCAGCAATTGCATACCCCCCTGCCTCATGTATTGCGTTGATAGTTTCTTGTATTCCCATGCCTCTGGGTATATGCCTATCAATGCCAAAAGCAATAATATGTCCCTTAGATGAAGATACTTCTTCGGCAGGTATCACTATAATTTTTCCATTATTTTTTATATCATCGAATGCCCTAAATTCATTATGGTCAGTTATCGCAATGCACCCTATACCAATCTCTAGACATCGTTCTAACACCTGCTGCGGTGTAGATTTTCCGTCACTAGAGTAATTTGTGTGTACATGCAAATCCGCCTTCATCTAACGTTTGCTCCGTCAATAATATCCCTATCGACAGTGGCTACACAACTATTTCCGTCCGAAAGCGCCATCGCTTTGTCATTATCTATTACAGCAACGACGCGTGGTGGAGACTCTTCCGGCAATTGTATGCGTATGCCGTTGTTGTAATTGAACACACCGTCTTTTACAGTCGAGACTTTAAACGTCACTTTGGTAAACTCTTCGTAGTCTATACACGACTCCGTATTCTCAAGACCACAATTCATTCTCGTACCTACTGGAGAATCATTTGAAGGTTTCAATAATAGTACTGTGCTTCCACCATTGTTTTCATCATCAGCGGCAAGAAGCATGCCTTGTGACATTATTCCGCGAAGTTTTCTGGGTTTGAGGTTGATAAGACATAGCACTTTTCTTCCGAGTATTTCGTCTTTCTTGTAAAATGCTTTTAGTCCTGCAACTATTGATCTTGGTTCCTTTTCTCCAACATCAACCTTCATCTGATATAGTCTGTCAGCCTCGGGATGATCATCGATCCATATGACGTTCGCCACTCTTATGTCAAGTTTTCTAAAATTTGCGTAAGAGCCTTCCAGGAGAACATCATTTTTTTTAGATTCTTCTTTTTCATCAACTATTTTCCAATTTTCAGGTATTTCAATCCGTTTAAAGACGGGGGATGGATCTAGAAGATGTATTCCAGCAGTTATAGGTTCCATCACAGATTCCAACCTTATATTTTTTAGTGTACTCTCCATGTTCAAATATTTCCAGACAACGTCGGATGCTTTTGGCATAAATGGCCAAGTCATAATTGCAAGGGCCTTGGCTAATGTGAGTGCAGCATTCATAACTCTTCCACATGCTGCACTGTCTGTTTTGACAAGTGCCCATGGTTGACTATTATTGATGTACTTGTTTCCCTCACTGGAAAGTTGCATAACAACCTTGATCGCCTTCTTAAAATTACAAGAATTCAAATATTGTTTGTAATCTTTCAGCCCGCCATCAATAATTTTAAGAATTAAACCTGTCTCTGCCTCTCCACCTTTAGGTACAATTCCGAAATTTTTCTTTGTAAAACTGAGTGACCTATGCCAGTAATTACCTAAATTAGATACAAGTTCATTGTTGATTTTAGACTCAAAATCGGCCCATGTAAACTCAGAATCATGTGTATCTGGCATGATTACTGTCAAGTAATATCTAACAACATCTGCGTCGAATTTTTCTAGGACTGACGGTATATCTATGGCTCCGCCTCGACTTTTAGAAAATTTACCACCCTTAAACATTAGGTATTCGTTGGCGGGTATATCATATGGTAGATTGAGATGACCACACCCCATAAGGATAGATGGCCATATTATTGAATGAAACGGAATATTGTCTTTACCCAAAAAATAATAATGTTTGACTTCTGGACACTGCCAGTACTCCCTCCAATAATCCGGCTTTCCAATCATCTTAGAGTATTCTATAGATGCACTGAGATACCCTATGACAGCATCAAACCATACATATATCGATTTGTCACTCCATCCATCAATTGGAACTGGTATGCCCCATTCTATATCCCTAGTGATGGCTCGGTCATGTAAACCATCTTTTAACCAATTAGTTGTAAATGATTTAACGTTAGATCTCCAATTCTTTTTGCTATCGAGATATTCCAACAAAAATTTTTTAAACGTACTCAATTTAAAGAAATAATGTTTTGTAGATCTGATTTTTGGTTCAGTTCTGCATTGCACGCAGTACGCGTCTTTTAATTCCCCAGTCTCAAATATTTTACCACAAAAATCACACTGGTCTCCGCGTATCCTTTCTGCACCACATTTCGGACATGTACCTTCCACATATCTATCAGGAAGAAATTTATTGCACTTAGGGCAATAATATTGATCGGATTCACCTGTGTAGAGATAACCTTTTTCTAATAACTTGGCAAATATGCTTTGTACTACATTAATATGGTTTTGATTGTGCGTCTTGGTAAATAGGGAATACTCTACGCCCATATTCTCGATTGCTTTTTTATTAATTTCATGAAATTTGTCTGCGATAATATTTGGCGTCACACCCTCTTTTTCTGCAGTGACAGTTATGGGTGTTCCGTGTTGGTCTGAACCAGATACTATGAGTACATCATTGCCAAGAAGTTTATTGTATCGGCTAAATATGTCTGATGGAAGGATTGACCCTGCTAAATGTCCTAAGTGAATTGCACCGTTAGCGTAAGGCCACGCTACACATATTAATACCTTTGACATGGTTTGCCCATTGACGCGAACGTATAAATTTATACGTACCATGTGTCAACGTCGTAGATTATACATTGTGACACTTATCATACGTCTGTACACTTTTCAATAATTTGTGCATCGGTGACAATCATAAATAGGAAAATTGCATCAAATATAGGTTTCTGGGTTCTGCGACAGACATAGGTATTTAGCATCATATAATTCTACCATAAGCTCATGAACCATAAAGCAAGCATACTATTCGGAACGTTAGCGGTTGCATTTTTGTTTTTATCTAGTGTCGTCTGTTTTGGTGTGTCAGGGGACTCGAGTGGAACGCACGGCAATCTTGACTGGAAATATGATAATGACGGAAAGTTAACGATAACTGGTTCCGAAAATATGAATGATTTTGATAAAAATGCAAAAAAATGGGGAAATAACGACATAAGATCGGTGGAAATACGTGAGGGTGTCACATCCATCGGAAAATACGCATTTGCAAATTTTAGGAATCTTGAGTCTGTCACCATACCCGATTCTGTAAAAACTATCGGTGACTATGCATTCTATTACTGCACTTCACTTAAATCTGTCAAAATACCCGATTCTGTGGAAACTATAGGTGACCATGCATTCTATTACTGCACTTCACTTAAATCTGTCAAAATACCCGATTCTGTGGAAACTATAGGTGGCTATGCATTCGCTTGCTGTTACTCACTTGAGTCTGTCACTATACCAAATTCTGTGGAAACTATTGGCAACAGTACATTCTTTCACTGCGTTTCACTTAAATCTATCACTATACCAAATTCTGTGAAAACTATCGGCAACAGTACATTCTCCGGATGTAGTAGCCTTGAATCTGTCACTATACCAAATTCTGTGAAAACTATCGGTGACTATGCATTCACTGGATGCCGTGCATTTGAATCTGTCACTATACCCAATTCTATAGAAAGTATTGGCAGGTTTGCGTTCGCTAACTGCGCTTCACTTAAATTTGTCAATATGCCCGATTCTGTGAAAACTATAAGTGACTATACATTCGATCACTGCACTTCACTTAAATCTGTCAAAATACCCGATTCTGTGGAAACTATAGGTGGCTATGCATTCGCTTGCTGTTACTCACTTGAGTCTGTCACTATACCCAGTTCTGTAAAGACTATCGGCAACAATGCGTTCGCTGGATGTAGTAACCTTAAATCTATCAAAATACCCAATTCTGTAAAAATCGGTAACCATGCATTTGAGCGCTACACTACAGTTAGTATTAGTGCACTCTCCACAGAAACCATCAATCGCTGCACTTCGCCCACTAATACACCAAATCCTACAAGAAATATCGGTAACAATGCATCTACCGATTGCACCCCAATTAAACCTATTAATACACCAAATCCTACAAGAAATATCGGTAACAATGCATCTACCGATTGCACC
>JAKSHX010000031.1 GCA_024399155.1 archaeon | reverse complement strand
AAGTTTGATTGTATTATTGATATGAGTCAGTACTTTGAAGACTTTAACATTCAGGAAGATAAATACAAAGTAGCAATTGAGAAAATTAAGAAAGTACTCGAAGAATTAGTATAGGTGACTAGACAATGAAAGAAAGAACATTTGTTAAATCGGACTTCTCTCCTATATTCAGACACTTCACAAATGTTTTGTGTAACAGGGTTAAAGTTAATAATCTTCCAGAAGAGATAGATGAAAAGTTCTTTCTCTACCACGTTCTCCTTTACGGAAGAGTATTATTCTTTAAATATAAAGAGAAGTATCATGTGTTTTGGTTCTCTGGCAGAGGACATTTAAATGAATATTATATTCAGAACGAATTTCTCGTTACAAATCCTTGGATGCCAGATGAACCAACATTTACAAAATATTTTACTCCAGAAGAAGCTGTTGTTGTCTACTCAGATATACATGCTTATCTGGAAAATGCAGATTGTGGATTATACGAACTTGTCAAAGAATATTCTGAAATGATTGAGTCTATAGATTTTTCTATAAAAGCTATAGTAAAAAATTCTAGACTTATCGCAATTCTTACAGGAAATGACAACTCATTTGTTGAATCTGCTAAAGTTGCAATAGATGTTGCCTTTAAGGGAGATTCTCCTTTCGTAATAATGGAAGAGAGCTTAATCGACAATATAAAAGCAAATCCTATATCAGAGAAAATGGATTATAAATTGTCTGAACTTATAAAAGCAAGACAGTATTATATTTCAGATTTTTATCAGAAACTTGGTGTTTCTGCAAATATGAATATGAAAAAAGAAAGACTTACAGATAACGAATCTGAACTTATAGATTCAGTATCTTGTGTTGATTTTAAACATATTCTTGATTATCTCAACTCGTCTATTGAAGTAGTCAACAAGCTTTTTTCTCTAAATATTTCTTTTGAATTAAATGAAGACAAGGATGAAGATGATGAACAGGGAGAAGATAAGAAAGATGAAGAAGATTCAGAGTCTAGTCAAGGAGACAAAAAAGACTCTGTGGGTTCTTCAGATGATAAAGGAGATGAGCAAAATGGAGATAAAAAACATGAAGACTCTGGTTCAGCTTAACTTTAACAGAGCAGTTTTATCTAATTGTAAAGATATTACAAATTACGGAGACCCTAGAGAAATATGGGATTATGTTATAAAAAAGTATGGTATTTATAAACCATTACCTCTTTTTCAAGATTATGCTGAATTTAAGGAAGCTGTAGAAGTCAACTTCTTAGCAAATGAGTATAAATACAGAAAGTTATTTGAAACTCTTAATGCAAGCTACAACTTTCTTAAACCATACGACATTGAAGAAGAATCTTTACTTGGAGAAAAAATGTCAAAAGAAACTGTTCAGCCTACAGGTTCTGTAAAGGTTTCTAATAGCAGTACTTCTTTTGATGACCTTTCTCCTAAGCTTACAGATGAATCTTTAACATCTTATCAAGGTATGAAAACTGAAACATCTTACGAGAATAATATGTCAGACACTTATAAAAATGAAACAATGTCTGGTTTAACGTCATCATCAAAACGTAAAAATGCTCGTACAGGTAATATAGGTAATCACGCTTATGCAGACCTTGTTGAGAAAGAAAGAAAAATCGCTTATTTCAAGCTGTGGGATGAGATAGCAAGAGACATCTTAGACCTCACTTGTTATAAAATATTTATTTAATTCAAGTCTAGTTAACTAGACAGAAAGGACAAGATTATGACTTATAAACAGATTGGTGCAGTTGTTAATGAAATCTTTTCAGAAATCATTGGCGAATCACAGCAGGTAAACGAAGACCTTAGTAATATCGTTGAAGTTGGTAAGGTTATCACATCAAACACAACATTTGACGACAACTATGAAAACTACACAAGAAAAATCATCGACAAAGTTGGTAAGACAATTTTCCACGAAGACGATTCAACAATTGAACACTTACCTATTTACAAGGACTCTTTTGAGTACGGTTCAATTCTTGAAAAGATTCGTGTAGAAGCACCTGAAGCTTCTGAAGATTACACATTTGACCTTGAGAACTATACACCAGATGACCTCTTCACATTTGAGGGTGCTGAAGCTTCAGAAAAGTTCTACAACAATAGCACAACATTTAAGACAAAGATTTCTCTCCCTAAGAGACAGCTTAAATCAGCTTTCACTTCTGCTTCTCTTATGTCAAGATTTATCTCTGCTATCGAGAACAGAATCCGTCTTAAGATGAATGCTTACACATCTGCTCTCGAATACAGAACAGAAGCAAACCTTATTGCTGAAAAGTTTAAGAGCGGAAACACAGCTTCTCTTGTAAACCTCTTCTCTGATTATGTAGATGAAACAGGTAACACATCTCTTACAGCAGATAAGGCACTTACAGATGCAGAATTTTTAAGATTCTGTAATATGAAGATAGGAATGATTTCTGACTTTATGACAAAGCCAAGTATTCTCTATGCTGACGGTGGATTTACAAATGTTACTACAAAGAAGCAGCAGACAATGATTTTCATTACAGACTTTGATAAGGCACTTGACACATATCTTTACTCAACAAACAGACATAACGAATATGTTAAGCTTGAGGGTTATTCTACAGTTCCTTACTGGCAGTCTGGCGGTACCGACAACTCATTTGCTGTACGTTCAGCTATTAATGTTATTCCAGCATCTGAGGGAAGAAAGCCTAAGTCTGGTGCAGACAACAGAGCTAAAATCGTTCAGGACGGAATACTCGGTGTAATTCAGGACGTTCGTGCTTGTGCTGTTATGTGTGAACATGATGAAGTTGAAAATCAGAATGTTGCAGATGCTCGTTTCGTAAACTACTGGTATTTCAGAGATGCCAACTACATCGTTGATACAGACGAAAACGTTGTTGTATTCTACATCAGCAATTATAGACCAGTTGGTACTTTTGCTGAACAGCCTAGTGACTGGCAGTCAGGTGGATACTACGAAAGAGATGAAGACGGTAATTATATTACAGCAGTCCTTTTCGATGAGAATACTTTCTACTACACAAAGGTTCGTAGCTAATTTCTAGTCAACTAGACATTTTCGTATCCCTTACCATATACATATACGGCTCAGACGTAAAGCGTTAAGGTTCAGTCGGCAAAAGGCGTTAAGTCTAGCTGACTGGACTTTTTCGCTATATGTTTATGTATAATAGGTAATGTGTAATAGGTGACGTGTAATAGGCTGAGAATTATTAAAGGAGAATAATTGATGAAAATTAACGAAAGAACAAGGATGATAGTTACACTGGGATTAACAATTGTGTTTGGTTTTTTAGCTGTTACACATTCAATAACAAGTGAGCAGTATATACCAATATACACAATGATAATAACTTTTTACTTTACAAGTTCATCAAAAGAGGTGATAAAAAATGACGATAAAACTGAGTAAACCGGGTGATGATGAAGCTGTTGTTTTTAAAAATCTGATAGATGAAACAGATTATAATGCAGAACTTATGAATACAGATATGTTATATCCTGTTTTAAAACTTGCAAGTGAAAAGAAAGATTTTACATATTGTAGAATACCGGATTTTCATGGTCCAAATTGTGAAGATAGATGTTATTTTGTTACAGACATTGACACACTTCCTGGTGGACATATCATAATTCACTGTGCTATAGATGTATTAATGAGTTACAGGGAACAGATAAAAGATTTATTTGTGTATGTTTCGAGAAATGAGTACGAATATAATCTTTTATTAAACGACCCTCTTATTCCTCTTAGTGCAGACAGAAGAGTTGTTAATAAACAATTTGGAATAGAGATGAAAGAAGAAGAACTTGGAATGTTCTATTTAATAGGAATAGTCTAGTTAACTAGACAGAAAGGAGTTTATTATGGCAAATGTTAATTGTACCGTAATAAGAGATAAAGCAGGTAGTAAAACAAACTGCTATACTTATAATCCATACATCGCTAACTGGAAATCAACAGAAGAAGTTAATGAGTTACAACCATACACAAAATGGGCACGTCCAAACTATGAGCTTCAAGCTGGCTGGGATGTACCATATTCAGAAGATATGTACATTGACTTTGTTTTTATAAACATATCATCAAACCCTATCCCCGCTTGGTATATATGTACTGAAAACACTGACCTCGAATTTGTTGATTTCCCTCTTAAAGATGTATACCTTGACTTAGGGGTGTATGTAAAATCCCCTATACACACCACAAGCTATTTCAGTACAATGACATGGAAGTCAAGAAAAAATAACCAAAACGTTGAATTTTTATATGATAATACTCAAATATATTTTGAACCATACATTAGATTTATCAAAAACGGTTATGTATATCTCTGTAAAGTAAATCCTTTTACTAATGATAGGGTTTATCAGACTATAATGTATTCACACATATATGACCATGAAACACACATATTTGCAAGTGACAGTAATGCAAAATTTTATAACGCTGAGACAGGTGATTGTTATGCATTATATCCACCGCATACAGTAGAACTCAACACAGAAAATGACATTCAGAAAATATATTATTACAACGATGTATGGTATAGATTTAATCCGTCAGAAACCCCTACTGTAGAAAATCCGTACACGTGTAAAATTAGCGATGAACATTTCGAGGGTACATCGTTTTACACGGGGTCATACAGATGGGGGAACGGTTTATGTTATCAATACCGACCGAACCTTGAATATTTTCTTACATCTATTGCTTGTCTTGGTATATACTTCAAATACGAAGATGTGATGTATTTAGGATTTATGGACTCTTCTGGACAGACAACAGGTGAACGTTTGACAGAAGAAGAATGGGAAAAATCAAAACAGTATGACAGCGACACAGTATTTAATTTTACAGACCATAAAGAACCTTATAACCCTATAAGTCCAGATGATGACGACATAGATGATATGGGATTTAATTCCGGTTCTTCATATGGTGGATTTATTAAATATTATCAAATGGGTGCTGTTCAGATGGGGCAGTTTGGAGCTGAACTTTCTAATGAAGATTTAATTAAATCTGGATTTGACCCTTTTAAAAGTATTATTAGCTTAAAGAAATATCATAAACCTCTTTGGCATTTTGGAAATTTTTCTAGTCAACTAGAAAAAATAAAAGTGTCTTATCAAGAATTTAATACAGAAGCACAAAGATTAATTAGTTCAAAAGGATATTTAGAAATAGGTAACATAACTGTTAACGGTAAATATGGAACAAAGGCAAAACCACATTTTCTTGATTTAGAACCATATACATCAGCAGAATTGTATATACCTTATTGTGGATTTCTACCTTTACCGGTAACAAAAATAATGTATAACAACATAACAGTTACACTTGTTTATGATTTAAGAACAGGTTCTTGTCAAGCAGTTGTAAAATGTAATGGAGAATATATTGGAACAAAAGCTGGAACATTATGTGAAGATATTCCTATAACTGGTGAAGCTGTTGGATTAGAAAAAGCTTCGATAATGAATGATGTTATGGGTGCAATTACAGGTGGCGTTCAGACAGCTTCAAGTTTGATAGCTGGTGTAATTGGTCAGAAAGCTAACCCAAAAAGTAACTCCATTGGTGCTAGTATCCCTAGTGCTGCAAATGGTGTTATGACAACTATTTCATCAATAACTCAAGCTGTTGTTGCTGCAAATAGAAACTATACAGAGGTTATCGGTTCCGCATCTGGTGAAACAATATTTAATATGGCTAGTAAATGTTATTTAAAATTGTCTCAACCGATTGCATACGTTCCTGAGTTATATAATGAAATGTTTGGTAGACCGTTAAATAAATCTGTGATTTTAAAAGAAATGAAAGGCTTGTGTGTATGTGAACATGTGCATATAAATTTTCCTTGCACAAAAACAGAAGAAGACTTACTTGTAACAGCTTTAGAAAGTGGTTTTTATATGCCACATAGAGATTTAGAAGTATAGTTAACTAGACTGAGAGGTACGAAAATGGCTAGACCTAAAAAAGAAACAGAAGAAGAAAATGTAACCAAAACTAAACCAAAAACGTTAAAACCAAAGAAAGAGTTAACACTTAAAGACTACTACTCAGCCGATAAAATATTGGCTGAGGGTAGTACATACAACGTTATAATAGGACAGAGAAGTAACGGTAAAACATTTGATTGTGTTAGTCGAGCACTTGAAGAGTTTATAAAAAACGAATACCCTAGTGTATATATCAGAAGATATGATGAAAGTATTACTTCGGCAAATATATTTAAATTGTGTTCTGCTCATATTAACGATTTAATAACTATGTCTAACGGAGAATACAATAATTTCGAGTATAAAAATAGAACATTTACTTGCACTTTTGTTGACCAAAGTAACGGAAAAGTTGTTAGACGTTCACAACCTTTTTTATACTGCGTAGGACTTAATTCGTGGGAACATAAAAAAGGACAAGATAGAGGTTATGTTAAATATGTTATTTTTGACGAATTTTTAACAAGAGATACCTACTTAAATGATGAATACGCTAAATTCATGAATCTACTTTCTTCGTTAATCAGAGATAGAACTGGAACAATTATTTTTATGTTGGGTAATACAGTTAATAAATTCTGTCCATATTTTTCAAAATTTAAAATAAATATGAAAGATATCAAACAAGGTTTCATATATAATTTTAAATACGGTGAAACAACTTTATCTCTCGAATACTGTAGAGAATACGGAAACACATCTAAAGTTAATAAATCTTATTTTGATTTTCCTGAAAAATCTTTGGAAATGATAAAAAGAGGATACTGGGAAATAAACACATACCCTGCATTTTATAGCGGAAAACGAGATGAATGTAGAAGTATCGATATGATATATATACATTTCGGTGAATTTGTTTTAAGATGGGAGTTGATGATTGATGATTCTGGTAATGTCGTTAGTTTTCTTAGCCCTAGCAACTTCGACAAAGCATTAAAAAGCGGTAAAATATTTATTACACAAGATAGTTTAACATTGTTAGATAATAAAATGTGTTTTGGAGAATTACCGCATAACAGATTAACAAAGCTTTTAGTTGAAACTTGGCATGGTAATAAAATGTATTACGCTAATGACGACACAGGAGATGTTTTTGAAAACTTTATGAAAATGTGTGTAGGAAGTAATGGTTTTAGACGTTTCTAAATAATAAATAATAAAATAACGAGTATAGTTAAGTAGACAACCATACTCGTTATTTTATTATTTATTTTATATTTAGCTAATTATAAAATTGTCTAGTTGAGTAGACTTATTAAGAAACATAAGGGAATGCTGTGTAGAAAACGTCTTGTGCACAGTAGATGAATGCCCAAGTTAAAGCTACTGCAAGACCAATAATGCAAGACCACATAATTATATCGTTTACTTTTTTCATAATACTACCTCACTTATAAAATTTATCTTGTCCTAAGAAATATCTGTAAATATCTTTATCTTCAAAATCAATACGTCCTATAAGAAAATCAATAAATTCATCGGATAAAGACATTGTAAAATCTGCTGGAGTAAGACATACCCCTGAGCGAATGTCAACACAAGCTTTTACACCATTGTAATCTTCTATAATTTTTATGTCGTTTTCTTCTGTGTAAGTATGTGTTAACTTACAATCTTTCATTGTAAATCCATTTTTAAAATTTACAAATCTTTCGTCATTTGTTTTGCCAAGTTCTTCCCAGAGATTTTTTGGTGCACCGGCAACAGTAGATGACATTTTACCGTCGTAGTATTCTACGAGATAACGCTTTGAACCTAAAGACTTAAATCTCTTATAAGGTTTCTCCTCTTCAAAGATACCCATATAATGTTGAACATTATATTTGTCGATAAAAGTATAGTCAGCTAGACTAAAACCGTGAAACTTCATTGCTTCATAGAATTCTGTCTTATACTTAGCATTAAGATGGTTCCACATTCTGTCATACTTTGCTCTTGTTCTTCTATCTATGTATTTAACAGAGTCTGTGTCAGAATATATTGCGTTTTCACTCATCTTTTTAATTGGTGTTAGAACTTGTCTTCTAGCGTATGATGTAACCCATACCCCTATAGAATACCACAGGTACTGGTTAGGATTTTGTGTGTATTTTTTAAAATCGGCAAATGACTTTTCGTCTTTTAAGAATTTATAATTAGATTCTTCATCAAAATAGTATCCGGAATCTATTATATTAAATACAGATGTTCCATACACACCATTAACACGTGCTTTTGACCTCATATAGTTGTCAAGTTCTTCTTCTATATCTTTCAATTCTGTCTTCTGTTTAAACAGTTTTAATATTACAGACACAAGTTCTTTTGGTAAATATTCTTTTTTACTAACATATATACCTGTAAGCTCTATAGAATCAAAGTTATAAAATTCTGTTATATTCTGTAAATCTATCTCGTTAACACATAGTTCTAATATAGACGCTGAATATACCCTACCGTTATCTAATATGTAGTCATTACTTAATTTTGTGCATTTGTGCTGACTAATAATAGAATGAACGTGCTTAGATTTAATATTTAAAAACTTTGCTTTACAAGCTAAAGCGTAGTCTACTGGACTATACTTTTCAAATATGTCTTTAGCTGTTACACCGTCTTTAAAGTATTCGTTAAGTTTTTCTTCGTTTAACTTAAACCACATTGTAGGATACTTTTGACTACACATTTGATATGGATATGAAGATGCAATATCCATACACCTTAAATCCTCTAACGTCTGGTCAATAGCTTGATAATTACAATGTGTATACGCACCGGCATATATCTGAATAAGTAAATTCTGGAGTTCCATTGAACTTGCTGAATACATTTCAGACATAGCATGGATTTTCTTTAGATTTTCTCCAAGTTCTTTTCTAAACAAAACACGAACTTCTCCTGTAGAAGTCATAGGTATATTCTCTAAACAACCATACTCTTTAACTTTTTTCTCAATATATTTAGCAACAATTTTTACGTCGTTGTCTATATATTTCCATTCAGCTTCAGTTAAATGAGTTAAATGGTGTCTGGTTTTAGAATAATCTAAATCACCAACGAGTTTTTCTATACCCAGATGTTCGTTTTTCGCAAGCTTTTCAAGCTTACAGTTAGATAGTGCGAGAGTGTCGCGAAACTCTATGTTCTTATATACACAGCGTAAAACGTTGTGTGATTTTCTACAGAACACTTCTGTTAATTTCATCCAGTCTTTCATGAACTGAAACTCGAATGAGAGATTGTGTACCCACACTATATATCTTTCTCTTGAACCGCATAATCTAGAAAGAGAATCGAACATTGTTATAGCATCTTCCCATGTACGACCTCTGTATATAACGCCGTCGTTATATAATGCAAATGCGTACATAAATGCGTGTTTCTTTGGTACAAGTTTAGGTTTTCTTATTCCTGCACAAGTATACTCAACTAGACTTGTTGACTCAATGTCGAACGTTACAACTGACTGTTTGTAACGTATATTTTTACGTAAAGGATTCTTTTTCATACCCTACCTCTTTTATCTTCTCTTACCATATTTTTTAAACACACTTCTGTGCTCTCTAAACATAGAATGGAGTGTTTTAGAATCTACCTTATTCTGAATCTTAGACATAAGAACTTTAGCTTTTTCTGTCTGAGTATCGTCAAGAAGTTTATCTTCTATTCTGTACATAAATTCAGATAATAGCTCTTCAGGAGTAACCCCTCCCTTAACTTCTTTCATTGCAGAAATAACTTCATTATAAGAAATAAAGCTATAAATTTCATGGAACTCACTTGATAACATAGAAAGTACATTGAAAGATTCTTCATAGTCTATTCCAAACTGAGAATATTCTGCTTTTCTTCTTTCAAGTTCTTTTCTAGTTGCTCTTGTGTTTATATCCCTTATGTCGTATATTACGTTATAAAGAATTTTTAAATCTGCATTTGTTAACAGCTTTGACTTAAAATTCTTGCCAGTATGAAACGAATCTTCATCAACACCTACTTTACGATATAACATTTTAAGCTGTGAATACGCTTGCTGTGCAATATCACTTGCTTTGTATACCCCTGTCTTTTTGAGATATTTCAGCTTTTCTGTTGCAGATTTTAAGTTCTTATTAATGTAGTTCTGCATAGCCTGTCTAGACACGTTCTTTCTGTGTTTTCTGTGTCTTGATACACCACGTTCACCTTTTTTAGGTTTCATATCTCTAGGCATACTATCAACTCCTTTACTAGAAATTTGATTTGAATTTGTTGTCTACTTGAGTAGACATTCAGAACTGTAATTAGAACGGTAATTTGTTCTGTTTACAAACTGTTCTAAACAGTCTGTGTCTTTTACGTCCAAAATCTATGCGTAAAAGTTTAGCAGTTGTTTTAATGTCGTTACCATCATTGATGTAGTTTTTACACATCTCTTTTTTACGTGTTTTGCGTGAAATGTTCATATTTTCACCACCTTTCATTAAGATACCCTAGTAGTTGTCTACTTGAGTAGACTATATACTCATATACCAAAAATGTCTACTTGAGTAGACAATAAAAGTTCCAATTAAAAAATAAAATTTTAACGCTTTAACGTGATAAAGTGATAAAGTGATAAAGTGATAAAGCGATAAACATATATGAATAGTAGGTTTTAACGCTTTAGTGTGTTAAAGTGATAAAGTGATAAACATATATGAATAGTAGGTTTTAACGCTTTAGTGTG
>JAKSHX010000030.1 GCA_024399155.1 archaeon | reverse complement strand
AACAGTGGCGATTGGAACAGTGGCAATTGGAACAGTGGCAATCGTAACAGTGGCAATCGTAACAGTGGCGATTGGAACAGTGGCAATTGTAACAGTGGCTATTTCAATTCTAATACTCCAGCAATAAGAATATTCAACAAAGATACAACACTACAACGAGATGAGATGCATTTTCCTGATTTTCTATACTTTGATTTAACTTTATGGATTTCGCATGATACTGCAACTGATGAAGAAAAAGAAACACATAAAAAAGAAATTGAAGTCTGTGGCGGTTTTTTAAAAACTCTTGATTATAAAGATGCTTTTAAAATTGCATACGATAAAGCATCTAAAAAAGAACATATAGAACTTTTTAAATTGCCAAATTTTGATTGTTCAATATTTGAGGAAATTTCAGGAATCAACACAAAAGATGAATATCAAGAATGGATGAAAGGAGATAAAAAAAATGGCTAGTTTGTATGCAATCACAAATGACATGGAATCAATTTTCAAATTGATTGAATCGGCAGTTGATGAAGATGGAAATCCTCGTGAACTTACAGAAGAAGAGCAAGAAATCATGAAACAGTGGTTTACTTGTAGCAAAGAAGAATTTGACAACAAATTCGACTCTTATTGCAAATTAATCAAGAACTACAAGATTCATGCTCAGAACATTGATGCAGAGAGAAAATCCTATAAGGATGAACTCGACAGATTAAGCAAGAGAGCAAAAGTATGCTCAAACAATGCTGACAGATTACAAGGGATGCTCCGCTGGTCTATGGATGTACTCGGCATCAAGAACAAGAAAACAGAGTTATTCACTGCAAATGTTCAGAATACTCAGATGCAAGTTACTCAGAGAGCTGGAACTACTCTTGAGAATGTTCCTGATTGCTATCTCAAGCCTAGAGAACTTGATACAACTGCAATCAAACAAGCAATTAAAGATGGAGTTTTAACAGTTGGAACTGATGGACTCGACTATGGAAAAGTATTTGATGCCGATGGTAATCAGATTGTCGGACTCTATGCAACACAAGGCACTGCACTTGTTATTCGGTAATTAATTTTTATAAGGAGATATGATCATGAAAGATTTGAATCATGTATCGGTAATCGGCAGACTCACAAGAGATGCTGAACTCAAAGATGGAAAATGCAATTTCTCAATTGCATTCAATACAACTAAAAAAGATGGAGATAAATGGGTTGATGAAGTGAACTATCTCAACTTGATGTTGTTTGGTAATCTTGCCACTGCTCTCCAGCCTAGACTCACAAAGGGAACTCAGGTTGCTATCACTGGACACCTAAAACAGAGCCGATGGGAAAAAGATGGTCAAAAGATGTCAGCTTTGAATGTTGTAGTAGATGAAATTCAGATGGTGGGCCGAAAGAAATCTGAATCAACTGAATCAGTGCCATTCCCATCAAGCAACAACAATGCATCAGATGTTGGAACTCCATTTGATGATTTTGGATTCTAGGAGATAAGCATGGATACAAAGGAAATTCAGATTGTTGAAGAATCAACAAAAGCAATTATTGAATCAACTGATTATAAAACAGTAGCGGTTGAATGGCTAACTTCTATGGGATTGAATCTCAAAGAAAATCACAAAAAACAGTTTATTGATGTTTGTTGTGCTTATGGATTGAATCCAATCAAAAAGGAAGTATATGGAGTTCCATATGGTGATAAGTTCAATATCATTGTTGGTTACGAATCATATATTAAACGTGCTGAACGTTCAGGATTGTTGAGCGGATGGAAAGTTGAAACAGTTGGAACTGGCAACGATATGAAAGCGGTAATCACAATCAACAGAAAAGATTGGAATGCTCCATTTGTTCATGAAGTTGATTTTTCAGAATACAACACAAATCAGAATCTTTGGAAAACAAAGCCAAAAACAATGATAAAAAAGGTAGCCATCGCACAAGGATTCAGAATGTGCTTTTCTGAAACACTTGGAGGAATGCCCTACACTGCTGATGAACTACCTGATGAAATGTCTACTCCATCGCCAAATGTAAAAGACATCAATTCATCAACTACTGTATCGGTAAAATCTCCAAAAACTAAAGAAAAAAAATACACAGATGAGCAGAAAAATAAACTCGCTCAGTTGATGAATGCCATCTTGGATGATGGTACTCCAGTATTCAATGATGCAGAAAAAGACTCATACAGAGCAATGCTTATTGATGGGTTGTTTGATGATGCTTATGCATCGGCTCTTGATTTGCTCAAACAGAGAGAACAGATGCCATCTGATGCAGATATTGAATCTGAATTGAACTAATTAATTTTTTTTTCTAGCGGTGGCAGAAATGCCACTTGCTAACTTTGGGGATAATTACATGACATATGATGAATTCTTAAAACAAAAGAGCATCGTGGATGTGGCTACTGGAATGACAGAAATTCCTGAACTCAATCCGATGATGTTCGACTATCAGAGAGATATTGTTACATGGGCATTAAAACGTGGTAGAGCGTGTATATTTGCCGATTGCGGAATGGGAAAAACTCTCATGGAGCTGGAACTCGGTAAACACGTTGAGGGAAACACTATCCTATTCTCTCCACTTGCAGTAGCAAAACAGACTCTCAATGAATCTGAGAAGTTCGGCGGTTATGACATTGCCTACTCTAACGATGGCACAGTAAAAGCAAAAATCACAGTAACAAACTATGAGCAGATGGATAAATTCAATCCTGATGATTTTTCATGCATCATCATTGATGAATCATCAATCTTGAAATCTTATACATCAAAATATCGCAATGAGTTTACTGAAAAATGGAACTTAAAATACCGCTATTCTTGTTCAGCAACTCCATCGCCTAATGATTTTATGGAATTAGGCAATCAGGCTGAGTTTATTGGAGCAATGAAAAGAACTGAAATGCTCTCTATGTTCTTTGTTCACGATGGCGGAGATACATCGAAATGGAGAATCAAAGGTCATGCACAGAGCGACTTTTGGAAGTGGGTTTGTTCTTGGGCGGTAATGATTTCTAAGCCATCAGATTTGGGATATTCCAATGATGGATTCATTCTCCCTGATTTGAACATTGAACAAATCACAGTTGAGTCAGATTGTGCTGACAGTGGATTCTTGTTTGAAGTACAAGCACTCACATTGCAAGAAAGACAACAAGCAAGAAGAAACTCAATCAAAGAGCGATGTGCAAAGGCTCTCGAGATCATAAATCAGAATCCTGAGGAACAGTGGCTCATTTGGTGTGATTTGAACTCAGAATCAGAAGAATTAAAAAGAATCATTCCTGAATCAGTTGAAGTAAAAGGCTCTGACGATAACGAGCATAAAATGAATAGTGCGGTGGGATTCCAGCAAGGCACTATTAAAAGACTTATCTCAAAGCCTCAAATCTTCGGATGGGGAATGAACTATCAGAAATGCCATAACATGATATTTGTGGGATTGTCTGATTCGTATGAGTTGTTTTATCAAGCGGTAAGACGTTCTTGGCGATTCGGTCAGACTCAACAAGTAAATGTATATGTTGTAACTGCTGAATCTGAGGGAGCAGTTGTAAAGAACATCCAGCGAAAGGAAAGACAATCAGAAGAAATGAAAAGAGAGATGGTGTCAAACATGAAAGGCATCAACTCTGCTGACATCAGAGGATTGCAGAGAAGTTCAACATCTTACAATCCATCGGCATCAATGCAGATGCCTAGTTTTATTTAGGAGCAATAATTATATGAACGTATTAAATCAATCATTCGGCGATAAATGGGCTATGTACAATGGCGATTGTGTAGAAGTATTAAAGGGGATTCCTGATAATTCAGTGGATTTCTCTATCTTCTCTCCACCATTCGCAAGTTTATACACTTACTCAAACAGTGAACACGATATGGGAAATGTAAAGGATGAAGAAGAATTCTTGCAGATGTTTGATTTCTTAGTTGAGCAACTTGCTAGAGTTCTTAAGCCAGGCAGAAACATATCAATTCATTGTATGAATCTCCCTACTTCAAAAACAAGAGATGGATACATTGGAATTAAGGATTTTAGAGGGGATTTGATTAGAGCATTCCAAAAACATGGATTCATTTATCATTCAGAGGTTGTTATTTGGAAAGACCCAGTTATAGCAATGCAGAGAACTAAGGCACTCGGATTGTTGCATAAACAGTTAGTGAAAGATTCTGCAATGAGTAGACAAGGAATTCCTGATTACTTGGTAACAATGAAAAAAGCTGGAGATAATGCAGAGCCTATTGCTGGTGAACTCGACCACTATGCTGGAGATGAAGATTTCAAATCTACTGGCAGATTATCAATTGATTTGTGGCAGAGATATGCATCTCCAGTTTGGATGGATATAAATCCTAGTGATACATTGCAATATGCATCGGCAAGAGATGAAAAAGACGAAAGACACATCTGCCCTCTCCAGTTATCTGTAATTCATAGAGCATTGCAGTTATGGAGCAATCCTGATGATGTTGTTTTATCTCCTTTTGGTGGCATTGGCTCTGAGGGATACGAATCTCTCAAATGTGGCAGAAAGTACATCGGAATTGAATTAAAAGAATCATACTACAATCAGGCAGTACGCAATTTGCAGAATGTAGAACTTGAAATCAAGAACGATGCCAAAAATGGCTCATTATTTGGAGATGAAATCTAATGAATAATTTTGTATTTCATGAAGAGTACATCGTGGATATTCCAGCAGAGAAACTCACTGAATTCTTGAATTATATCGTTCAGTATGGATTGTATAACAAAGTACCATCGCTCAAAGGATTTGAACTTGTTTACTGGAAAACAATTCAGAGAAGAATCGACAATGACAAGAACTTCTATGAGATTACTTGCTTGAAAAGAAAAATCAATGCAATCAACGTGCGAGTACGCAACAACAAAGCATCTGAGAATGATTTGAGCAATCTTGAACAGTATCAAACGAAGTTAAACGAGTTAAACGAAGTTAAACGAGATTATTCGTTTAACACGAAGTTAAACGAGTTAAACGAAGTTAAACGAGATTATTCGTTTAACACGAAGTTAAACGAGTTAAACGAAAAAAACGAAGTTAAACTCACACACTATGATATTGATTCTGATATTGATATTGATACTGATTATGATACTGATATTGATAGTGATATTGATACTGATATTGAGCATCATCAGATGCCATCAAAAAGCACTCCCTCAATGACTCAATATTCAAAAGAATTATTCGACTTGTTCAAAAATGCTGGATTGCCATGTGCGAGAAATAATGAAATCTTATTCATGCAGACTGACTTCACAAATGCATTGAGTTATCTGCATAAGACTTCGGAATATCAGCACATTCATTCAAGCGATGTAATTGGTGCAGTGAAAAACTACATTCAAGTATTGCAGAATCCTGATTGTTATGTATCTTCCAAAATGAACTTGTTCCAGCTTGTGAAATCAAAGAATTTCTACAACTATCTTCCAGCCAATTTTGATGAATCTAATTTCTTGAATTTCAATGCAGACGGAAAGAAAAAAGAAAAAAAAGAAATTGAGTTTGAAGTTGTACACAACTGGAACTGTCCTGATTGCGGAAAGAAAAGAGTCTATTTCAATCCTAATTCTCGCAAGTACATCTGCGATGCTTGTTTCACTATGTTTGATTCTATTGAGGGGGCAGATGAATGAAAGAGTATCTCTTGTCTAATCATATGCTCCATGCAACTCAGAATGGCATCATGAATTATTGTCCTTATTGCTACAAGGAAATTAAAAAGCGGATTGAGGGAACTAAGCAAGATTATAAAGATTTTCTCAAGCCACTTGTATATAAAAAATTCCTTGTACTTGATGGGAAAGATAAACAAGGAAATGACATCAAATACATCAATGAATATTGGGAATGCACTCATTGTAACCGCAAATTGACAACTGATGATTTTGTCTTGAACTACTGCACTCGTGCAGATGGGTCAAAGTATTCAGAGCCAAAGAGAGAGAAAGACAATGAAAGGATTGATGCAGTCTGATTTGTTTGATGTTGAAGAGTATAACTTGAAATCTTGTCAAAGCTGCGATTATGGAGAATGGCATCTTCACGATTTGGCATATTTTGAGAAAGGTTTGAAAGTTCTTTATCCATGCAGAAGATGTGAAAAGTGCATCAATTTTTGCAGATGGATTGAAAAGAAACAAGAAGTTATATGCGAAAAAAAAGAACAATCAAATGAATCAGATAATGTTCAAACTATCAATCATCAACGAGAGATTATTGAATCAGATTTATTCTCAATTGATGAATGTATCAAAGAGAATAAAAAAATTAAGGAAATTGAACATCAGCAGAAAAACTTAGATGCAAGAAAAAAACTGATTCTGAAAACTTATCAGAATCCACAAAATGAAAATGAGTGGATGTTTAATCTCCAGTATGAATATCTCAAAAATAATGATGAAGATTCATACAGAAAACTGCAAGAAATAGCATCTCTAGTTACTGAGAGATTAGTTTGGAAATGGATGTCATCACATAAGCAAAGATTGAGTGATGAAGAGCAAAAAGAAAAAACAAGCATTGCAGTTGAGTATGTTCTTAGAAGATATAAAACGAGAATCGGATATTGTGTTACTAAGAACTTCATAACTGCTCTCCAATCGGGAGTAGAACACGCAATGTTATATAAAACTAAACTCGATGAAGAAACAGACTTTATCGAGGATATTCAAGGATTGAAATTATGAGAAATGAAATACAGTTTGATTTTGGAAGTGGTCATAAAGATAGGACATTTACAACTCTAGAACTTTCTCAGATGTTGCAGATTCCAGCTCCTAGTTTTGCAAAAATAAAAAAGAATCTTGGAATCGTAACTAAAAGAGAAATTGTAAATGGCAAAGTAAATGCGGTATGGACTTATGAAGATTATATGATCGTAAAGGCATATAAAGAAAGATTCGATGCTCAGCAAATCGAAAGAGCCATGAAAAAATCTAATGGAAAGCCTACTCAGATTAAACGTTCATCTCTTGTAACAAATCCTAACTTTTTTATTGACAGTTATTTTCCCTCAAAAGAAGAAATAACTCCAATATGTTTCAAGGAGATTGATTAAATGCTGGTAGAAATTAAAAGACTTTCTGACACTGCAATATTGCCTACTTATGGCAGAGATGGAGATGCTTGTCTTGATGCATATGCAGATGACAACATCACCATTCACAATTGGGAGAGAGAACTTGTATCTCTTGGAATCGCTCTGCAACTTCCTCATGGTTATGAATGTGTTATTCGACCACGCTCAGGAAACTCTAAGAAAGGCATAGACATTGCAATCGGAACAGTAGATGAGAATTATCGTGGAGAACTTAAAGCCAATGTAATCAACAACACTGGCGATGATATCCACATCTACAAGGGAGATAGAATCTGTCAGTTAGCAATCAGAAAAACTGAACAGATTGAATGGATTGAATGCGATGAGCTGCAAGAAACTAATCGCAATGCTGATGGATTCGGTTCAAGTGGAGTGTAACATGGCAAAAAAGAAAATCTATATATCAGGTGCTATCAGTGGCAATCCATCTTACAGAATGCAATTCCTTGCTAAGTATAGAGAGTTAGAGCCATTCTACACTGTACTCTCACCATTATTCATTAATGCTGAGTTGTCATGGAAAGACTTCATGCATATTGATTTGGCTATGATTAAAGTATGCGATGCAATCTATATGCTCAAGGGATGGAAAGAATCTCGTGGAGCAAAGATTGAGCATTGCTTTGCTCAGATGCTTGGACTTGAAATCATTTATGAGAATGAAGATGACATTGTGAAAACTTGCTGGAACTGTATCCACAAATCAATCAATGGTGGCTCTGATCCATGTTCAACTTGTGAGAATGCATCTGCATGGGAGTTGAAGAATGAAAACTAAATTATGCGGATGGGTTGGATGCAATCATATTACCACAAACAAATACTATTGCGATAAGCATCAGGCAATGGCAGATGCTCAGAGAGTAAAGCCATTTCAAAATGCAAAGAGATTCACTGAGAACTATCAGAGCCATGAATGGAGAAAGTTCTCATATGGATTGATTAAAGAAATGGGATGTTGTGAGAAGTGCGGTGCATCTGATTGCAGACTTACAGTGCATCATATTATTCCAGTGAGATATGCTCCTGAGTTGTTCTTAGATAGGTCTAATGTGATGGTGTTGTGTGAATCTTGTCATAGACTTGAAACACAAAGAGAAATATCCGCTCGGCATCGGTAACCGATAGGGGGTGTAATTCATTTTGACGAGTTCGGAATGTATCACCCCCGCCAGTTTACTCGAGAGAATTACACTTTGAGTGGATATTGGTAGTCGTTTCAAATAAATAATGGAGGTTTATTTTGAATAATTCAAATAAAACTTATTTCAAGTTTGAAAAACTCGGGGAGTCTTGGATTCTGCCAGTGTGGAAAGATTCAGTGATGTTTTCTCATCCTGAGGAATGTTTTCAATGGGATAAGGAAATCCACTTTGTATCGGAAGTTACAGAGCAAGAGTATTCTGCACAATTCAATCCAAAAAGAGAGCCAGTTCAACTTGAATTATTTTAGGGAGATAAAATTGCTGACAGACAAAGCAAGAAATTACAAAGATAAAATAAAAATCGGCGATGAAGTTCACATCAAATGGCATGGTGGACTTGGTTATGATGGCGGAAGTCGTAAAGGAAAAATATTTAATAAAGATGATGTTTTTCTGAGTTTAGTATCAGGGAATGTTACAACTCTGATTTATTACAACGACATAACAGATTTAGTGATTATGGGTGAACTACTCTAGGGAGATAAATATGGGTAAAGGTAGACCAATAATACAATACATCGCAAGTAGCGATAGAACACAGATAATCGGCACTAGAGAATCATTGAGCAATATTTTCAACTGCACAATGAACTACATCAACATGGCAATGACTCGTGGCAGTGGCATCAAAAAAGATGGTGTCTTGTATTACTTTGACCAATTATTCACAGAGGAGATGGAAAATGTCTAGTGATAAAGATTTGAAGATTCAGGAGATGTTCAAGAGAAATACTATTCTGATTAATCAGATTGATTCTCTGAATACTGGAATTGAAACATTGCAGATGCAATTGAAAAATGGTGCTGACAGAATCAATCATCTTGAAGATGAAAATGCAGAATTGAAAGATGTATTAGAACATCGTGAGAACTGCATCGACTGGATAACAGAAAACTATCCAGCAGTTATTTCTGCATATCTTGAGAGGAAATAAAAGATGCCTAATCCTAAATTACCTACTGAATTGAAAAGGCTGAAAGGCTCTCTGAATGTAACTAGGGAAAAACAGAATCAATCGGCAGATGTTTTCATTGCAAAGACATCTGTCATCATTCAGGAAGATGAGAGAATCTCAGTGCCTAAAACAATTACAACTAAGATGGGGAAAAAGTTCTATAAGCAAGTAGTCGAGAATCTCAAAGTTCTCCATGTATTGAGTCGAGTCGATTTGACACAGATTGAAACGATGACTCGGTATCTTGAGAGAATCAGAGAACTTGATGAGATGATACAGAGCATTCCTATTGCTGATGTAGACAATTTGAGCAAGTATTCTGCGATTTATGACAGAATGACTACTCGCTTTGATACTCTTGCAAGTAAATACTATATCTCTCCATCTGCGAGAGTTCAGTTGAAACTTGGAGAGCTGAATGCGATTAAGACGGCTCAGGATATAAAGAAAAATGATAACGCAATAAATAACTTGTTGAATAATAGGAGATAAAATGGAACGACTTTTGGATATAAATGCAGATATGAAAGCAATTCAAAATACAATGAATGTACTTAAGAAAATCAAAGGTGTAGATATGACAGACGAAGAAAAAGCAGAAGAATATATTAAAAATGTAAGAACAGAATTGGAAAATCAGACATATTGGGTAGATTGTACGGATGAAGTTAAACAAGCTTATCTTGACGGACTTGCAGAGGGTAAACCTAAATGGCACGATGTAAGAAAAGACCCTAATGATTTACCAAAACTTGCAGATACATGTTTTACTTGGTCTATAACAGTGGCAAACCAAAACGGAGAGGCTTGTATCTATAATTATAGGCGTTCTTGTTGGCAAACTTGCCTTTTTACTAAAATAGATGAACCTATTAAGTGGTGTGAACTTCCAAAGTTTAAGGAGTAGATATGAGTTGTAAAGAAGAATGTATGGAACAGAAAAAAGACGGAACATTAAAAGATTGTCCTATTGTTAAGGAAAACGAAGAACTAAAATCACAGATTGAAAAAATGAAGTGCTGTGGAAACTGTAAAAATTGTGAAATTAATTTTACAAATGATCATGGTATCAAACATGGGTGTAAAAAACTTGGGCGAAAATGTGATGATTGTATTCTGAATAATTACTATCATTGGGAGTTAAAAGAATGACATTCTAGTTGCAATTTGGAATTGAGTGGATGCAGAAATGCTCCACTCTTTTTTTTGCGACAAATCTCACCTACTTTGACAATTTCTCATGGAGATAAAAACATGAGAGATTATAAAGCAATATGTATGCAGTATGTATCTGATATTACATCGGGGAAAATTACTGCTGGTGTCTACACTAAAAAAGCAATCCAAAGATTCAAAAATGATTTGAAACGTTCTCAGGATGAAGATTTTCTATACTTCATGGATTGGGATGCGGTTAGCATGGTGTGTTCATTTGCGGAATCACTAAAGCCGTCAGATTTGAATGGAAATACAATTACTCTACTCTCTTGGCAAGTTTTCTGCTTTGCTAATCTTGAGGGATGGCGATTCAAAGCTGAG
>JAKSHX010000003.1 GCA_024399155.1 archaeon | reverse complement strand
ATACAAAATCATAATAAAACTTAACATAAACTCGACATCGTTTATATTAAAAATATTTTTTTAAAGCACTATACGAAATTCATCAAAACGTGTAAGTAGCATGACAACTTAGCACGCGTTAGCTGTGCTTAGAAACCCTTATTTGTAATTTCGTCTATAGAAACGACAGGAAAATAGAGATGAGAGGTTTTAATGGGTAGCAAGCACACTGGCATGCCTCTTAACATTATCAAAAACGCGTATATGTTATGAGAAATCATCTATTTTTCTTTGAGAATACATGTTCTTGATGATATTTGAGTTTATTATCCACACTTTTCTAGGAATATCCATTATGCCGTCAATATGCCTTAATGCATTTTCTAAAGAATCAAATTTAAACGGTTTAGTTTTTAATGCTGCACGAACATTTTCTCTGACATTCCAGACGCCTACAGGCATAACGTATCCGGGATGAGCCTCACGAAATATGACCACACCAGCAGTTCGATTTTGTTCAGTTAAAAGTTCATTTACAGCCATTCTTGATGCGTAATAGCATCCACCAATATGTGCATAATCTTTTCTCCCATCGAAGAACTCATGGTCCGAAATTATTTCTATACTTTTCCCAGATGGATTCCAGGTTGTATTAGGGTACCATGCCTCAATAAGTTCGAATCTCCACGAACAGGGAATCATCAAAATACACCATCTGTTATCGAGCTCTTCCCATTGATAAACGCGATATTCATCGATTGTGTTATTGTACCTGGTGGTTTTTAGCAGATTCTTACCGATTATGTCATCTACCGCGGTTATGCTCCATCTTGTCGGAACAAAACGTCTTTTTTTACCAATGCCCATAGTACCGACGGAAAAAGCCTTTTGAATTTCAGAAATCAGTGTGCCGTTTTTATATGCGTTGACCACAGCGTCTGTTGATTTCATATCAGTATCGTAGAAACTTTTTTCCAGATAGTGTTCGAACCTTCCATTTTCGGCAGTAAATTTTTCTAATTTTGCAGATGGGCCAAAAGGTTGCACCTCGTCATCCAAAGTTATTCTTCCAATAGGTTTTTTAGAGAATAATGCTTCCACTCCCACTGGCATCTTAGTCAATGCCAATTCTTGTATTCCGTCGACAATTCTCCCCCCCTCTCTGAAGTTAGTTGCATCAATTCTGTATTTTCCTCTTACAAGTTTAAATCTGAAATCTACTATCTGGTCAATACTCTTGCCAATCCACATTTCTGGTGTATCCATTTCCGAGGTGTTACCCAGTATCGGAGGCACCAAAGGTCCAATGTCTACTTTGGGGTAACCGTATCTTCCGACAAAAACGGCAGGAGGGCTATATCCTTCTAACTTTGTAGAATTTATTAATGGGGCAATTTTACTATGGGAATAAAACTTAATCATTAACGGACAACTATCTTTGCCACACATAGCTCTTGCACCTTTGCATAGAATACATTTACTGGTGGCGGTGGTCAAATTATTGGAATTGATCATTTGATCAAAAAATACGGTGTCAGGTATCATTGTGGTCCTTTTTCTATGTTATTGGTGACAATGGCACTAACATCGTCGTTTATGTTCATAACTGCTTGCCATGTGACACAGATCGTGAGTTTATCAGTGTGATTCTATATTTTTATCCACTAGAGGATTGGACACTTCAAATATGAATGTGCACACTACATCTCATCGATATTCTTTTTTAATTATCTTTATCTGGCATCACCACTTGAATCCGCTAATTGTAAGATTACAGAACATCTTTTGTTACAGAATTTTGTCTCTTAATTGATCTTAGCATTAAGGCAAGGCCTTAAAGTAATTCATAGTTATTTTCTATACGGCTATGTATTATGAACAAAAGTTCAATTTCTGAAAAACCGACTTACACAAAATACTATCAGGTATTTCCTAAAAATTAAAAAGTGCATTATTTCCAAGAATGCTATGAGACGTACGCTGACAGCTAACAAACGATGTTACTGAATTATTAGAGATTATGTCAAATAATTCCAGTTCATCATACAAGAGGTAACAAGAGGCGGGTGAGCCGTTAGGCCCTTTGCAAGGGGCCGTCTCTTGTCACACTCTCATATGAAGTTATTCTATTTATCGGTTTACTAAGTTGTCAATTCTAAATCTTTAATTTTGATTTTTTAACGAACGTTTATCAAAAGAATAAACATAAGCGGAACATTTCTTTTTTGTAATACTGTTTCTCGTCCCGTCTTTACGCAACACTAGGGAAACTTATTTTAAACACTGGCCTAGACCACCTCAGCGCCAAACAATCGCCTAGTGTAAAGGTTGTTATAGAATTATATTGAAAATGTTTGATACGTACCCGCAGACAAGATTTAACTAAATATGACAATCCTACGAATATCTAACATCTACTGAGCGGCGGTGAGCGTATAGTCCTTCACTTTCAGAGATTTTCCTGATAGTTGGAGCAAGTTTATTCAGGCCATTCTTTGAAAGTATTTGTACTGTAGAAGTCTTCCTGAAGTGGGCTACATTGAGTCCAGAAAAAAGTTTAGCATTTCCTGCCGTAGGTAAGACATGATTAGTACCTGATGCATAGTCGCCTGCAGCGATTGGAGTGTATGGCCCAACAAAAATAGACCCAGCATTTTTTATTTTTGAAAGTACGTCCATCGCATTGGTGGTTTGAATAGATAGGTGTTCTGGAGCGATCTCGTTCATTATTTCAATGGCACGGTCCATGCCATCCGTAACGATATAACCAGAATTTTTGAGTGCTTGTGTGACGATCGTTTTACGCGGTGTATTTTCTATTTGCTTATCTACTTCTATTTTAATTTTATTAGCCGTTTCTTCGTTATCTGTGATAAGAATGACGGCAGACATTGGATCATGTTCAGCTTGTGCTATCAGATCAGAAGCAACGAATTCCGGATTACACGATTTATCGGCAAGAATTCCAGCCTCGCTGGGTCCTGCCGGAAAGTCTATTTCAACTTTGTCTCTGAGCAACATTTTCGCTGTTGTGACGTAAATATTTCCAGGACCAACAATTTTTTGAACAGGCTTAATGGTATCAGTGCCAAGTGCCATGCCTGCTATTGCCTGGATACCGCCTATACAGTAGATTTCATCTGCCCCTGCTATGTCTATGGCGACAAGTGTGGCGGGATTGATAGGACCTGGAGTGCAACATATAACCTCATCCACTCCCGCAACACGAGCAGGAATAATACACATTAATGCGGTGGATGGGTAAGATGCCCTTCCACCTGGAATATAGCAGCCGATTCTTTCGAGAGGTGTACTTTTAATTCCCAATGTTACTCCAGGCTCTACTTCGGTAAGCTTTATGTCATCGGGTAGTTGTGTTTTATGAAATCTTCGGATGTTGTGGGCCGCATTTTTTAGCTCTTTGATTAATTCTGGATCAACTTTTTCGTAAGCCTCTTTAATTTGTGATCTGGTGACTGCAAAATTCTTAATTTTAATATTATCAAATTTTTCAGTGTACATTAAAATAGCTTTGTCTCCATCTTTTTTAACATCAGCGATAATTGTTCTTACTGATTCAATAACTGTATCAATTTTAGAGACACGGTTTTTCTGCCAGAATCCCTCCCTTACCTGTTGTAACATAAAACCTCAATCTTAAAAGTTTAATATAAAATATACGTGCTACACACGGAAAAGTATCTAACCTTTAATATTGAACTGCCATCAGAGTAACATTAAATTCAAATCGATATCAGGGATATTTGATGAATATTGTAGTAGTAGGAGTGGGAGATGTAGGTTACGCAGTGGCAGAAGCTCTTTCCCATTTCCATAACGTCATGGTTGTAGATAATAATAGATCGATTATAGATACTGTAAAAAGGTTTTTGAATGCATCCATTTTGTTTGATGATGGTACAAACCCGAGAGTATTAGAAGATGTATTCAAAAAACATTCTCCAGATGTTATCATAAGTGCCACAGATCGAGATGGGGATAATCTTTTCATCGCTATGATAAGCAAGTATATTTGCCCTAATGTTAGGACTATTGCCAGGATAAAAAATCCTGATTTTATGACCTCAATATCAAAGAATATTGTCGACCAAATAATTTCTCCTGAAATCGTAATTGCAAATAAGATGGCAGAAATAGCGCTTATTGAAAATGCTGTAGATTATGAAAGCATAGAATCTATGGGTATGTGTCTTGCATTTTTTGAGGTGACCAGCGATCATAAAAACATAATCGGAAAAGTTGTAATCAGCCTCAAAATTCCAGAAGATTGCACAGTTGTTTCTGTCCACAGATCTGATGAAGTGATTTTAGATAGTGAAACCACAGAAATTCGTGCAGGCGATAAATTATGTGTACTAGGAAACCCAAAGAGTATTCGTGAATTTAACGAGATGATGGGTGTCGTACGTGAAGCGTCAGAATTCGTCATTATCGGGGGAGGAGTTGCCGGACACCAGATCGCAAAAATATTGGAGTCAAATAAAAAATATGTTAAACTGTTCGAACCCGATTCAACTAAGTGTGCCGCACTTGCAAAAGAGTTGAATAATATCACCATTGTAAACGGAAGTGGAGTTGACCCACATTTGCTGAAATCTGAAAATGTAGGAAACGCAGATGTATTGATCGCTATTACAAACGCAGATGAAACAAATTTACTTGCGTGTTTAATGGGTATGAAACTCGGTGTACACAAGGTGATGTCTAGGTATTCAACAGTCGAATATGAGGGTATTTTTGATATTACCGGAATTAAAATGACTACGGGAACACATCGTATTGTTGTTAATGAGATTACAAAGATGCTAGTATCAAATGAAAAATCCATTTTAAAAATGAAAAGTGAAGGAGAACTATTTTTCAGTGTTACCATCGGTCCTAATTCCAAATTGTGCGATCAACACATAGGCGATCTATGTTTTCCAAATGGCGCACGTGTTGCATGTATCATGCGAGAAAATGTTGCGATTTATCCACGTATGGATACAAAATTTTTGTCTGGTGATGTATTGTTAATGTTTACATATAAAGTAAACATAAAAAAACTAGAAACGTTACTTGGCACGACCATTAAAATAGACGTTTGAGGTCATGGATGCAGTTAGAAATATTATTGGCACATCGTTACAAAAGCAGCACCATGTGTGTGGTCAGTTACACAATGGTAGCTATGGTATTAGGGTTGGTGCCATGCCTCATTTTTTCAATAATAAACCAAGAATCTATAGATCCGTTTTTAATTCCAATCATTCTATATTTAGTAATAGCTGGACTTTTGGCGACATTGTTTAAGTTACCCGAAATCGTCCGACCCATTGATGGTTTGATAATGATCGCAGCGATGTGGATAGTCGCAATATTCGCTGGATCAGTACCATTCATCATATCAGGGATGAACATTGTAGATGCTATCTTTGAATCTACAAGTGGTATAACCACTACAGGTTCCACTATAATGACGGATATTAGCGAGCAGCCATCAGGTATACTTCTATGGAGGTCTGTTACACAATGGATTGGTGGCATTGCAATCATTCTCATTTTCATGCTTATTATGCCAATGGTTGGTTTTAATGGCAGAGAACTTGTTGGTAATGAAACATCAGGCTCTGGAACATCAAATTTCAGTATCAAACTGGGTGACGCCGCCAAGCAATTCATTCTCATTTATTTGAGTTTAACAGCGGTGCTTGTGATCTTACTATTAATTTTAGGAATGTCATTCTACGAAGGATTGTGCCTTTCACTGTCCACAATATCTACCGGCGGGTTTATGTGTAAAGGAGATAGTGTCATAAGCTACGGGGTGGCGATCAAAATTGTAGTGATGGCCTTCATGTTTTTAGGAGGTACAAATTTTTACTTGCATTTTAAGACTATTTATAAACATAGGGCAACAGACTGCATTCAGAATGAAGAATTTAGAACGATGTTTTTGATCAACATGATTGGCATCGTAGCAACCATTCTAATAGCATGTAACAGTATGTTATTGGAGACAGAACATAAACTCACCGAATACGTTGACGTAGCATTTAATGTTGTATCGGCAAGTACAACAACAGGATTCGTTGCATCCAATTATGACAATTGGGTGCCAGGGGCGATAATTCTGTTATTTGTTGTCATGATAATCGGAGGATCCACAGGCTCGACATCTGGAGGACTTAAAGTAGGACGGTTGATAGTATCGTTGAAATATATACACAATAGCTTCAAGGAAATGCTTCATCCTAAAGCGATATATGATATCAGACTGAATAAGACAAATGTTGAACCGAGTACTGTCTCAGTATCGATTACCATAATTATCCTATTTTTCTTGACGATCATTACAGGTACGTCAGTGCTTATGTTGTTAGGAATAGACTTTCAACAAGCAATTGCCATGATAGTAGCCAATCTTACTACATTCGGCCCATCAATTGATCCATTCGGTGCGATAGGCAATTATCACGATTTAGAGTGGTTCACCAAGATATTTCTTAGCGTAGTTATGTGGTTAGGGCGTCTTGAAATTCTAACTGGCCTAATCCTCTTTACGCCAGGATTTTGGAGAGAATATATGAGATCAAGAAGGGCCGGTAGCTAAATAATAGCAAAATTCAGATGTCAGATAAAATCCTGCATGCATCAAGAATTCTGATTACAGCCGGGTTTCCTGGTTCTTTATCGTTTATAGCGCCTGCAAGAATTTTTGCTTGAATGACTTTTCCTTTTTTTATAAGACACATCGCCATTATCTCTAAGGCACCAATATGTGAATGGTCAATGTGAAGTGCCTTGTTAGCATAGTTTGCAGCTGCAAGTATTTTTCCATTAACCCACATTACATAAGCATTAAGTGCAAGTGAATCGACATTCTTTTTATCATTCTTCAGGTGAGATTTTGCAAATTTAACGCTTTCTTTTTCATTACCTTCACGCATGAGAATTGAACAAACGTTTACAAGTGATCGATATGAAGTATTATCGTCAACAATAATGGACTTTGCCTCCTCCAATGCTCTTTTAAACTCCCCAATCGCACATAGTATGTCACAGAGTAAAAGGCGATCATCAATCGTCTTAGGTTGCTTGACAGAGATGAGCTCTAAAGCTCCTGGTATATTGGCAAGAAGCATTGTACGAGCGACCTCAGTAACTTTTTCAGGATCACTTTTGAACCTTTTAATCAAAGAATAAGCTTCATTAAATCTACCTAATCCTCGCACTGCGAGAGCAGTGTTATAATCCATAGACCCATCTTTCGGTATAGCTGACAATGCTAAATCAACAAGTGACTGACATCCTTTTTCATCATCAATCGTTTTTAACAATGAAGCGCATTTAAGAATAACGTTAACATCTTTCTGATTAGATTGAACAATAAGGTCTATTTTAGGATATACTGACGAGATATTATTATCCTTAATACTTTCCCTGATGTTTTTGAATATTTCATCGATATCCATTATCCTCGTCTATACAAAATCTCTTTAAAATTATATTGTAACGTTCTTATTGGATGTCTGCTTCCCACCACTTCTATTAAATATTACATGTAGCAAAAATCTATTGACTGAATAATGCATTTAATTATATGTGACTAAATATTTTATGCCTGAATTGGTGTCCAAAACGGTTTGCGTTAACAAAACGCAACATAAGAGTCTATATCAACTATCATTTGACGTCATGACTGACCATCTAATGTTATGCGAGCAAGTATATGCGTGATGAGAATCACAAGCTAAATTGTAAAATGCAATTAGATGAATTGATGCACATTACATTATTATTGATTGAAGTCGCTACTCAAAACGTATGAAACTCAAGTCAGTCTCAGTTTACGGGTTGTTTAATAGTTACAACCATTCCATCGAACTTTCTGATGAGGGTCTAACGTTTATTCACTCACCTAATGGGACAGGCAAGAGCACTCTACTGAATATTATTTATGATATTTTTAATAGTAATTATGAAGAATTATCATCTATAGTTTTTGACAGAATAGACATGGATTTTGATGATGACATCAGTGTAATTTTAGAAAATTATGACGAAGTGCCATCAATACAGATACGAAAAAATGAACTGGAGGAAAAAGTCTCTATAGATGATGTAAAAGAGATGTTCAACATCGTTTATTTGTCATCGGAAAGGAATATTGTCAAAAAGATGGACGGAAGACTAATTCCGGCACTGGACGCTTACGCTGCAGAATTTAATGATCGCCTGGTTTTTTCTAAAAATCCCATAGATCTCGAGAACTATAAAAACAGAAATAGAACAGAAATGGACGATGGTGAATTCATATTCTGGTGTAACGACCTAAAAGCACGTTTTGAGTTCATATCTGAAGCAGGGTTAAATCTAAAAATTCCATCTGAATATAAATTCCCCCCAACAAGATTAGACTTCATAGAAGATAGAGAAGGATATACAAAATTGGCGTACTCGATCGATGATTGGATTAACAGAAATTACTGGCTTGCAGAGTCTATTATTTTGTACATTGATATTGTCAATCGCCTGTTCAGCAACAAAAAAGTCTTCTTGAGTGATCGGGACCAACTCACAGTAAAATTGAATTCTGGAATTACAATACCATTGAATAAGCTTTCTGCCGGTGAAAAACAAATAATGATTATATTTTACCGTCTTTTATTTCATGCAAAAGCTGGCACTTTTGTTATAATTGATGAACCAGAAACGTCGCTACACACATCATGGCAACAAGAAATTTGCTCCTTATTTTTAGATATATGTAGAGCAAGGAATATTCAAATGTTAGTAGCGACTCATTCACCACAAATATTTCATAATAGACCAGATCTTGTAAGGGAATTAAGGTCGAAAATCTAACTGGCAGCTTTTATGGCCATAAAAAATCAACGACTGCTGTTAGAAAGATAAGTAAGAGTGTCTTTACAACTGGATAGCATCAATTGTATAGAAAATCCAGTCATGAAAAATTTAGATCTTCGCACTTGCATTATGACATAAAAACTTTGTATAAAGATAAACAACAACCCAGATGAATAGTCAACCTAGTATGGTTAAACCTCATAATCCTCTTTCTCTACACCGTCTTCCGTTCTCACAAGTTTTTCCACTCTTTTTTCGCATTTCTCTAGGAAGCCTCTACACTCGTCTATAATTTTTATGCTTCTTTCGTAAATTTCAATACTTTTTTCAAGACCAAGATCACCCTTCTCAAGTTCACTCGAGAGCTTCTCAAGTTCCCTCATACTGTCCTCAAATGTTTTTTCATTTTTATCCATTCAATCTCAACTCCTTAATCTCAGCAACGGCAGTACCATCCTTCATTTTGATATTAATGCTAGTTCCAAGGAATAAATCGTTAATTGACGTAATAACATTTCCTTGGTCACTTGTAATAAAACTATATCCTCTAGAAAGCACCATATTTGGGTTCAGACTGCTCAATTTTTCAGTAAATGAATTAAGTTTTATAGATTCCACTTCGATTTTGGATTTGACGGCTCTATTTAGTCTTTCTTGAAAGTTATCGAGGTCATTTTTATACTGGTTCAATTTTTCATAGAGATGTTTCAAATTCAATTTTGTATCAAACACCATTAACTTGTTGCGTGCAAACGTCACTTTCGCATCGATATTCAAGTCTATACATTTGCATGTATTGACATATTTGTCAACATAGGATTTTACAATAGATCTAAGCTTATCCGGGGATAACCTTTGATCTAACGAATCAAAACGACTTTTCATCCTTTCAACTACAGATAATAAAGACAAGTTCATGTGTTTCCGAAGGTTTTTCAATTTTTGTTCCTCTTCTTTTCTATCCGGAGTAGCAATCATTGCTGCAGCAGTCGGTGTGTCAGCATATTTATCGGCGATCTTATCGCATAATGATTTATCCTTAGCATGTCCCACCGCAGATATCGTAGGAATTTTACAATTTGACACAGCTCTTACTACAGATTCATCATTGAATACATAAAGATCATCAGTAGAGCCTCCACCTCTTCCGATTATCATCACATCGACATTTTGTGTTTCAAGCAGTCTTATAGCGTTCACAATACTTTGTGGAGCATCTGCCCCTTGCACTGTGGCCGGAGACAATAGTACATTAACAGGGAATCTTCTAGAAGCCGTATTTATGATGTCTTTTATAACTGCGCCCTCAGAAGAAGTAACAACACCTATTGTTTTTGGATACTTCGGGATTTCCTTTTTTCTTTCGATATCGAAGAGGCCCTCATTCATCAGTTGCACAGTAAGTTTTTCTAAGGCAATTTGTTGTTCACCTTTCTCCGAAACAGGAGATATTGATTTTATATTGAAGCTAAACGATCCATTTTTATCATAATAAGAAGCGCTACCTAATGCGACGATTTTCATTCCGATTTTTATCGAAAAAGGTATTCTAGAAGCAGAATACTTGAACAACGTACATTTAAGGACAGAATTAGCATCTTTTAATGTAAGATAAGTATGCCCGGCAAAAGATTTTTTGCACTCAGAAATTTCCCCAGTTACTGCAATATCACACAAAACATCATTGTAGGAAACTACCTCACTTACTCGCTTATTAAATTCTGTGACAGTTAGTTCCTCACTCATAGTAGGTGCACGACAATATAGAATATTACATTTCTGTTATTCTTTACGTTTCTTAGTAAATATTCATTCTGTTAAATTTTATCAAAAATCGAGATCATAAGTCCATATACAAGCGTCCAAACATTAACATCAGAGCAAGTTGCTACTCTGATGCGATGTTTTTAAACTATTATAACTAACCGTTGTGTGAGTCCAACCTACTTCAAGACTCACTCTTTATCCATTATAGTTGTACTTTGTCGGTTATGCGGTAATTTATTAAGATACATCAGTCAGTATTTTGTCTTTATAACACTTACAACGTCGAGGTAATAAAATAATAATGTTTAATCATAAATCGTTGAAAAAATTGGGATTATGTGAGAGATTGTAGATGGCGTGATATTATGCTGATGGCTAAGTGTATCGATGAGCTATATGAAGAAACCAAGCACTACGATTTGGTTCTATGTAACGATGCACCATTAGCACTTGCGCTTAATAACAGATTGAGCACTCCAAGGATAGGTAATTTTGCAATTACCCCGAGGCAACTTGCCAGAGAAATGGCAATAGAGATTTTAGGAACGCCAATAATGTCAGATATCGAGATTGTGAAATTTGTGTCACTTGCAACTGGGTATCCGTTCAGATATGTACACGGTGAGATTGAAAATTTTAAGACTATTCGTAAATATACATCAAATGTCCGAAAATATCTTCGTAACTATAAAGCTAAAGAGATCTACGATGAGTACGTTCGTCTACCCACTCTTGACAATGCCATGGAAAAATTCGATGGTTCAACAAATAAATTCTTTAAAGGCAAGAAAGTCGCCATCATTGGAGAAGAACTATACGATAATCTGGACAAAAACTTCATTCCCTCAATAGGCAATTTTGAATCAATAAATCTTTTCAAAAGAGGAAATTTCACCGTACCTAAATTTAGAGAGCTTGCCAATGACAAGCAGATAGCCGAAAATATCGTCGATCTTATAACCAACGAGAACGCCAGCGATATCGCCATAGTATTAGACGTAGACGGACTTATAGCAGACTCCGTACGCTCAGAACTGTACAGACATAAAATACCATTTATTAACGATTTAGCTATGAGGGATCTGAGTAATGTTAGAGATTTTCTAGAATTTATACAAATGTCTCATAATTTTGAAATAATAAAATTACGTCAGGTCAGAGGACTTATCTCTGCCTACGGTGGAAAAGTAAATCCAAGGTATGACGGATATTTGATAGAAAATTTTGAAGAATTTACAGATAACGAGAGGGCCAGCGAGTTATTTTCTGTTATGAAAAATATTGACAATTATACGTACGGCAATGTATGTGAGATTGTAGTAAAAAAACACGCGGCACAAATAAAGATGCTTTTGTCTGATTTCAAACTTACTGATATTAAAGTTAATCGAATTGATACAAACGATATAATGTATGCTGTCGATAATTTTGAATTGAAGCATAATGAACAAATCCCTATAAACGAAAGAGAGGGAGTACTTCTACTCGACTGTAAGAAATCTGTTTATGTAGACAGGCCAGTCATTTTTTTCATTGGTTTAGGGTCTGAATGGGAAAAAGATCTCAGTGATTTAAATTTAATAGACACAAGATTGAAGGATGACATCATGGAACAGAATGCCATAAAATTCCAGATACTCCTTCAGCAAGGTAGTGTCCAGGTATATGTCTGTAATTCAGTGAAAAACGGAAAAAAACCTAAACCATGCAACCTTTTTGAATTATCTGAAAGAAGTAAGACTGTAATTTATAATAAATTCGCGGACATTGCAGACTGTATATCCGGACATTGGTCCACTTTAAAAAATAATAATTTGGAAACATCATCAATAAAACCTCAAACTAATAGCAGGTCATTTAGATTTTCAAAATCATCATTTGATTGTTACATATCGTGTCCAAGAATGTTTATGTACAGTCATTTGATAGGTTCACCAGAGACTGGGGATTCGGCGTTAGGCACCGTTATACATGAGTATGCCGAATTTAGAGTTGTTTGTCCAAAAATAGTTCAAGAAAACGGACGAGAATTTTTTGTTAAGGCGATTTCAAAAAGATGTTTGGCACTTTTTACACCAGATCTTAGATCTCTTAAAGAATCTAAAATAAGAAACTCTTTGAAGAATATCGATGATTTTGTTGAAAGGTACCGTCTTTACGACAAGGCAACATTGATCGATAAAGTGAGAAATGGAAATAAAAAAAATATGTTTTTTGATTTATTCAGGATACCTGATAAAGGTTCCAGTATCAATGAGATAAAATGTGTTTCAAGTAAACTCTACATGTATGGCATATATGATGTACTTGACGGTAAACATATTTATGATTTTAAAACTGGAAGATTACGTGGATCTTCGGACGTAGTTAAAAACATGAATCTAGAAAAAATTACTAGTTATCCCAAAGAATTTCAATGTTTATTTTATCTTTCAATTCTGGAAGATAAAATTAATGAAAATGGAACATTTACGCTATTCTATACTTCAGGCAATGAATATGCTACAGCTCTTGGGGAACCCACTGACATAGAGGACAGTATGGTTCATGTGTTGATAATAAGCAGATTAGAGTTTGTCAGGAACAATCTTTTTCCATTAACTATGCCAGGTAATTCTTATCGACGTCTCGCTGAGCGTGAATCAGAATTTTTTAACATTTTTGCAGAGATCGGTTACAATAATGTAATTGAGGATCAAAACGGGACGGTTGAAAAGGTTATAAGAAAATTGGGATTCAAAGGAAGTACGTCAGATCGAGAGATGGTAACCCGAGCTGTGAAAAAATTTTCCATCATGTATACGAGTGACTACCAATCATTTGGCAATGTTGTTTATATTGCTGCTGATGCCATTGAAAAATTTCGTAGTATGGTAAAAAAATCTTATGATGCTGTGATGAAAGATTTTTATGTAGGATTTAAGCCCGAACCGAAATTCGAATGCAAACACTGCAACTTTAGAGATATGTGCACGTCCGAAGTCATCCAGAAGAGCTGATACTAATGGGTGAACTCAACGAACAACAAAAGAGGCTCTGTGATACACAGAATGGGTTTGTAATCGTTGATGCGGGGCCAGGAACTGGTAAAACATACACGATTGTAGAGAGATATATCAAAACATTATGCAACAATGTATCACCAACAGACATTTTAATGCTTACTTTTACCAAAAATGTAGCCATGGAAATGAGGGAAAGAATATCATCTGTGATAATGAGGTACAGGACTGATGATTATGGAAAATCAGAATATTTGATGAGATGTATCAATAACATAAGAACTGGTACATTTGATTCTCTGTGCTTGGATATCGTTATCAATTCACCTGATGTCGTTAACAAGTTTTTTGCTACTGATTTTATGCTTTCCAGAAATGCTAAATTAATTGACAACGAAACATTAAATGAGCAGTATTTTCTTAATTTTTATAGTAGATTCGTCAGAGTTCACAGAGAGCGTTACATAAAGAAGGGACAGGACCCCGCTGCTCTCATAGGTGAAAATCCAATAGATTTGTATGAAGTACTTAGTAAATTAATGGCACGCGGAGTTATACCAAAGAAGTTAGAATGGTTTGGTAACGGTGAGAAAATCATCACTGGCGATCTTGATTATGTACACAAAAACATGGTCAACAATCAGAAGGAAATCAAGAAAAAGCTGTCAGATTTGGTTAAAGATAGCAGTTTTGATTTTATATCTTCCTCAAAAAAGAATGAAAAATTAGAAAATCTGATTGAAGAGGCCTTGATCGATGATCGTTTTATTCTTTTTGAATACGTTCACGATGTATATTATTCATTTATCTGTGAATGCATCAAAGACAATAGATTAACTTTTGGTCTTTGTGAGCTTTTTGCCTACATAATTCTACTTAACGACAGTGACTCAAGGAAAGTACACTCAATACGTTATCTAACTGTTGATGAGTTTCAAGACACAAACGAGCTACAGATGAAGATATGTCTGTTATTACTTAAAGAGCCCAATTTGTGTGTCGTAGGTGATTGGAAACAAGGCATATACGGATTCAGATTTGTCAGTATTGATAATATAACACATTTCGAAGATCGTCTCGAGAAATTCATCGATGAACTTGAAGCTATGGGCGTTGATATTCCATTTAAAATTACTAAGCCCGAGCTTATTCCATTTATTAACAATTACAGAAGTTCAGATGAGATACTTAAATACAGCTTTGAATCCCTTGCTATTGCTGGAAACGATTCTGAAATTATAAAAAATGATATAATAACGAAACTTGACGCTGTGAAAAATAAGGATTACGAACACTATACCGAAGTTGCATGTGTATCCAACGAAACAAATGACGATGAAATCAAATCAGTTGTGGACAGAATAACAGAATACGTATGTAACGAAAAATATAAAATTGTCAACGATGACGGATCGTTAAGGAATGCCGAGTTCGGAGATATAGCAGTACTCAGCAGAAATACAAAAAATTGTATTAAATTACGTCAAATGTGTCAGGATCGTAAAGTTCCAGCATTTTTTCAGGGAGATGTTGAAGTCATGCTCACCAGAGAAGGAAAACTCGCTTTGGCATGGCTTAGATATGTGAATAATGAGAATGACTCAAGAGGTCTTTCAACCATCCTTGTAGATATGGGGTATTCATTAGCCGTATGTGAAGAGATAGTTAAGCCAAAAAAAGACTACACATATGTGCCGATGGACGTTCCAATAGAGATATCCAACTTACGTAAAGAACTTTATAAAAAAAGGAGAAGACCAAATGATTTACTGACTACAATGTTTTCTATTTATGGACTTAGCAATGAAATGACCCAAGCAATTATTTCCATAATATCATCGGCATATGCCAGTTCGTTAATGACTATCTCTGACCTAATAAGGTTGATAGAGGATGATATGGTAAAGGAGACCAAATATAATGTTGACCCGCTTCTTGACAGAAAGGCTGTGACTATACAGACTATACACAAATCTAAAGGTCTAGAGTATCCCATCGTGATAGCGATTGGATTTAATCTAAATTCATTTCCGAGCACGCAATCAGATAAGAATGGCCTGTTTTTTACCGATAAAATAGGAATTAGGTGCACAAAATCATTTATTGATAATGATTTCAACGGAGAGAAACACCAGGTAGTCATGAATTCTTGGAAAACAGCATTAATTTGTGCCGGTTTTCCGACAGATTATTCAGAAGAAAGAAGACTCTTGTTTGTGGCAATGTCAAGAGCAAAACAATATTTAACTCTGACCTCAGGCAAAAAACCATCAAATTTCTTTAAACATTATGCAAATGAATTGAAAACTATCAAACCAAAAAGTTATAGCATCGACGACTCTCAATCACTTATACTTACGGAAAGACCAATTATTTCAGACTATAAGAAAAGACGTGTTAGTCTGTCAGTTCATGATCTGATGAGCTCTTTGGCAGATCCAATTAAATCTGATATACTAAATGGTAAAGGTGCTAAATACGGTGACAATGTACATGAAGCCGCTCACTTATACATTAAATGGAAGGTGTATGACAACACATATCCAGAAATGCTCAATCTAAAGAAGATCGTTGATGGGTTTTCAGGTGCAAAATTACAGTCTGAAGTCAAATGTGTGTTACCTGTGGGTAATGTTTCAATACACGGAATTATAGATCTTTTAGTCGAATACGATGAGTATATCGAAATTCATGACTGGAAAACTGATACAAATGAAGACTACTTGGAGCATTATAAGCTACAGATAAGTGTTTATGCTCACGCCGCAGAGAAATTCTATGGCAAAGTTGTAAAATGTTATATCGATTTTTTAACGCTTAATAAACAAATCTTTGTGCAAACAAAATCAATAGAATCTTTGAATAAAGCCATAGATGGCTACTACAGGTCACTATCGCAACCTCTTTAATTCATTTTCACACACCTGAATAAGAATTTTATAACCGAATGGAATAAAGACATTATGGCTGCCAGGGGACTGAATTCTGCCGAAGTTTCGGAACGTGTTGCCAAGGGGGAAGTCAATTCCACAGAGGTGGCGGTCAGCCGTCCTTACAAGGATATAGTGATCAAAAACGTTTGTACATTATTCAATCTTATTATGTTCACACTCGGCTTAATACTTCTTTTGTTAGAAAAGCCTGCTAGTGCATTTGCTGCAACATGGGCAATCATACTCAACGTTATTATTGCAACTATTCAAGAAATAAGGGCTAAGAGAAGGCTAGAGAAAATTGCTTTATTGATGAGGCCCAAAGTGACAGTTATAAGAGATCTTCAAGAAACAATAATAGACCAATCGGAGATCGTAAAAGACGATCTTATCGTACTAAATCCCGGCGACCAGGCTCTTGTTGATGGAGAACTACTTGAAGAACAGTATTTGGAAATGGACGAGTCACTTCTTACAGGGGAATCGCATACCGTCAGAAAGCACGTAGGATCGATGATTTATTCTGGTTCTTACTGTATTACAGGCAAAGGATATTACAAAGTGACCGCATTTGGCAATGAGGCGTTCGCATCTAAAATATTGACAGACGCAAAAAAATATAAAAACAAAATGTCGCCACTTCAAACCGAAACTTCAGCTGTGACCATGCTCCTGATGACAGTTTCATTCATATTTTTTACGATATTGGTCATCCTTAGTATTTTTAATCATCACAATCCTGACATTACTGGCGCTATCGCATTGAATGCTGTGATCATTTCTGATATAGTTCCAATAGCACTTTTCTTGGTGACAACTATCTCATACATGGTGGCTGCAGTTCGTCTGGCAGATACTGGGGTTTTACTTCAGCGCTCGAACTCGGTCGAATCCATGAGTCACGTAGATACAATATGCATGGATAAAACCGGCACTATAACGACAAATAGGCTCGTATTCAAAGATATGAAAGTATTCGTTGATCATAATGAGGCAGAAGAAATTATACGTCTTTTTATCAGTTGCACCGGAAGTGTCAACAACACTGTCAACGCATTACTCAATCATTTTGGAAAGATTAAAGCCGAAGCAAAGGACGAGATTAGATTCTCATCCGATAGGAAATATAGCGCTATCAGCGCAGAGTATCACGGGAAAGACATTTCTATCTACATGGGGGCAGTACCTATTCTCAGAAATTATTTGGATACTGATGTTTCTGAGTGTGTCGAGGATTATTCCAAACAAGGTCTCAGGACCGTCGTCATTGCAATGAGTGATGACCCCAAATTATACGAAGATGGGGATTACAAGATTCATCAATCAAAGACTATTGCCGTCATAGCGATCGAAGATGAAGTCCGTCCAGACTGTCGCCAGACATTACAAGTGTTTATAGATAACGGGATGGATTTTAAGGTAATATCTGGTGATGATCCAGTTACCGTTGATGCATTGTTTACTACTGCTAAAATACCTGGTAAGAGGAACTTACTTTCTGGAAACCAATTAGATGACCTCAGCGGAGAAGAAAAAACAAAAGCGATTCTGAGAACAAACATTTTCGGTAGAATGAATCCAAATCACAAAGAAGAGATCATTGAAACGCTTAAAGGGAAAGGCAAATATGTTGCTATGATTGGCGACGGCGTCAACGATGTAAAAGCTTTAAAGATGGCTAATGTGGGAATTGCATTACAAAGTGGTTCTGGAGCTGCAAGAGGTGTTGCAGATATGGTTCTTGTAAACGATAATTTTAGGGCACTGCCCAAAGCATTCGTAGAAGGAAGAAGAACTGTCTCAGGAATGCGAGATCTCCTCAAGATATATCTCTCTAGAAATTTTCTTATTGCATTCGTCACATTTTTCATATTATTTGTTTTTGCATCAATATTCAAGGATGGCGCCACACCATTTTTACCTACCCAAGCATCGTTCTATGCGTTTTTCTCAGTATCTATAGTATCCCTCATAATACCTATATGGGCAAAACCTGATGAGAATAATGATGCTGTACTTCCCGAAGTTTTAAAGTACGCAATTCCCACAGCCGTAATAGCCGGTACATTTGCCCTTGTAATCTACGTTATATTCTACATCATAACAATGCATGGGGTGCTTGACATAAGGTACACTGATTATGAGTTAGCACTTATGGGGTGGCCATCTTTCAATAATCCTAGTGAAATGTTTAATCATTACGAAATTATCCCGTTGGAGAGACAAGCTGAAATTAATGCCAGAAATGCAATGCTCATGTTCTGTACCTTCGAAGGCATAATGCAGATATTCATGGTTACACCGTATTGGAAGTCTCTATCTATCAATGGAAAAGTTCATAACGATATCAAGCCTACTATCCTTGCATTTACGCTTTGTGCACTTGTAGGCCTTACATATTATTTCGCTCAAAAGTATGATTGGCTTTTTGAGTTTATACCGATTCGTAACCTTTCGTATCCATACGATATTTTCATCATAGGGTTTGTTGTATTGTGGTTTTTTGTCAATCTCTATGCAATGAGAAGTGGTAAACTAGATTGGATAGCTGATATTACCGAGAAACGATACAATCGTAAGGTTGATAAGGTGAACACCATCAGTATAAGGCAAGATCAAGGCATAGATGTTGATCCGTTTGCTGACATTACAGGGAAAGTCAAGAATACTGGTAAAACGGTAAAAAAAATCACCATCAATGGGATTAAGGAGAGTAGTGAAAAACTGAACAGCATACCAAAAAAATGGAGGAAAAATGGCAACAATAAAAATTGATGGGCGTGATTTGAAATTTTCAGGCACCATAATTGATTTCATTCTATCGTTAGATATGAATCCAGACTCATTTCTTTTTTTGGTAGATGGGATTCCTATACCATCCGACACCGAATTAAATGACGACTCTATAGTAAAGGCGGTAAGAGTCGCTTCGGGCGGGTAAAATATTTGACTAAATATATATCGATATAGCGCCAATGTCACTACAGCATGCTACAAATAGATTCGGAATGGCTAAAAAAATCTAAGAGAAGATACTTCGCTACATTTGTAGGTGGCGATACAGATAGGATCCCTGTGGACCCAATGATGCTTTCTCATTCAACCGTCGCATGCGGTTACTCTATCAGAGACTTCTACGAAAAGCCAGAATTGGCCGTGGCATGTTTGGCATATGTTCAAGAAATGTATGATTTAATTCCGGTGACAAAATACTATTTTGCACATCCATGGCTTCCTGAGTTGGGAATAAACCTCAAGTTTATGGATCTAACGGCACCAGTTCCTATGAATACGGTGGTAACCGACCCGGAAGATGTAGACAAATTATGCACACCAGATATTAAAGAAATCGAGAAAGGATACTCATATACTAGACTTATTACGGCAATGGATTACATCAAGAACAACATTCCAGACATGTTTGTTCCGCTTGCTTATTGCCCAGAACCCGTAGGTTCTGCGGCAGAACTTTGCGGAATTGAACAGTTTCTAATGTGGACACAAACTGATATGAATTTGTGTACAAAGCTATGTGACATTTATGTAAATACTGCTTCGACGGGTGCAGAAGCGTTGGCGAGGAGATACGGTAGCGCGTTGATCAATACTGGAGCGGTACTTGAAAACAGTGACACTATGTCTCCAGATATGATCAGGCGTATATCCCCACCTACACTAAAGAGTCTAGTGAAAAAATGTTTGAGCAAGGGGGCAGGTCCACAAATATTTTATCATTTATGCGGAAACCATAAAGACGACTATATGCTCTACCCCTCCACTATAATTTTCACTCCCATGACAATTATGCAAATTGGTTATTGGGAAAGAGAGATGTTTCCAGCTAATATTATGAAAGACGCCTTTGGAAAAATATGTGCCATTATGCCATCAGTGGATACTAAACTTTTCGTGATGCCTAACGCGATCGCTATTTATGAGAAAGCAAAACAACAAATATTGGGTGGGCGTGACAGTCCGAACGGGTTTATTCTTGGAACGACATGTGAAGTTCCACCGTTATCTTATCCCGCAAACATTTATAGTCTGGTAAGAGCAGCCAAAGATTTTGGTAGCTACAGAGATCGGTAACAAATTTTCGAAAATAACATGCGGCCTTAAATATGATTGACCGCCATACTTTCCGTATGAAAGGGTCATTTAGATTCATACACTGTGCTGATCTCCATCTAGGGTGCGTTTTTTCCGGAATCAGCTCTGACGATGAAGAATTTGGTAAAAGAATGAAAGAATCAATGTTTGATGCATTGAACGTGATCGTCAAAAAAGTGAAATCTTCTAAAGTTGACTTTGTTGTATTCTCTGGAGACATATTTGACGATAGTAATCAAACGCCATCCACAAGATATAAATTTGCTAACGCTTTGAAAGAAATCGGGGTGCCATGTTACATCTCATATGGAAACCACGATTTCAAACGGAAGTGGGAATCAGCGATTCCCCTCCCTGAAAATGCGTACGTTTTTCCTGGAGAGGTCACTAGCGTCGAATTTAAAAAAGATGGTGTGCCTGTTGCGCTTTTGTCAGGCGTGAGTTTTTCCACCCCGTTTACAAGTAAAGATTTTACAGTAGACGTGATCAGTTCACCAGAACTTTTTAATATAGGGGTATTTCACTGTGATCTTGACAGTCAGGACGACAAATACGCTCCGTGCAAATTATCGTCGTTACGTTCAAAGAATGTAGATTATTGGGCACTTGGACACATTCATAAAAGGCAAATAGCTTGCGAATCACCATATGTGGTGTATCCAGGTAACACGCAGGGCAAAGACTCCACTGAAAGTGGGGAGAAGGGAGCATATCTCGTTACAGTAACCGAAGGTATCGTGTCCAATCTGGAATTCTTCCGCACTGGACCTATAATCTGGGAAGATGTATACGTAGACATCACTGGAAAAGAAAATATTGAACAACTCACAGGTTCCATAAGGCCGGTTGAAGACGAAGAAGGTTTTATTAAAGAAGGTTCTATATTAAAAACGATAGTCAAAGGTAGTGGCCCTCTAGATTATATGATTCGTTCGTACCCTGATTGGCTTATAAAATTCGTAGAAAATGAAACGAAGTGCAAAGTATCGTCACTTAAAATAATATCCAAGCCGTCTTTTGATTTCGACATCGACTCCAGAAAAGATATGGGTGACTTTGTATCAGCCGTAATTAACTACAGTGAGAAACTTGAGACTGTTTCGAAGTCGGAATTGATAGAGACGATCTGTTGTACTCCTTCTGCTACACGTTTGAAGAACATGTTCAATACGTTTAAAGATGAAGAACTCAGACAGATTGTACATGACGCAATGTACTTTGTTATAGAGAGAGTGATGGGGGAACAAGAATGAAGATCAAGAACATAGACATAAAATCTTTTGGTGTAATAAAAAATTGGAAGGCGGACATTAACGACAATCTTGTAGTTGTATATGGGGCTAACGAGACTGGAAAATCAACAATAACGGAATTTATCAGAAGCACTTTATTTCCAATTCTACATAAAAGAAATCAGTATCCCCTACGGGACCCAACTGATTCAGGGAGTATCACTGTAGAAATGAACAGCGGTGATACCAAAGTGTTGTTAAGAAAAGGAAAGAAAGTTACTGAAGACAGTGGAAAAAAAACCGTTGCAGACGAATTTCCAGGAATGAATGCGGAAACATATCGTTCCATATATGGACTCGATCTTGATGGGCTTTCCGATATGGACGCAATATCATCGAACGACGTAAGTAGACTTCTTACAATCTCTGGTGGAGAAAAGATACCAGAGGTCTCAAAGTCCATAGAAAAAAAGATGGACTTGTTAATGAACAAAAAAAGTGCTTATAGTGGAATTATTGGGCGTACAACGAAAGAAATCGAAATTGCTGATACAGAGATTGCCAATATTCATTCTAATATGGATCAATACAGTCAATTAGTCTCGGAAAGAGAAGAATTGAAGAACAAAATCTCTGATGTGAATGCTGATAGGCAAAAAATAATGGACGATCGTGCCAAAAAAGAAGTTTTAAGATCGCAAATTGCCAATTTAGAAAAACTAAAAGTCCTCGAACAGGATCAAAGTGACTGTGAGAAATATATAGGTGTGCCAACAGAGTCATACAGCCATTATAAAAGGTTAAAAGATAATATTGATGACCTCAGCTCTAAAATCGAATACGAGTCTAAAACCGATCACACGTTGATTCTTGAACATAAGGACGACATAATAAATGTTTGGGAATACGTGAATCAATATCTTGACGATATCGAATCCATAAAAGAGTGTGATTCTAAGATTCAAAATTATCATAACGAAACTGCACAAATGGAGAAAGATATCGGATGGACACCATCTGCGATAAAGAATGTTAAAACAGGTCAAGATGTAATTGAGAGATCCATGGCAGAAGTAAAAAGTAAAAAGAGCATGCCGATAGGTTTGCTATTAACAATAATGGGTCTCGCTCTCGCAGCAATTAGTTTGTTTTTAATTAAGAATAAGTTGTGTATGGCAGCCAGTTTCGCCACGATTAGCGCTGGTATCACATGTGTACTTTTTAGCATAAAACGATCAAGACAATGGAAGAAATGGATTATTATGCAAGGATACCCTCCGGACACCACGCCTAATATGTTATGTAGCGTATATCACGAATTAAAAAAATTGGTTGATTTATCAACTGATATGGATAACATAACAGAAGAGAAAAAAAAGTACAAGCGAGGTGTAGACGAATACATCAGTAAAGTATCTTCCTTGTCAAGTACTTGCGGTTATGCTATGAATGACATTATTAAAAGTATTAACTCGTTACATGACGCACTAAAAGAAGCAGATAATAACCGTATAAATCGTAGTACCCACGAACAGCAGCTTAATGAGGAGAAAGACAAACTCGCTGAATTTTTGAGAGAATACGGTGACGAAGAAAGTTTTCTCACTGCGTATGAAAAAAAGAAAAGATATGATGAGTTAGACTCCAAAATAAAAACTCTTAGGCAAAGCATTGAAGCATCTACATCTATGAAGATTAGTGATCTCGACGTTCTCATTAATAACGATGATACGTTGCCTCAACCTGAAGATTTTGACACTGGCTATATGGAACGACGTATTGGTGAGATTAATAAAGAGATGAGCTACATAATGGATGAGGAGGAATTGGACAAGCAACTGCAGAAAAAGATGAAGTCCGAGAATGATTTAAAAAGAGCATTAAGAGAATGGGCAAAGTTATCCATAGCAAATTCTATCATTACAGGCGCATGCGATTCTTTTTATGATAACTTACAACCAGACGTTGTTAAGGATACGAATAAATATTTGTCATTAATGACTGACGGCAGGTATAAACTCGATAATGATCCCAGAAATGATAAACTTATTATAAGGGATAAGAACACCAAAAAGAATGATAAGGAGTGGAGTTCGGGTCTTAATGATCAGGTGTATCTTTCATTAAAGATGGCAATGGCAAAATGGTTCCTCAGCGAGGAATTACCCCTTATCCTCGATGATGTTTTAGTGAGATTTGACAATGATCGTAAAATGGGGGCATGTCGCGCCATTTATGAATTTTCAAAAGAAAGTCAGGTTATTATATTTACATGTGATGACAACCTCAGAAATTCTTTCAATAACTGTGGAGAACATACTGAAATACTGTTGCCCGACAAATCAAATTTTGGTGAGGTCGCGGTGCACTAAATAAACCACCATTAGGAAATTAAAATTTGACAAATGAGTTAGAGTATCGACGGTTAAAACGGGTAAACACACGTACTTATTCAATTGTTGTCAACCGTCCCAAAAATATTTATAAAGAATATAAACGTACAGGCGGTTAGGGGATTAAGGTTACCTCAACTTACCGATTACTATCACAATCATGGCCGTTCCAGATGCAAAAGACATGGGACGGTTTACACAATCCAAAACGTAGGCGCGTTGCTGGCAAAATGAGTGGGCCCAAGGTAGTTGTAAGGTCCTGTCTTGCAGACAAAATATCGAGACAGATAGAAATCCTTTAAACCTCACAGAGGGAAAATCACATGAATAGTATCGATCCAACTACGATTAAGTATATGGTTAAAGCAAAGTTGTCCGCTGACGGCATCATCGAAAAACCTGATGTTGTTGGTGCAATTTTTGGACAAACGGAAGGTCTATTAGGCGATGAGCTTGATCTTCGTGACCTGCAAAAATCAGGCAGAATTGGAAGAATCGAAGTCGATGTCACTTCTAAAAACGGAAAGTCTGAAGGAATTGTATATGTGTCATCCAGTCTCGACCAAGTTGAAACAGCCATACTCGCATCAGCACTCGAAACGATTGATCGCGTTGGTCCCTGCAAAGCAGGACTAAAAGTCCTTGGTATTGAGGACATTCGCATTACTAAAAGACAACAGGTCATCGAAAGAGCTAAAGAGTTACTCAATGATTTAATCAAACAGAGTAAAGGCAAGTCTGCCGACCTCACAGATAGTATCAGACAAAGTATTCAAGTTGAGGAAATCACAACATATGGTAAAGATCATTGCCCTGCAGGGCCAAATGTGAAAGATTCAGAATCTATCATTGTCGTGGAAGGGAGGTCAGATGTTCTTAATCTTCTAAAAGCAGGAATTAAAAATGCCATTGCTGTTGAAGGAACAAATATTCCAGAAACTGTCCAAGAGCTTTCTAAGGAGAAGGTTACTACAGCATTCGTTGACGGCGATAGAGGTGGTGAGCTTATTCTGAGAGAACTTTTCCAGGTAGCCGAGATTGATTTCGTTGCAAGGGCACCTCGTGCTCATGAAGTTGAAGAATTATCAATGAAGCAACTTACCAAGTGTCTACATAATAAAATTCCCAGTGATCAATATATGGAGATGAATGGCATTGTTTCATATGGTAATGGCTTTGAAGATGAAGTTAGAAAAAATGACGAAAAGCCGCATAGAGAACGTGAACTTAGAGAGAGAAAAAGTTGTTTTAACGAAATTGTAGACAAGTATGAGAAAAAAGATGAAGAGATCGAAACAGATGGAACTGTTGAAGAACCTCCAAAAGAATTTGGTAATGAAAGGTCTGTTGAAGACACTATCACAGAAAAGAAAAAAGTAGGAAAAAGAAAAAAAGATGTTGTAAGGCAGACAAAGATCCTTTCTCCTGAACAACAGACATACCGGGACATGCTCCTTGATATGGCATCTACACATAATGCAAAAGTGCTTAATGCCGACGGAGACGTCATACATGAGGTAGCTGTCAAAAATTTAGTTGATTTGCTTAAAGAAAATTCTGAAGGTGCTGCAACAATAGTGTTCGATGGTGTAATTTCTCAGAGAGTTCTTGATGTTTCCAGTAGCAAAAATATATCGGTCGTTGTAGGTACCAGAAAAGGCAATATTACTAAGATGCCCGCAGGTATAACTATCTGGACGAAGGAAGATTTGTACTAATGATAGAAAAAAAAGCAATTAAGACATGGGCAGACGTATCTAGTTTACAATCCACTGAAGAGATAGAAATTCCGGCCGACCCACTTGACCGCGTACTCGGTCAAGAAGAAGCTATTCAACTAGCAAAGATTGCTGCCAAACAACGCAGACACCTTTTGTTAGTCGGACCTCCCGGTACCGGAAAATCGATGATTGCAAGAGCAATCTCACTACAGATACCCAAGCCGAAATCTGAAATAAGGGTTTCTAACAATCCTGAGAATCCTGAAAGGCCATTTCTTGAGGTATTAACCGAGGAAGAAGTTCTTAGAGAAAATACTAACCTTGCTGGTGCTGAAGGGAAACTGCTAGATCCAGAAAAGATACAAAAAAGCATTGCCGAAAAACTTGGTTATCTTTGTAAATGTGGTGGATATTCACTCCCAGCAGATATCACATGTCCTCACTGCGGTCAGTCAAAACTCAACATCTCTGGTGGACAGAATGATATATTTGGCAGTATGTTAAACAATGTTCTCGTGGCAATTCCTCAGATGGGATCAGTTGCCACTGCTGGCAAAGAAAGGATAAATACGACAAGGACGCTGGCTGACGGAACTGAGGAAACTATTGTTTTTGAGCGTGCCGGTAATAAAATCCGTATGCTTGATCAAAAAGCATTAGAAAAAAGAAGACAACTTGACAAAAGCTCCAATCATAAAGTACTTGTAAAACTTGATAGAAATCCCTTTGTACTTGCTACTGGAGCTTCGGAGACTGAACTTTTAGGAGATGTTAGACATGACCCATATGGAGGCCATCAGAGTCTTGGAACACCTGCATATGAGAGAGTTATACCCGGTTCTATCCACGAAGCACATAAAGGCGTGTTATTTATCGATGAAATATCACATCTAGGACCTTTACAGAGGTTTATATTAACAGCGATGCAGGACAAAGAGTTTCCCATTGCAGGAAGAAATCCACAAAGCGCCGGTGCTAGTGTTAAGGTAGATCATGTACCATGTGATTTCATATTAGTTGCGGCATGCAACATACAAGACCTAGAAAATATCCTGTCGCCTCTTAGATCTAGAATTATTGGAGGAGGGTATGAGGTTTTAGTAGATGTAGCGATGCCTGATATCGAAAAAAATCGAGTTAAATATGCGCAGTTTGTCGCACAGGAGATAACTATGGATGGGCACATCCCTCATGCAGTTATTCCAGCTGTTGAGGCGATTATTGCAGAAGGGAGATCTCGTGCCAAAAAAGATAAGCATATTAATTCACTCACCCTGAGACTCAGAGAGCTAGGTGGATTGATAAGGGCTGCAGGCGATATAGCCGTCATGGAAGGTTCCAGATTTATTACTGAAGAGCATATCAAAAGAGCAATTAAACGTTCGAGACCCGCTGAGGAACAGATAAGTGATAGATACGGTTCTTATACGAAAGGTCTTTCTAAAGATATATCCGAATCACAAAAACAAAAATCAGAATATTATATGGAAAATGAACACGTCGATGATCAAATGTTTAATTAAACTCTTTAGACAGTTTAACTGTTTTATCAAAAAATTATTATCCATCGATATTTAATAAAATATTGAATACTCAAAAATAATAAAATTTAATAAAATTCTTTACTCCAAAATGTTAGGAAAACTATCGTTAAGAAAATGAATCCACCAATAATTTATTACATTAATGAATGGAAAGAGATCCACACATATTTTATCATAAAAATCATTCATTACTAGACATCTATCCAATTTTAAGTTTATCAGTCAATAGAATACAATCCAATCGAAAAATACGTTTATAGAAGTCTACATCTACTCCTCGGTAGACTCCGCACGAATAAAATATTTAAAAACTTTCATTAATCACACACAATAGCTGTTATAACATAAAAACAAAAAATCAGGTATATCTCAACAATTGAAATGAAAGTTAATCATCACGTGTATACACATAAATATTAATTGCCTCTCAATGGCATGTAGTCAGAAGAGAACAATTCCTTTGTGGTAATCACTTCGATGTGTGACTTATTTACATTGACTGACTCTAGCCTTTTGGAATCAATGCGGCCATCCCACACAAATACTTGTGATTCAGAAACTTTTCTTGTTAACGTCCCGCCATAATGTGTAACTATCTCAGCAATGTGAAATCCTATTTCTATTTTTGAATTTTCGAATGATTCATCCATGCTAAATGCAAATCCTTTGAATTTACCAGACCCGTTCGATTTTTTCGAATAATATATATCGAGTCGTTTTTGTTTTATTTTAAGTGTAGTACGATAGTGAATAACTTCAGAATCAACGGTTGCATTTTTACCACAGATCATTAGCAATTGTTTTAGATCTGTGTGTTCCTCATCGCATATATATTTTAGAATATCCACACATGCTTTAGCGTCTGCGTTTTCGATATTTTTAGCATATTTCAGACCAAAAATTTTCATTATTCCCGAAAGACTGTAAGTGTGAATATTCGCATAGTTTCTGACGATAGAAAGTATATCATAAGCCGTACATAGAATTGGAGAAAGACCATATCTTCTTGCCATACAACTGATGTATCTAAAATCAGTCTCAGGTGAATGAGATATAAAAATTGCATTTTTTTGCTCAAAAACATTTTTTATTATCGGATATACATCAGAATATCGTGGAGCATTTTTGAAGTTTTCAAAAGGTGTCTTCAAAACTCTTTTTTGTCTACCTGTAGGTTTCAACGCTTTAATATAAAATTTTTTAGACAATTCTATTTTAAGGTCTGAGTTGGCAACAACATAACCAAATGAACACATTTCACAGTAAGTACCGAAGTCTCTTGAACATTCGGTATTAAAGGCCACTACGATCACGACAAGTCATCGAAACAACTATTATTAATTATTTATAAAAGTTGTTAGTTTTGAACGGGGGCAACCATTCTAAAAGCATTGCCAGAATCCTCGTAATAATTTGTAAGAATGTCTGTCTCAATAAATCCATAGCGATGATAAAATCTTCGTGCGTCATTATTTGACGTCCTTACCTCGAGTGTCATGTATATTATACCGTCAAGCATCGCTTTTATCCTAAACGTATTTAAAAGCATTGTACCCACGCTTCTATTTCTCCACTCAGGGAGAACACCTAAGAGAAGAATACGAGCAGTCGCTCTATCTTTGAGCTTGCTTGATGATATAAACCCTATTACATTGCCAGATATATTACAAGCTACCAATTGACCTGTATGCCATTGAGTGTGAAAATATGGAAACATGTAAGGTTCATAATACTCATCGAAGGACAGCGTCGCTATTGTATAGATGGATTCAACGTCAGAGTTTCTGAATTCTCGAATTTCAATCATTTTTTCACTTATCTCTCAAAAAGTTAATCTTTACAACAACACGAGTGTAACAAGATATTATTTGTATTAATAGTTTAAAATATCGATGTCGTCACAACACGTTTATTTTTAAATTCGTATGCATGGAAGCTTACCATATATGCCTGGAATGGGTATAAAAACTCTAATTCTAACATTAGCAACGTTTTTATGAAGAGAAATTAAAAATCATAGTATATAACAAAAAATCATCTTAAACGATAAAAAACTCAAACGAAACTGATGAGATTAAGAAGTGTTGTTTTTGGGTCTTTTGATTTTACTACGGCTGAAGCAACGAGGATTCCATCTGCACCGAGTTCCAAAGCTTTCGCCATATCGTTTTTAGTTTTTATACCAGCACCGCATAAAACCGATATCTTCCTATTGATCTCTTTTATTGAAGTCACAGTATCCTCTATGATAAACGGATTCGCTGTTGTTACTGATACTTTGCCACCGATGAGTTCTGGGGGTTCTATAGCGATGAAGTCTGGCGCAAACACAGCAACTTCATTCGCCTTTTTAACAGATTCAGCACACACAACTGTAGTAAGACTGTCGGCTTTACACAATCCAATGCATTCCCTGATCACATTGTTGTGAGATCTGTGTTCCGAATGATTTATAAGTGTCCCTACTGCACCCGTAGACTTAACCATAGATGCCGTTACCCAACCAGTAGCTGAACCAGGAGCATAGGCATCTGTATTCTGCGAAAGGACAGGAATACTCACGTTTCTCGCAACGACCCCCAACTCCGTTATCGGGGGGCATACAACTATAGACACACCACTCTCTTCGGAAACCTGCTCACATATTCTTGCGAGATTAAGCGCGTTGTCACCTTCAATCTCACGATAAGCCTTGAAGTTTACAATAACAGCAGGTGTTTTAAGATCAATCAAGGTCTTCTAGCCTCTTTTCGAGTTCTTTAAGAACTTCAGGTTTTGACGTATACTCCATTTCCTCAGGCCCGAGAATCGCAGGCATGAAAGGTCCATGAGATCTTATGAATCTACTTGCTTTAATGGCATTCATACGGGCAAAATTCCATTCCGACCCCGCAAAATAGTCAATAGGCTTATGCATTCCAGGTGTCGGATCTGCTGGTTCCAGCCCCTGTAGTTTTCCATCACATAGTTGAAACCCAAGACAACAAATTCTTGGTGGTCCATCAAAATATGTGGGATCTGAACGTTCAGGAGAGCATGGGAAAAATGCACCATAATGCGATCCCCTCATCCATCCCGCAACAAGCATAGTGTTCATAAAAGGCTGCAGATACTCTCCAACCGAAGGCAGGCCACTCTGTGCCCTCACAACACAAACAGGGTCGTCCTTTCCGACATACCTACCAGCCGTGAAATTAAGTTTATCAGTTGATACAACCGCTACTGTCCCAATACCGGCTCTACTAAAAACTCTTTTAATCGCGTATCTTGACGTATCGCCGAGAAGTGAAAGAATGTTCCACGATTCCTCAGGAGCAGACATTACCGTCTTTTTTCGATTCATGACATCATGAATCTCAAAATCAAATCCTTTTTTGGCTCGGACGTCAATGACAAGTCCAGTGGTTGTAAAAGGATCCATAAAGATCCTGCTTAATGGCAATGAATATGCTGACGGCTCAGTTTTGTCAGCCATAAAAAACATCATTGGCTCTGATTTTCTTTCTTCAAATGATATTTCAGCGGAACCAGGACCAGCTCCTTTAATATTACCTGAAAACGAATCCGCTAAAAGATCTTGTCCAGCACCATATAGGTGCATCTTTCTGGCGATACGTGCAGCTTCATAAAAAGCATTCCACGCAAGTTCATGAACATCTCGATTATCCTCACCCTTGTAATGCGTCATGAAAAGATTAATATCGTCTCCAACGCGCGTAACATAATAATCCTGAAGGATACCCTGCTTCACACCGTCCTTAAGAATCCTATCGCACTCTTTTATCATGGATGGATGGGGCCTCGTGTGCCCACACACAGAACCAACATCCGCTTTGATAACGGATACCGTAACTTTTTCTGCCATTGGTTCACCAACAATCTCCATCTAACTCATCACGTGCATTATATAATACTTTTTTGCCAGTGTTTTCTCGAAAATATTGACAAAAATCCAGGTCACAATCACATTTTACAACATAATTACCGCAATAATTTATTGAAAGGCGTATTTCATAGGGTTTAAATCTATTATGATACTAGCGTAGTAGCATGGTTGCGACTTATAGGGATTCCAACACGATAACAGCCGATGATGGCACAGTCGTTGTTAGAGGGTGGATTCAAGACATTAGAAATTTAGGTGGAATTTCGTTTGTTACCCTTAGAGATAGATTTGGTACAATTCAACTCACTCTTATTAAGAAAATCATTCCGGAGATCTTTGCTAAGGTGACAAGGCTTACAAGGGAAAGTGTGATTGTTGTAACCGGTGATGTCAAGGTAAGTAACCAAACTGAACTTGGTCTCGAGATCATACCATCAGATGTGAAAGTCTACTCAGAGGCAATTACACCTCTCCCGATGGGGGTTATCGACAAAGTCAACGTAGACATGAGTACACGTTTAAATAACAGGTTTATAGACATTAGAAAGGCTGAAATTAAGGCAATTTTTGAGTTAAAAAGCATTATGTCCCAGCTAATTGTAGAGGTGATGAATTCTAATGGATTCACACAGGTTTATACGCCCAAGATTGGGTCATCTGGTGCAGAGGGGGGCTCCACACTTTTTAGTGTTAATTACTTTGGTAAAAAAGCTTTTTTGGCACAGAGTCCCCAACTTTACAAGCAAATACTAATGTCTACAGGAATGGACAAGGTGTTCGAACTAGGGCCAGTATTTCGTGCGGAACAATCCAATACCAACAGACACGTCACGGAATTCATATCATTTGATGGAGAAATGTCTTGGATCGAACGTGAAGAAGACGTTATGCATATGGTCGAAACAGTGTTGGATTATGTATTAAAAGGTATTTCAGAGCGTGGAAAAAAACAATTAGAAATTCTTAAGAAAGAAGTTAAAATTCAACCAATACCATACCCTGTAATCACTTATGCTGAATGTCTAAAAATCGTCAACGATGCCGGATTAAAACTTAAAAATTGCGATGATCTTGGTACTGAAGGGGAGAAAATTATCGGTGATGTGATGTCCAAGAAAGGCGTTGATTTCTATTTTATTACAGAATATCCAGAAGAATCAAAACCGTTTTACATAATGGAAAAAGACGGTACAAGTTATTCATTTTCATTTGACCTTGATTATAAAGGTCAGGAAATATCATCCGGAGGACAAAGAGAACATAGGTATGACAGGCTTGTAGAAAGAATACAAAAAAAAGGGCTTAACCCTGATGATTTTACATTCTATACTGATGCATTTAAGTATGGTATGCCCCCGCATGGCGGATGGGGTATCGGCATTGAAAGGCTTCTTACCAAAATGCTAGACCTTCCAAATATCAGAGAAGCAATTATATTCCCAAGAGATCCATCAAGAATTTCACCTTAAAAAAATCTTTTTGAGGGTTTTTAAAACGTGTAAAGCCGTTTACCTCACTTTATTAAAGGTCTATCGTATCACTCACGATACGTTCCCCGTAGCACGCTATAACGAGTCGATCACCATGGATTAAATAAAAATACGACATCGAATTCCGTTCAATGACTCGTCTTTGTCATCACTTTTCTCTATTTTCTTCTTTAGGACGTATGCGTCATTATCAGTTCTTCTGTTTTTTTTGAATTTTATCTCGCTAAACATGACTCATACATAACTAATTCATACAAAGATATTGTTAGTCGTTTGGATTTTATACCGGTCGTGAATAAATTTATTTTTTATGAATTAAAATTTACATATGTTTGTTGTATATATGACACATAAACACAGATTTTTTCCTGTTATTTATACAAATATTATTTATTCTCTACCCATGGATTTTTCCATTATGTATTCTTCCATTGCAAAACCGTTTCCAATATCACTAGCGATAGAACCTACTATCAAGAAGCTCCTGTGTTTAATTTCAACGATCGTATTCCTTATGTCAACTCTGAAATATTCTATGTTAACGTTCTGACTTATGGGTATAAGTCGATAAGATCAAACATCTTACCACCAATACTTTTGTCACGATAATTCTTCATCATACATATTTGACTGATGTAAATTTTGTCGACTTCGTCATGAAATCCACAGTAGCTAACATTTTTCTCATCTTATTTTACAATGACATTTGCACCTGTATGTTATCCCACACAACATTGACTTCTTTGAATGGTACATATTTAACATATAGTCTACTTACCTCGGTGGAAGTATAGTTCATCATGCCAAATTATGAATGCTAGTTTTGAGACATGACGTGCTAAAATTTAGAATCGCTAACTACATCCCTGATGAATTGCTCAATGCCTTCCTCAAAGTCTACACCAAATCTGGTGTCTGTCTTGACATTATAGGTCCTCTTTATGCTTCCAACTGTAAAATCTACAGCTATCCGACTTGCATCTGAGAGATTTATTCTGTTAACGAGTGCTGCAACAACTGCAGAACTGAATACATCGCCAGTACCATGGTAGTATCCAGGAATTCTATCACTAAAATAGTATGATTTTTCACAAGTTTCCGCATCGTATGTTGCTACTCCTATTTTTTTATCATCGAAAAATACCCCAGTAAGGACAATCTTTTTGGGACCAAGAATTGTCAATTTTTTCATTAATCCATCAATATACTCCAAACTATAAGGCCCGTCAATATATTCTTCGTTAAGAAGAAGTGTTGCCTCAGTGATGTTAGGTATAAGTACATCTGCTTTAGAGCACAGTTTTCTCATTTCTATTGGAAACTCTGAAGGAAAAATTGTGTATAGTTTACCATTGTCAGCCATCACTGGATCGACAACTACTACGGTGTTCTTTTTCAACTTGTCAAAAATATCGGCAACGATGGCAATCTGTTGAAATGACCCAAGAAAACCTGTGTAGATAGCATCAAATCTTATTCCGAGGGTCTTCCAATGGTTTACTATAGGGACAATGTCATCAGTAAGATCTCTGTATGTAAAGTCGGTAAATCCCCCAGTGTGTGTTGATAGCACGGCTGTTGGAATTACGGTGCACTCAACTCCTGTCGATGAAATGATAGGTAGTGCTACAGTGAGTGAGCACCTTCCAAAGCATGAAATGTCATGAATAGCCAATACACGTTTTTGACTCATAGATATACAATTTTTGTTTAATTATATATTTTTAGATATTGATTTTTTTAAAGCATATTTTGGGCTGATGATCATCGGGTGTACCCATATTTAAAGGTAAACAAAAGTACCTTAACGAGCGTCTCACATAGTCTTTAAAACAAGGAAGAAAGGCTGAATGATAGAGCCAACAGATCAAAACAAGTGGTCAAATAAAAATTTTTTTAAACATTCAACATAAACAGCGAAACTATGCCATGAGATAACAAATATGGAAGTTTCGAGATCATATTGAAATAAGAAGAGTAATCACATATTCTTTTTCAGTAGTTTGAGATACGAATCAAGATAGTCTTTGGTCTCTTGCATTATAGCTTTTATTTCATCATCATGCATACCTCTTAATGCAGTAAATGATAGATGTTTATTTGTTGAATAATTGCTAGCAAGGTACATGATGGCATTATCACGTTCATATTCTCCAATTAACATTAAAAGTTCCATGTGAAGCATTCTGACTCTCTGTTCAGTGAGTTCAGGTACAAATTTATCTGGATCAACAATTAGCGATCTTATGTCGTTCCTTGCTTTATGTTCCATGGGCGACGGTAGTCACTAATTGACTATAAATATGATGCAATAGGTGCGACATACTGAGGCATTTTTGTTTTTAATTACGATATCAACGATCATAACAATCAGTGCTGTTTATCTTTATATATAGGCATTTGCCCCTGATGGTGTATTTCATAAATTGCGAGTATAGTTTCTTACGTGTCTTATTTTTGTATATAAATCTATATAAAGGCACATCAAAAATTTGAGTAATAATCTATCCACTTTTCATCTATTTTCACGGTCACATGTATGTGAGTGATGTGATATTTGACAAGCCACTACATCATCATCCATAAGCAATACGACATAGCCCTTTCAATTCATCTTTAAGTGCCTACATTCAGAATTTTTGTGATACATTCTATCGCAATGACACTCAGTGATATCATTCGTTGGAATAATGTACCTGTATTTGGTTTTTATTTTCTATTATATCATGACATTCATCTACCTTTGTCGTTTGATTTTAATATATGTATCCAATACTCAGGACAAAGCGGAGATAGCTAAGCCTGGCCTACGGCGCCGGACTTGAAATCCGGTGGTGTTCCACCTCGGGAGTTCGAATCTCCCTCTCCGCGCCATAGTCGTATTAAAATCAATATACGGCATTACGCACTACGATTGATTCGCTTGCCATTCATTATATTTTTACTGCATTAACAAATAATTTCGGAGAATATCCTCATCTTTCATTATGACCAAAGATCTAACACTTCATTTCTATTCCGTTAAAATTAAAAAGTGTGTGAATTAAAGCGGGCAGGCCATCATTACACTGTTAGAAAGTATCAGACTATTTTATGGTTGATTCATTACAGTGACATTATTTTCCCAATGTTTTTAAATTTCGTAAAAAACGAGTAGGCTACGAAGTTATCGGTTTTCATAAAATATTTGTTGATTTACGAACTACATGCGCGAAATTGTTAATAACCAAATATAAACGTAAATGATCGTTCACAAGTCGATGGGTAAATATAAACCAGGGCGATTCTTCGAGATTTAACCTAACTGTTGTAATCTTACATTGTATTGCTTTGCACTACCGGAAGACACATCATTCATGCAAACACACATTTGCACAAGGTCAATATCGACTCATGTAAATAACGCACAATTTTTAGTTCCATATGAGGAACGTACACAACCTAAGGCAAATAGTACGGTATATTTCTTTTAATTTTGTTCCATTTAAATATCAACAAAATTGTGTATTTAATATAGGGTATAACTCAGAAGTTTTAATGTAAATTAAGAGAACTTATTTTAGTCCGATACGCAGAGATCATAGTTTTAATGTTGTTGATAGGAACGCCACTATGTAATGAACAGGAGCAACTAAAGATGTAACGACTATCTTTACAAACATCCACGTGTCTGTATGTCTCATTAATAATTTCTGAATTCGTTCCAGAATAAAGTGTAGGAATAATATCAGGTCCACCCATAACAGTGGATTCATTTTTAATCATCTGACAGATTGTCAAAGGATCATTTTTCTCAGAATAATGAAAACAATCGATATGCGTATTTAGTATAGACTTTATCAATTTCTTGTCGGCATAATTACCATGTGGATGAAAAATTAGTTTCATTTCCATGTCACTAACTTTTTTTACCATATTATCTAGGTTCTTTACACAAAAATCCATTATGGGTCCAATGCCAAATAAGTCAGGATTGTCAGATGCTGATGCAACAAAAACACAATCGATATAGTTTCTTATCTTTTCTAGAAAAATAAATGTAACTTCTGTGCCCAAATTAATGACCTGGTGAACAAAGTCTGGATCTGAATATATCGCAAGTGAGAGTGTATCCATACCCATCAAAACAGATGCTTTGGTTAAAGGACCAGTAACATTGCCTACAACGGCGAGATCAGGACACTTTTCTTTGGTCAATTTATAGGATTCAATTGCACCTAATGCTAAACCTTTGATAGTCGTATCTTTACCATCAAGCAAGGACGGTGACGATAGTGGGTGTTTCAGTATTGTCGGGTAATTTTCATCTGAATATTTTACTTCTCCATCAAATTGATCGATAATGTATGCCGGTGAATGCACACACCCGATTAATGCATCCTGGCCAGTCATTCTTGCAAATGAGACAACAGAATCTGATGACATTTTAGGGTTATAAGGACAAAATAAATCCACCGGCCCCTTCTTTATAACGTCCATTCCTAGGGTAAAGTCTCTGAGGAATATTGGAATATAAGACGAATTTTCGAAAACCGAAAGAAATTTTCCTTTTCCATTCAAATGATCATCAAGCCTTGTTTTTGTAAATTTTTTAAGTGATATATATCGATCAGCAAAACTCTAACATCAGTGAAAAACAAAGATCCCCCTTGGCTTTATTACCTCTGTCATATCACACATTCTCAAACAATATTTTGTTCCACCATCTCAGCAGAGTGTTTACAACGATAAAATAATTGCTAATTATGGTATCCCCCCTTCTAGCCAATCGTTGTGTGAATGAACCATCATTTTAAAGTATGAAAACAACACCTCACAGTCTGTTTTCATTTTGTTAACATTGTTATTTCATTTAAAATCGATAAATAAGTCGTTACATACAGCAATCTCAAGTGATGTCCCACAATGACACATAGCCACAATATGCATTGTGTTCATATTTCATTCTCGACTTATTTATTATTTTAACAATTTCTCCAGATATACAGTGAATCATAATATTTTAGAGCCATGTAAAATTAGTAATTAGAACACAATTTCTAGCGACACATTGATCCAGAGATCATATGTCTACACTTCAAAACACATTTCTTTTTTTATGTTGAGAGGAAGCTGCCATGCTTTCCTCATTTAGTACCAAATATTCTATCCCCAGCGTCTCCGAGTCCTGGTAAAATGTATCCAACATCATTCAGACATCTATCTAATGTTGACACATATATTTCTACATCAGGATGGTTACTAGCCAGCTTTTCAATGCCTTCCGGAGCAGCAATTATTGACATGAGCTTAATTTTTTTGCAGTTATGTTGTTTTAACAATGTTATTGCTGCAGAAGAACTCCCACCGGTTGCAAGCATCGGATCTAATGTTATAACAACTTTATCTTCAATATTTTTAGGCAATTTACAATAGTATTTTACAGGATTAAGCGTCTCTTCGTTTCTGTAGAGTCCTATGTGGCCAACTTTTGCTGTTGGGAATAGTTGAAATATGCCATCTACCATTCCAAGTCCTGCACGAAGGATGGGGACAATAGCCACAGAATCATTTTTTATGACCCGCTGTTCCACTTTTTCAAACGGCGTTTGAATTGTTACGACTTCTGTCGGCACATCTTTTAGACTCTCATATGCCATCAAAGTGGTAACCTCGGTAATGATCTCCCTAAAAACTTTCGTGTTTGTGTTGACATCTCTGAGATAAGCAACTTTGTGATTTATTAAAGGGTGATTCAAAATATGAACGTTCGAAAAATCTCTCATAATACACTGCCAATCCACCACTACTTAATTATTTTGTATTTATTTGTTACTATGAAATTCTATTTATCTAATGCTCATTTGATAAGTTATATTTTCAAAAAGGCGTCAAATCAGATATGAATGTGGCTAGACAGAAGATCTATTGTACTTAATAATAAACGAGTCACAGTTCACACATTCAACAAGTTTGTACATAAATTCACTCTGACACTAACATAGAAGAGTCTAACGCACTTCGAAATAAACTACGAAAATAAATAAGCCACATAACTAGCAGAATTTTAATATTTATTTTAGAGCGTCTACTCGTAATGATGATGCTTGTGAAAACACTTAGAATCGTCTATATCTAAACATATTTCGTGGTGCTCTATAGCATCCATTATTGCACGTTCTAATTTTGATTTATCTACATCTAAGGTTGCGACCATAAAGTTAAAATTAGCACTCTTTGAATTTCGAAGATCACCATGATGTTCTACACCAGTACTTAGATCAGTTAAATTAAGCGTGATACCTTCTTCTTTAGTTTTTAAAGACATTTTTATATGCCCCATTAATGTGCCAGCTTCTTCCTCAATCCATTCACCGATCTCCATCATCATAGAATCTATGCGTTCTAAGTCTAGACAATGTATATGCCCAGTAAAGCCTATGCTTACTCCGCCAGCTATTTCAATTGATGTTTTATCCATCATAACACCTCTAATATTTCCAATACACCATCGCCAGATGTTGCAGACATCGAAATTATTTTTATATTCGGGAACATCTCACTCACCTGACCAACGATTGATTGTAGTTTTTTTTCTGAAACGAGATCCTTCTTGTTTACGACAAGCACATCAGAATGCATCAACTGTTTAAGATAGAAGTCTTTCTTCTTTGTAATAAATATGTCAAATCTAAGACAGTCAAGAATACCGACGATCTTAAGTTGGTCATATTCTACCGATGTTCCTTTTATTGCTTCAATAATAGATTTCACTTTATCAGGAAGTGCCAAACCTGTTGGCTCTATTATGAGAATATCAGGGTAATAATCATTCACTACTTGTATTACAGACTTTTGTAATGTGCCAGTCAATGTACAACATATGCACCCTTCTGGGAGTTCTACGGCATTATATCCCTGTCTCTTGATCGTGGTACCGTCTACTCCGATTGTTCCCATTTCGTTCACTATTATTGAGACTTTTTTGCCTCTTTCTGAGAACATAGATGCAATCTTCATAAGCAATGTTGTTTTTCCGGAACCTAAAAAACCGCCGAGTACGTAAATATTCATAAACACAAATATCAACCATCTTATATACGTTAGTTGAAATTTTTTTTACAATTAGTACTTTTATCAAATTATTATGAAATCAAATCTTTTTATTTGATGACGTTTCTCTACATAGTCAGTACAGACAATGTTTGTTCTGTCGTACATTGTAGCAGTTTCAAAATCTATGAGGCAACACATTACACTATTGATCATATATTGAAAAATAAAGTCAAATTATTAGCCACTCCCACTGAACATATGCATTTATTCACTTATGAAATGTTCAATATCGATTACCGACCAAAAATTTGAAAAAATAATATGTTACATTCACAGGCCCGTGAAACCACAAGAACACCTCTTAAGTTGTAAAAATACAAGCTGTCTTTTTTTAACCAATAACGTTTTGGCCTGCGAGATAATCAAGAATTTTTTTTCTAAGGTTAGTGAATTCTGGATCCGCACGATTTCTAGGTCTTTCCCATGGAATATCAATTATTTGATGGATTATGGATGGACGCTTAGAAAGAAGAACCACTCTGTCTGAAAGGTATAATGCCTCATCAACCGAGTGAGTAATGAATACAATTGTCTTCTCGCTCTGTTCAAAGATCTTAATAAGTTGTTCCTGCATGATGTTCCTGGTTTGAGCATCTAAAGCTCCAAATGGCTCATCCATAAGAATTACAGCTGGATGCATAATAAGCGTACGAGCGATACCTACGCGCTGTTTCATCCCTCCAGATAATTCATGTATGCGCGAATCTGCAAACTTTTCTAATCCCACTGCTTTAATATATTTTAAAGCCCTCTCTTTACGTACACCTTTAGAAACTCCAGCAATCTCAAGTCCAAATTCTACATTCTGTCTTACAGTTCTCCATGGAAACAATGCAAAATCTTGAAAGACCATACCTCTGTCCGAACCTGGACTCACACATTTTTTATTATTTACTAAAATTTCTCCTGATGTAGGCTGTAACAACCCTGCTAAGCACCTCAGAATAGTGGTTTTTCCACATCCAGAGGGGCCCACAATAGATATTAACTTGCCTTTTTCTATATCAAGCGAAAAATCTTCAACTGCGACAGTTTCGTTGTCATCTGTATGATACACCACACGAAGGTGATTTACTTTCATCACTGTTTCTTCCTTTGAGGTGCCTTTATATATTTCACTAGCGAAACTGTGTTCGTCCTGATTTTCATCATCAGTCTTAGTTATCGTATGTCGACCCCCATCCTTTTGGAAACAACTCTGGATAAACATTCTGCAAGCCCAGTTGTAAGGAAGCCGAGTATACCAATCACTATAATACCGGCAAACGCATAGTCATAACGGCTACAGTCTATCATGAATTTTATATAATAACCAACACCACTCAACGTTGTATTATACAACTCTGCGGCAACGATACACATCCACCCTACTCCAAGACCTGTCTTAATGCCATTCATGACGTATGGAACGGCGGACGGCGCCAAAACTTTAGTAAATATTTGCCAATCAGACGCTCCGAGAGTTCTAGCAGCATCAACAAGTGTTCTATCAATTTTTTGCACACCGAATATAATGTTTGTGAGTAATGGAAAGAATATACCAATGAAAACAACCATTACTGGACCATTGCCTACCGTAAACAAAATAACAAAGATAGGTGCCCATGCAATAGGTGCAATTGGGCGCATCATTTCTATCCAAGGGCTAAAAAATTCTCTGAACAATTTGAAGTTACCTAAAAGAAGTCCTACTGGCAATGCCGTAATAAATGCCAATCCAAACCCTTTACCAAGCTTCAAAATACTCAACCAAATTAAAGACCAAAGCGTCCGACCCTTTTGGACCGGATCTCCGTCTTTAATCAAATGTAACAGCGCCTCAAACGCCCTATATGGTGTGGGCAACACAGATTTATTAGCCAACATCGCAGCAATCCACCAGACATAGATAAAAATTATCAATGACGCAACTGTAACGGCAGACCTTATTGCAAAGCGGTGATACTTGTTGTGAACATCATACCGGAGTTTCATCGGATCATTCTCAATACCTTAATCACATACTCCCTGCCAATTTAACTATAGCGGGTGACGCTCCAAGTAACCCTATTTTAGCATCACCACTAAGTAGCGTATCAGCAACCATCACTCCTGAACTGCCCTTTTTAAATTCAACTTCCAAACCATATTTTTTGAAATATCCCTTCTCCTTAGATATGTGAGCCGCCAAGTGATGAAGATCACCATCAATAACAGATACGGGTACGTTCAAGACATTGCCCGTATTACTCGCATCTTCTTTAAGGACCAGGGCTTTTTCTATGAACGAATCGTTGACAAACGCATCAGGCAACCTGTTACCAATTCCCATTTTACATAGTTCCGACGAAAGTTTTTCAATACCTTCTCTAAGTCCTTTGAGAACTCCTTTTCCGTTATCATCAAACTTATAATTGATATTATCTATGGCTGCCTCTGCAATACTTCTTTTTACGTCATCTCCCACTTTGATATTTATAAAACTACTGGCGATACCAATAAGGTCATCAGCATTTCTTTTATCTATAATGAATTTGACACCCTCAATGTATCCCCTAAGGAACCTTACCGCAACATCTTCATTATTCTTAAGCCATTCACTGTCTGCGGCAACGACACAGCATATGTGATCCCCGAAAAGGTAGTTAGTACTAGCAAACCCCCTATACCTTGAGCCCTCTTGGATGACCATCTGATACAGCGGTTCCCAGATAATCCCGCCATCGATCGTTGTGTCACTTTTGATCATATTGTAGGTGTTCAAACCTTCGATGTAATATAAAGTATCCTCACTGAGTTTTTCTCCCTCAACATACTTTTTAAAATCCAATCCAGAATCTTTGGCAATTTTCTGAAGTTGAGTATGCTGAATCGATGAGACACCTGGAGTACCCATGACAAGTCCACCCAATTCCTTATTCTCCAATATGAACTTACTATCCAACCCACCATCCAATTTTTCGGATACCCCTGTATTCCTATCAATATATATCCCCGATCCGCCGGTATTCACATCGGAAATAATTTGGAAACTTCTGTCGCCACCGCCCGACTGCATAAAAAACAGACCCATTCCAGATGTTAGTATTATCGCGACAACCGCAACTAGCGCCACAACTTGCTTATTCACAACGACCACCGGCCACCCATTATTTTCGTAATATATAATTTTTGAACTTATCCTACAATAGTGATTACAACAGTCCCCAGATTCATTTACGTCGTAATAGCCACCTACAAAGCCAAAGGCACAGAATTAATTTTATGCAATCTCTCACACCCACGTCAAGCAACAATAGTTATATGTCTCTAAAAGACACGGCATATTCCATCTTTTTGGCCCCAAAGTACCTTTGCGTATATTCTGCTGTTGCCTTCGGACAAAATTCTTTGCATGAAAAAATATCGATAAACGCTCTTCTAGTATCATCGGCGAAATGACCAGATATTTGTGACGTTTCAATCAGTTGCACCAGAGAATACCCCTGTACTTTTGGTTCGTTCCCGAAGAAGACGACTATAGGTTCACCATACCTTTTCATTTTGATATGTTCCGCGATATCAATGGCGAACTGCGTAATCACTTCCTTACTAGAAATTTTGGACGGATCACACTCACCGAGGTCTACAGAAACCATGAGACCCCAGTGGTTTTCTTTTTTATACTTATTCATAACCTCTTCATCGGAAATGAGAGGGCCGGCGAATGGACTCATGCTGTACATTTATACCACCTGCTCTGTTGACTTTGACACGTCACTAGCGAGTTTATAAAACCTCAGTATTTTAAATTGTGCCTTCAAAAGACATTTTGTTAAAATTTTATTACGAGTATTAAATGGATAACATATACTGCCAATTTAGGCATTTTAGACATAAAGTTAAGGTGTAACCTGGATAGATACCTATATAAACAACATTGGACCCATGGCTGACGCTACCTAAATTTCTGTTATAGCTAAAATATACAATCGACCGATAAATAATCAGTGTTGAACTTTTTATCGCGACACCGTTATAATTATTTAGAGAATTTTGTAACTATTTTGTCGAGAGTTTCAACAAATTTATCGATATCATCTTCGTTGTTGTAAAGATAAAACGACGCTCTAGCACACCCATCTATTCCTCTTGATATAAAAAATGGATGTGCACAGTGCATACCTGACCTTATCATTATTGATCCGATGTTATCAAGCATCATGGCGATATCATGGGAATTTAAGCCCTCAACATTAAAAGAAAAAACACTTCCTCTCTTATCTGGGTCATTAGATCCAACAATAGAAAGGTTTTCGATATTTTTCACACCTTCGTGTATTCTCCTCTGTAGTTTACTTTCATGCTTTGTAATATTTTTCATTCCAATTTTTAAAAGATAGTCCAAAGCAAAAGCAGATGCAATTATTCCTGAATAGTTTTCAAGTCCAGATTCAAATTTTTCTGGTGCGGATGAGATTTTTATTGAGTCATAGGTGGTAATGGCAACTGATCCCCCGCCATAGATCAGCGGTTTTAAATCTTTCAATCTCTCAGATTTACCATACATAAATCCCACGCCTGTTGGTCCTAACATTTTATGTAGAGATGCACAGAAGAAATCTACATCTAATTTCTTGAGATTTATTGACATATGTGGTGCAGATTGCGCTCCATCGACCGCCACTGCCGCTCCATAGTCATGCGCGATTTCTGTAATTTCTTTTAGAGGTATCGTGTACCCAGTAACATTACTAGTATGTCCGACTGCGACCAATTTCACTCTAGAACTCATTTGTTGTTTGAACAAATCAATATCAAATTCACCATATTTGGATGATTTTATGTATTTTCTTCGAATACCGACCTCCGAAGCCATTGCTAGCCACTGCGCATGATTAGAATTATGCTCTACATCTGTTGTAACAACAATATCGTCTTTTTTCAGTCCAAACCCTCTGGCGATTGTGTTCATACCCTCTGTGGTGTTTTTCATAAAGACGAATTCACAAGGATCGTCACATCCAAAAAACGATGATAATTTTTCTCTCGTCTCGTCTACACCTGCAGATACACAAGTGCCCATGGAATGAACACTACGGCCTCCACACGCCGGATATTCGCTGTAGTACTCAGTGATCTTCTCAATTACAGAATCTGGCTTCAAACTTTGACATGCACTGTCGAGGTATATTCCCTTCCCTTTTCTGATAGTTGGAAAATCTTTCCTTACAGACGCTACATCCATATCAGTGCCATGCTCTATGTCAATAATATAATTTCTCAATATGTTGAAATCTAAAGATTATATCAATCCACGGGATAGGGGATTTTTACGCATAATAAAAAGTATGAATAAATAAAGTAACTACCGGTTTGAAAATAACGTTTTAATTGATTCAGCTACTTCAGGAACGTCCGCACTCCATGGAACTTTTATTATGTTGTTTTCAACGATACAATACTCTTTTATTTCACAACATTTCACTATACACTTTTTGTTTTTTGGAATGTATTTAATGGGACAAATATTGATGAACGGGGCGTCTCTTTTATAAAGCGATATAAATATCTTCCTAGAGAGATTGCATCCTATAAGTGTTACATCATGTGCTAGACTTGTTCCCTCATCAAGATAATAAGTAGGTATGCCAGTTTCTATACCAGATGCTTTACATGGAAACATAACTGCTTCTGTTTCTATTTTTGAAATTTTTGAAGTTATATCAATGATTGTTTCATGCGTCACTACTGGTAAGTTAACAAAATTTGAGTCCAGTGCTTTTTTTACGAGGACACCGAGTTTAGCTGGAGATGGTGGAATACAGTCTATGATTTCTAGATAAAGAGGTTTTAAGTCTTTAACAAAAACAACATGAGAAAACATTCCCTTTATCACAACGCCCTTCTCCTTGTGTCCAAGTTGTATAAGAACTAGTGTTGGAATGTTTAATACATCAATATTTTCATCCTGTACAAAATCGGTATTTTCAGGAAGAGACAGTATTTCATATCCTGAAACTTTCTTAAATATACCTGCTGTATTTTTTTTAAAAATTTTTAATACTGCATATGAGTCGCAATTCTTAAAAACAAGATATTCAGATCCGCCGTACACTGTCCAATCATTCATCTCTTTTGCTATGTTTTCAACGTTTAACGGAAATTTTACTTCGTGTATGGAAACATCTTTACAATGCATACATTACACCATTTTTTGCTAATTATTTTACTGTTTACATTTGAATAACTTTAATATATAATGATTGATAACCGGGACACAGTGTCGGAGTAGCACAGCGGCCATGCAGGGGACTGCAGATCCTCAGATGGGAGTTCAACTCTCCCCTCCGACTCCAAATTATTAGTCGGGCACATTCAACAGGATTGCCTTAGGACCCGTCAAAAGTTTTCTTCACAGATTTATGCATAGGTATGTCCCATAGAAAAATAAACGCTATGATTTCATCGCAAGGGTTTATATATAGTTTATAAATAACAACCGCACAGGTGAAAAGATGGGTAGAATAGAGAACGTTGTAGCATCCACGTCACTTGGACAAGAGCTCGACCTTAATGCGATTGAGGATGCGCTTGAAGGTGCTGAGTACAACCCCCAACAATTCCCCGGACTCGTGTATAGACTCAAAGATCCTAAGACAGCAACTCTTCTCTTTAGAAGCGGGAAGGTTGTTTGTACAGGAGCGAAGAATCTCGCTGAGGTTAAAGTCGCAATTAGTAAGGTTAAAGAAGATCTCAAAAAAGCGAATATTGAGATTCAAATCGAGCCCAAAATCGAGGTTCAAAATATTGTCGCTTCATCTGACCTCGAGCAGGAGATCAATCTTAACACTGTTGCAATAACACTTGGACTTGAGAAGGTTGAATACGAACCTGAGCAATTTCCAGGGCTTGTATATAGATTAGATTCGCCAAAGGTTGTAGTTCTTCTTTTTGGGTCAGGGAAAATGGTTTGTACTGGCGCAAAGGTACCTGAGGATGTAGATCGTGCGGTAAAGAAGATTGCTGCAGAACTCAGATCAGCAGGTCTGATGTTGTAAATCATCACCTCTAATCTTTTTACCATTCATTTTACTTTTAGCGATGGCAAACCGGCCGTGGTGCCGTCGCATCAACCACGTTTCAATTCCTCCAATCTTAAATGATCATGCATAGAATGGCATTTTAACTACAAATAACACCTCATTAAGTTTAATAGACAACTTGAAATTTAGACTTGATAAAGCTCAAGAGCAGGAATATTAGGTACTATAAATAGTACAAGGCTGCGTCGTGTACCTATAAACGTCAGAAAAGGCCAAACATACTATTTAATAAATTTTTAGTAACGAAGATAGGGTCGTTAATATTCTTGTCAATGTCCATATGTTATACTTATTCAGACTTTTAATTGAGGATATGTTTTAATATTTAGTACCAAGGTTGACATATTCAAAAACGACAATTGTTACCGTAAAAAGTACAAAGAAGAAAAATGGCCAGAATTATAGAGCGACTTTTTTTTAGTTTTCCAGTCATTTTGTATATGACTTATGTAACAATTTCACGTTGTACACAATGACATGATTTTATGTTTGTAAACGTGATTACGATGTCAAGACAAAAAAGTACCAACGTTGAACATATGAATTAAATTTTGGACACGATAGATGTAATCGCAATTTTGCACATAAAATCTCTAAATTATAACTCGACCAAGGTATTATGGCATTTTTAAAATAAATAGCAATTGTTAGAAAGGATACTTGTTTTACTAATGTTTATATTTCAAACAACGGATGGCCGTCATATGCCCCTGTTCATTTATAACACGCTCACTAACAAAAAGGAAAAGTTTGTTCCAATAGAAGAAGGAAAAGTAAAGATGTACGTGTGTGGCGTGACAGTATATGATGACATTCATATGGGTCATGCAAGAAGTATGATTGTTTTTGATATGATTGCAAGATATCTCAGATACAAAGGATATAACGTGATACATGTCACCAATTTTACAGATGTAGACGACAAAATTATAGAAAGGGCAGCACAGAATAATATTTCGTCATTAGAACTTTCAAATCGATATATAAATGCATATTTTCAAGACATAAAGAATCTGGGAGTAAACAAAGCAGATATATACCCAAAAGCAAGCGAAAGCATACCCGACATAATCTCTATGGTACAGTCAATCATCGACAACGGCTTTGGATACGTTACTGACGATGGGTCAGTATATTTTTCGGTGAATAAAGTAGAGAATTATGGACGTCTTACTAATCATAAATTGGAAGATTTGAAGTCATCCGGGCGCATTATTTCAGATGAGCGAAAGACGGACGTCAAGGATTTTGCCATTTGGAAGGCTGCAAAGCCTGGAGAGATTTCATGGGATTCACCATGGGGTAATGGGAGGCCTGGTTGGCACATCGAGTGCTCGACAATGATAAAACACTATCTCGGTGATACAATAGACATACATGGAGGTGGCAACGACTTAATTTTTCCTCATCATGAAAACGAGATTCTTCAAACTGAGGCGGCCACTGGAAAAAAACTCGCAAATTACTGGATACACAATGGTATGCTTCAAGTCAAAGGAATCGGAACATCTAAGGATGAAAAGATGTCCAAATCACTGAATAACTTTTTTAGCGTCAAGGACGTCGCAAAAAAATATAGTAGCCAAGAAATTCGTTTTTTCTTTCTTAACACTCATTACATGAGCCCGCTTGTTTATGGTGAAGAACAACTCGAAAGATCTTCAGTTGCACTGAAAAGGTTATGGAATAATTTTAGAGAATTGCAGTCACACATCAAGAATGCAAAAGGTTCAGATGATGCACAAGAACTCGTTACTACTTTTAGAAAAAAGTTTGTTGATGCAATGGATGATGATTTCAATACTTGTAGTGCAATAAAAGTATTCTTCAATATGGCAAGGAGTACCAACAGAATCATTGCTGAAGGAACATTGTCAAAAAAAGGTGCAAAAAATATCTTTTCATTGATGAAAGAGTTCGATACAGTGCTTGGAATTCTTCCTTCAGATAATGAAAACAACGATTTGATGGATGCAATTATGGACATTCTGATAGACATCAGAGTCGAACTAAGAAATAAAAAACTTTACGATTTGGCTGATACGATCAGAGATAGGTTGATGGAAGCCGGTATACAGTTGGAAGATTCAAAAGAGACAACGAAATGGAAGATGAGTTGATAATCAACAAAGCATCATTAATTGCCAGTGGTGCAGTTCTCATTCCAAAAAATTATAGGGTCCCTGTAGAAATTTCTAGATCAACAGCTGGCCCTGAAGCAGGACAGCGTTCTTTAGTTTTTTCATTCGGAAGAATGAGAGTAAAAAAATCAATCTCTACTAATAATGGAGATTTTGTTTACTGTCCTGAAAAAAAGACACTCGTGTTTGGTAATATTGTAATACACGACGTCACTATAATGCCAGTTGCATATCATTGTCCAGAACAAGCATTTTTTAACATTGATCAAAACTGTATGTTTGAGTGTGCCTACTGTTCATCACCATTATTACCCAATCATATCACAAAAAAATTGGATGCCATAAAAATTGTGAATCTAATACATCAAAAAGAAGAATTAATTCATTCGGTAGCAATAACCAGTGGTGTGAACAATTCTGTAAATTCAACAGTGGACAGAATTACGGAATGCATCAGACATATTAGAAACGAATTTCCAAATATGCCTATTGGTGTAGAGTCATACATCGATGATACGACACAAGTTGACAAATTAAAAACAGCCGGAGCGAATGAAATTAAGATTAACATCGAAACCGCCACTGAAAGATTGGATATTTGTCCAAACATTGATAGAACGATAGTTTTTGGCATGCTCGCATATGCCGTAAACGTGTTCGGAAAAGGCAAAGTTACATCCAACATAATAATTGGGCTTGGGGAAACTAATAGTGAGTTAGAGGACATAATAAATAAATTATGCTCAATGGGTGTGGCGCCATACATAAGGTCATTAAGAATCAGTCCGTTTGTGAAAGATAAACTTCATCAGATGAATATAACCAATGTTCCGTCATCTGAAAGAATGATACACGTGGCAAAAATCCAGAAGATGATAATGGAGCGTCACAATTTGGACACTCATACTTTTTGCACTATGTGCTTTAGATGCGGATGCTGCGACCTTATACCGTTTAAGGATTTTTAATCTAACATGCATTTCTGTTACGTACTAATAAATTTACTTATAGCTTCCCAGTGTAAACTGACCATCGCATTATTTTGAATATTATAATTATCAACATCCCAATTTTTCGTTCATTTCTTTGGAGAATTCGCATGCTTTACATTTTTTTCCAGAAGCAGGTTCTCCACATGTGCATATATTTAATCCAATTTGTTTGCAATTTTTTATGAGCGTTGGATATAATCGATCATAGGAAGACAATATACTAAATTTAGAGCCAGGAGAACGAGACTCCAGTCCGTCAATTATTGAGCGGTATTGATTTCGAAGTGCTTTTTCCCAATATGGGCATGTAAGGTCGTGATACTTCAATCCAGATACAATTGCATACAATAAAGATTCTTTTTCGGATATCGATCTGAGAGGGGCAAATCTGGGAACAAGTCCAGGATATATTTTCTTGTGGGGGCCAAGCCTTACTAGCTTTTCAATATCCGCACGAACAAAGTTCATCAGTATTGATTGAGATATGTCATCGAGGTTGTGCCCCGTTGCTATGTATCTTGCTCCTATTTTTTTAGCTATAGTGTTTATACATTTTCTACGAAACACACCACAGTATGTGCAAGGACTATTTTTATCAGAATATGGAGCGACTCCATCCATGGTGAGATCGAACATTTCTTTAAAAGAAACAATGTGTAAGGGAATATTGTTGGAACAGTATTCTTTAACGATTTCAATGCTCGATGGTCTGTAGCCCTCTATACCCTCATCAACAGTAATGCAGTCTATTTTTATGTCATCACGATCTTCGAATATCTTCTTAATTAAATGTAGAGTGACCATACTATCTTTACCACCGGAGACTGCTACGGCTATTTTGTCGCCAGGATTGAGATTGATCTGTTTTCTTATTTCTCTCTTTATCTTTTTTTCAATGTATTTCATGAAATGATAACTACACAAATGTGAGCCATTGTATCTAATAAAGGTGACAGCATTTTTAAGGCAAAAATCACACTTCATTTCATTACCTTCTATAGTACCTATTACACGTCACTTCGATATAGTTTCGTACGTTGTTACGTTTCGATTTTACTCTTTTGGTCCTTTACATGTGAGTGACTTTACTGAATCAGTATATCAAAGGGTTGTGTCATTTTTCCTTACTGAAATTGCATACCTTTCGTGACCATTGTTCTATTACTTTCAATATGTCGAGTCAGAACTTTCACAAGTATCTCTTAGCACATAAAAAACAAAGCCCGTCTCCTTTGGTATATTTATTCATACCAATACAGTCTACCGACCACATTAGTTGGTTATGCTGTTGAGTAATTGTCACAAACGATTCCCGAGTTTACTCACGTATATATTCATCATCTAGAACCTCGCTAGTATTTTCGAAACCAATGGCTGTTCAACAGTTGTGTCACCAATTAAATTCATGGGTGCCCAGATTTAATCAAGGCAATTTTTACTTGTCACAAACTCAAGTAAACATTCAATAGTTTATTTTCGTCAAAAAGTTACAATCAACCCTCTAATGTTCATTTGTTCAATCATTGATTAAACAGTTCCTCAATACACTTTTATTTCATCCATTCTACACATGTTTTCAATTAAATATTTCACGTGTGTGTTTTGTGGATTGTAACGAACCTACCTCAGAATCCGGTAACCTGAACAGCGATGTTATAAAATCGTAGATGATCCACAAATAAAATTTGCATAATCAACTGACTCTCAGATGCAACAAATATTTAAATTATATAAACCACAATACCGTGCCTAATTTTTATTCGATACTAGTGTAATGATGGGCAGGTTTTATGAAGGAGATTTGGACAGAGAAGTACAGGCCAAAAGATTTGGATGAAGTTATCGGCCAGGAGCATGTAACAGAAAGACTCAAAGCATACGTGTCCGCTTGTAATATGCCACACCTTCTTTTTACAGGTCCAGCTGGAACCGGAAAAACAACATGCTCTCTTGCCATGGCAAAAAAGATGTTTGGTAACGAATGGAAAGGGAATTTAATAGAGTTAAATGCTTCTGATGAGAGAGGAATTGATGTTGTTCGAGGGAAGATTAAAGAGTTTGCGAGGACAGCACCGATTGGAAAAGCGGAATTTAAGATCATTTTTATGGATGAAGCTGACGCTTTAACTTCTGATGCACAGGCCGCTCTAAGAAGAACAATGGAGAAGTTTTCAAACATTTGCCGTTTTATTTTTTCTTGTAACTACTCGTCAAAAATAATTGACCCAATTCAGTCAAGATGTGCAGTATTCAGATTTAAACCACTATCCGCAGACGATATAAAGAAATTTTTAACAAGAATCATAGAAGGCGAAAACATCAAAATTGATGGAAGCGCTATCGATTCATTGGTGCATGTAGCAAGAGGGGATATGAGACGTGCGGTAAATTCGCTTCAAGTTGCTGCGTCAATGGGTAAGGAGATCGACGCTGATACAATATATCAGGCTACAGGGTTTGCCAATCCAGAAGAAGTAAAAGAAATGCTTAAATCGGCCATCGACGGGGATTTCACTGCTGCAAGAAATAAACTTGAAAATATTATGACAGAATTCGGAATTTCTGGACAAGATATTATCAAACAGATTCACTCCGCCTATTTTGATTTAAGTTTAAATGATAATGAAAAATTCAAATTGATAGATAAAACAGGCGAGATTGAGTTTCGCATAATCGAAGGAAGTAACGAACGCATCCAGCTAGAAGCATTGTTAGCATATATTGTTACCGTTGGCAGTTGGAGAAAGTAACCTCGCCTACATATGTATTTATTTTTGACCTATGCAGCCAATCATTGAGTTCATTTTAAGAGTTTGAACCCGGTCTTTCTAAAATTTAATAACCCCTTCTCCCTCCAAAAAACGTCGTAACATGTTTTGTACAGAACTATTTTCTGACTCAGACATACCTATCTATACTTCTGGCAGTTAACAACGCATTTTAGTTATTTATATAATTTATTCATCCACCCTCTACGTATACAAGCGTAACAATTTTTCTATCATTCATATTTATTATTTATGCTATTTTGTTTAGTTAATGTTTACCTACATGTTGTTCATTTGAACTTTGCAACTAAATCACATGCAAATTCATAACAATATAAACATGATCATCGTTTTCTATTATTATGATTGTCGCAACCTTAAAAAGCGGATAACCTAGCTTTACAGAAAACCTGTAAAATGTGAACAAATAAGATAAATTACCTTTTTAACTACAATTTTCCGATCGGTTCATACGGACCAGATGCACAATGTCACTAACGGTTTCCTTTTCATCAACTTTGGTGAAATAAAATGTTTTTCTCTGCCCGAATGGCTTCCATCACTATTCTACACCCTATCGTAGCAAATCAAACCAGTATTTTTCATAAAATCACAACAATCATCTGGTACAACAGAGACCAAAGATATTACACAGTCCTGCCGAACCAGCCTGAGAACCGAAGGAAAAAGGTTTTGTAAGGTGGTTTCCCACCCTAATCCGTTTAGAACCCGTAGGACTTCGGTTTGAAGTTGGGGACTTCGTCCTTATACTTCTTCTCGCAGTACTCGTAGAACTTGTCGGTGTCGTCAGGCAGTGCCTCGAGATCCTTAACGATCTTCTTGACCACATCGAGCTGTTTCCTGGTAAGCGGAAGTTCTTTCTTGCTGTTGCCCTCGATGATAATGTTGGCCGCTGCAAGACCTGCCGCCTTAGCACGGAGGTAGTAGTCGTTGCCGTTCTCGGCGATCTTCTTACCGATCTTCCATGCATTGTCGTATGCGAGTATGTATCCTTCCGGACCACGGGTTCTGTCAGATGTCATGTAGAGATCCCTAAGGATCTTGGCCTGGCCGGTCACAATCGCGGTGTTCATGAGCGAGCACTCGTATCCGAGAGGTCCGAGCCAACACTGTACGGATGAACCTCCAAATTCGGGGTGGTACTCGACGGATTCGTTGGACCATACGTCCGCACACTGTGCCATGAGGTTACCCTGGATATCCGCGTGTGCACACTGACAGTTCTTTCCTTCCTGTGCGGCGGGCTTTCCTGTGATGGATTTGATAATCGGTCCCTCGTAACCGCAGTCCTTGTCCGGCCCGGTCGCTCCACATTCCATCGCAACCATTGTCCTCGCGGCAGAAATCGCCCTCGTGACCGCAGAAAATGTTCTCTGAACATCATTGTCAAGCAAACCGCCTGCCATGAACATCGAAACGTTCGCTCCGGAACAGTTGGTGTCCCCTCCCGCGATCGTCTTGTTCTTCTTGCATATGCTGACCATCTCAGTCCAAATCTTTTCCATATCTATGGATCCCAAGTAACCTACACCGAAGAGGAACGCTGTGATGTCCCCGTTAAGGACGGCATAGTCGGCGAATTCCTTACCCCCGACGGACTCGACGCAAAGCACATCCGTTCCGTTCTCGCAGGCGGTCTCGCAACATTCGATGAATTTCTCGGGATACGAGAACTTGCTGTCCATTCCGAGTCTGAGTCCCTGCTCGGCCTCACGCTGGTCGGGAATCGTGTGCCTTACCGCAAGGTTGATTCCGTACTCATCGTGCATCTTCTCCGTAATCGCTTTCTGTCCAGCGACGATAGAGGCTCCCATTCCCTTCACGGTACCCATCTGGGAAACCCATTCCGTTTCAAGTTGCAAATCCGGGAATCCGAGTGTGACCGCTCTCGTGATCGCGTCCTTGGAGATGTAGTCGACGTACTCTTTTGTGATCCTTTCCACAGATTTCTCCGTTCCAGGCCTGGGTGCATAGTTAATCTCGGGGATAACCCTACCAGCTCCGACCTTGATTCCGAGTCCGTACGAAATCGGTTTCTTGGCGTGTCCGAAGACCATATCGTCCGCGTTGTCGTATGCCATTTTTGTGTATTTTGTCGTCATTTCACTGACCTCCTACGATGGAGTCCCACTCCTCTCTGACCTTCTTCCAGTCGTATCCTTTGAGGATCTTTTCGGCGATCGGGGGCGTCTGGGGAGCTTTCTCAGAGTAGATACCAAGATCGAAGGATTCCGCGAAGTCCCTGTTCACCGCACCGCCGGCAGCCATGTACGGGATATCGATACCCTCGGCCTGGAGTTTCGCCGCACCGTCCTTCATAGCGGTCATAGTCGTCGTCATGAGAGCGGTACCGCTCACGAAGAGTGGCTTCTCCTTCTTGACGGCAGCAACGACCTCATCGACGGCAACATCCTTTCCGAGATCCACGACGGTAAATCCGGAGGACCTCATCATGACTGCCGCGATGTTCTTTCCGATATCGTGCGGGTCGCCTTCGGCGGCATGCATAACGACCTTTCCTTTGGTCTCTCTTCCGCCGGGGATCTGCTTCTCAGCGATGCTGATACCGACCTCCATGACCTTTGCGGCCATCATAATTTCCGGCAGATAATAGATATGCTTTGCGTAGAGGACGCTGACAATCTCCATCCCCGCGACGAGACCGTTGTTGATGATCTCGAGCGGTTTCTTTGTCTTCAAAGCCTCGTTGACTGTCGGAATGATCTCCTTCAGTTTCATGTAGAGCACCACGCTGGCCAGCTTGTTGAGGACTGGATCCTTCGGGAGCATCTTCGAGGCTATAGCTTCTGGCGTGTCGTTGTTCTCAGCCGCTATGTCATAACGCTTGAGAATGAACGAATAGTCGATTTTACTGATGTCAAACATCATTTTGCTCACCATGTGCCGTAGCACACAATAACAAACGGTTGGATTTGATTTAAACTGTCATAAAAGTCTAAGCCCGTGGACAGATTATAATGTTATTTAAATATTTCCATGCTTCCCCCCTGTCGCTTCTCTATACCACAGAATCCAGCGAATGTGCGTATAAAATCCTATGTATAATTAGCTGTTAAACAACCTATCAATCAACATAGTTAATGGTGATATCGCGCCTGATACCCATGTCGCTTGCGACTTCCACGGCCCTTATTACCGCACAGGGAATAGGGCATGCCGCATGGGGGATGTATTTAGATGCGTGTCTGTACGTATCCGTCTCGCACATGGGCGATTCTATTTCCGTATATGGGTTAATATCCGGGAAACGCCACGAAAACCTCAGAATGTTATGGCAGTCGCTTTTGATCTCTACGCGCACCATGCCAGTAGCGTCATCCTGGACCGCATGTATCATCGTCTTCATCTTGCATACGCCGGCATCCACTTCTATCGTGCACTCTTTTGCCATGGGGGCGCATCGAGGAGTGGATATTATAGTCTGACGGAACTCCTGCTAATGTTCAGTACCCTCATCAGCTCCCTCTGGCAACTGTTGAGGTCGGTGTTGAAGCTGTTCTTGGTGCCCGGGATCGTGACGCGGTGGATGTTCTTGATCTCATGCATGATGTTCCAGAACGGCATGTTCCTGATCACCTTGCTCGATTTGGTACGGTTCCTGAACTCCTTATACACGATGGAAGAAAGGAACTGTATGAATATCCTCCCGGTGTAGCTGGTGCTGTTATACAATTTCAAACTGTTCCTGTCCTCTTCGTTCATGAGGTCTTCATAATGGATCTTAAGATTCTGGAGCTCCACATATTTGCCGTAGACGCTGTCGGGATCCCTCAAGGTGTTGGATATCATCACGGTGAATCCACAGACCTTGCCGTATTTCATGATCTCGTCGCCGTTCTTCTCCACGTATCTGTGTTCGTTCTCGTCCTTCACAACAAAGTAGTCGTTGTAGAATCCGAGATGATGGGGGACGAAGATTTTATGTTCCAATTCCTTCTGGCATTTCTCGATTATCTCTAGGAACGACGAGAACTCCGACTCCGCCCTCTTGGTGCTGTAGAACACATGCACGAAACATTTGTGGCCGTTGATGAATCTCAAAAAGGTCATGGAGAAAAGAACCTCGTCGCCCACCACGATTCTGTTGTTGAGATTCATTATTCTGTCGCCGACGTTGTCTATCAGCTCTACGGTAAGGTGGTAGTCATGCGTCAGTTTCATGACGAACGGTTTCATCCCCTGGAGAAGCATGTCAATATCGGATGCGTTGCAGAAATCCGTGTCCAGGACCTGGATCGGTTCCCCCATGTTCAACCAGAGCATGTCATTCTTTCTTTTGTCCAGATCCGTCATAGAGTGTGGGTGGCTGTCCCATATGCTCATGGCGATCGGAAGGCTGCTCTTCTCGTCGAAGAACACCGAAACATTCGTCATCGTCTTCACGGCATCACTGTTGTAGAAGTACTCGATCAGTCCGAACTCCCTATGGAGGTCGGATTTCGAGCTTATGTGCTGTATGTAAAATCTGTCCGATTCGATCTTTTTGCGCCAGGAACCGAAGAAATTCATGAGGTCGTTTTCGGTTATGTTGCGAAGAACGGCGTCGATGTCGGATGTTTTGATACCTTTTCCGTAAGGGGTGATATTCTCAAGTGACCATCTTCTGATCCTCGACAGGTCCTGATTCGTGTCAAGGATGTAATAAACCACTGTCATTATGAGCTTCCAGTTGTCGGGGAACGTCTCACGGATCACATCCCTGAGTCCCATGTCGGTGGTGAGGGCACCGAGGAACAGTCTTAGACCGATGTTGTCGACGACCACAGAATCCGTATGTTCGGATTTCTTTCTGTTGGGAACTATATCCCCCGTTACGGGATCGAGGTGTCCAATACATTTTCTTCTACAGCGACACTTCTTAGCAACACTGTCCCATTCTGATTCATTGAGATAGGCATAGGTTTTCCCGTTGGAACGGTTCTTGAGGTAGACTATAGAAGACATAACGTCCAATATTCGTACGCAGATATTAATTATACATAGCCTGGAATTTTACGGATATATCAAAAACCGCTGTTTTTACACCCCTGTTTATATATGCCACCCTGTGTTTTCAGGTCGTATCTTATGACCGGAGACGTCCGCTAGTTTGTTATACATATTAAGAAAAAGACCTTCTTTATAATACGGACCCGATACACACATAGATAAGCATGACCTACGGCATCTCTCTCGACATCGGCACGAGCGGAACCAGGGCTCATGGGGTGGATCTTGACGATGGAAAGATTCTTTCGACGGCAATGACCGTATGCCACCCTCTCCCCGGCGCGAACATAATGGATCACCTCACATTCTGCATCAGAAACGGAAACGACTTGGCGCATCGCATTCTCATTGACACCGCCAATAAAGTGATCTCCAATCTGAACATCGACCTTTCCGAGGTCGAAAGGGTGTCTATATGTGGGAATCCTATTCAACTCTCGTTGTTCCAAGGAATACCGGTCGACGATCTTGCCTTCGCAGGAAAGAATGCACACAGGGCAAGGAACATAACCGAGCAGAAGCGGGATGCGGGTGTCTTCGATGCATCCGCTGTGGGACTGAACGTTCCAGACGGAACGGAACTGTACGTTCCGCCAGCCATAAGGCACGAAATCGGCGCAGATGCCCTCGCGATGATGTATAAGAGTGGATTCCTAGACCAGAAGGAAAACTGCATGGTCACCGACTACGGGACTAATGCCGAAATGGCGCTCAAAGTGGGTGACAACATATACACCGGTTCCGCCGCGGCGGGACCAGCGATGGAGGGTCAATCGATCAGATTCGGAATGCTTGCCGCGCCGGGTGCCATCTCGGATCTAAAATATGATTTCGGCTGGAAATGCATGGTGCTCAACGACGATATGGACGCGATGCCTGGAGACAAGTACGATTTCGGTCTGGAGATGTGCACCGACGAAGATGTGATGCACGGAAAGGCCAAAGGCATTACAGGCACCGGCGTCGTGGCGGCGGTATCGGCGGCAATGGACAGCAACCTGTGGAAAAAAGGCAGGCTTACAACATCCAGCGCGAAGCTCGTCATGCAGGACGGCGTGTACATAGATTCAAAGGACATCTCTGAAGCTGCGAAAGCGATAGGTGCGATACGTGCCGGTCATTTCGCACTCCTCGAACATGCCGGAATCAAATTCTCCGATCTTGACATAATGTATCTGGCGGGAGCTTCAGGAACCTACGTGGATGCCGTGAAGGCCAGAAACATCGGATTGGTTCCGCCCTCCTGCACGAAACTATATCAGATAGGCAACACTTCTCTTTCCCTCGCGACAGATATTCTGCGCAGACCCGAACTGCTCGACGAACTGCAGGAGACAGCTAATCAGATAAGATCCAACCACGTCATGTTCGCGACGGACAAGATTTTCGAAGAAATCTACATCCAGGAACTTGCATACTGGGATGAGGGAATGACCATGGAATCGTACAATGCCAATCTAGCACTGTCCGGAATACAGTCGCTCCCGGCTCCCGCCGGAACGCCAGAGGTTTTCCGCATAGTTACTAGGGACATTCCCGATCTGGGAAAGTACGGTCTTAAAATTCTCGATGACATAGGAACGGAACTTGTTGGCAGGTTCGAAGGCTGCGTGAAGTGCGGGAAATGCGTGAACGAATGTCCCGAGAAGGCTCTGTCTATGGATCCCGACGGAACGTTCAGGGTGAAGACCAAGAAGTGCCTGGGGACCGCATGCTACAGGTGTCAGATGCAGTGTCCGCAGAAAGCGTACAAATACGACGCGTTCAGGATGGTCTGACAAGTTCAGAAAACACTTCGGGGAGCCCATCTCCCGTTTCTCCTGATACCGTGTAAACGGGCTTTCCGGGACACAAATCCCTGAGCCACAACGATGTTTCGCGGATCTTGTCGGGGTCGGCGATATCCGCTTTCGTTACAAGAAGTATGTCAGAATGGGAGAGCTGCGCCCTGAGGAAATCCTCCTTGTTTTTTCTGAGGGTTCTGAACCTGACAGCATCGCATACGCCTATTATGTCTATGGTTTCCTCATCGACCGTCAGCCCTCTGACCATACTCTGAACCTTGTGCGGCAGGGCCAGCCCGGTAGGTTCGATAAGGAGTATATCGGGATGAAATTCACTATCGATGTTCCTTACGGTTGATTGAAGCGAACCCGTCAGAGAACAGCATATACATCCGCCTTCCAACATGACGGAGTTCAATCCTTCAGAGGATATGCGTTCGTTGTCCACCCCGATCTCCCCGATCTCGTTCACCAGAACGGTGACCTTCTTCCCCGAAGAGATGTAATGGTTTGCGATTCTGATAATCAGTGTCGTCTTTCCGCTCCCCAGGAATCCCCCGACGATGTGGATCTTCATAGGAGATAATTGCCCATACTTGATTTAATACTAACTCCGGT